>CAYULN010000035.1:0-7972 GCA_964445605.1 uncultured Caulobacteraceae bacterium | reverse complement strand
ATTGGCACGGACAAACTGGCCGCAGACAACGGATCGGGCCGTAAACCCGATCCGGCCAGCATCGACGTCAAGGTCAAGGTCGCCTGGGTCAAGGGCCTGAACCGCCTCTATTTTCTTTACGAAGCCACCGATGATTATTGGGACTTCAACGTTCCCGGCGTGAAAGGCGATATCTTCGAGATCGCCGTCGATGGCGACCGCTCGGGCGGGCCGTTCATCGCCCGCTTCAATCCAGACGTTACGCCCGTCCCACCGAAACCATCCGTATCCGGATCATCGGCCCCGCCCGCGCCGGTTGCACCGCCTGCGCCACCGCCGTCCTACGGTTACATATCACCGCGCGACGCCTGGTTCGACTTCCAGGGCCATCAGGCGCAGAACTACCATATCTTCACCCCGGCGGGCGACAAGGACTGGGCCATGGCCTGGGGGCCGCAAGCCGCCTGGATCAAGCGGCTGCCCTATTCCAACATCGCCTATCGCTACGATTTCAAGCCCGGCGGCAAGGGCAAGCTGATCATGGAATTCTGGATCACGCCGTTCGACTATGCCTCAGCCGACGGCCCGCAGAAATCGGTCGAATCGCAACTGACCGAGAACAAGATCATCGGTCTGGCCTGGGCGATCATCGATTCCGACGGGCCCAACGGCAAGCGCGGTTTCTGGAACCTGTCGCCCAAGCATACGATGTACGGCCAGGCCTCGGAATTGTGCGCCTTTAAGCTGATGCCGCTCGAGCCGAAGTTCCAGAAGCCGATCTATGCCGATTGGTCGTTCAAGCTGGTCGACATCGATCGCCGTATCGTGTCGTTCAAGGATGAATCGACCGGCGCCACTGCCTGGAAATGGGATTTCGGCGATGGCCAGACCTCGACCGAACAAAACCCGATACATACATATTCCGAACTCGGACAATTTGTCGTGACGCTCGAAATCACCGGCCCTAACGGTACGGCGAAACGCGAAAAGGACTGGGACGTTTCCTTCGAGGATCGGTCAAAATGAACCCGCTGAATCGCAGGCAATCCTTAGGTTTGATAGCGGCGGGCGCGCTTGCCGCCGGGTCGACGCAAGCCGCCGCCAAGATTTTCGACGTCCATGACTTCGGCGCCAAGGGCGACGGCCAGACCCTCGATACTGAGGCCGTGCAGAAGGCTGTCGACGCGGCGGCTCAAGCCGGCGGCCAGGTGAAGCTCCGTACCGGGATGAAATATCTGCTGGCGCCAGTCGAGCTCAAGGGCGGCATCGATTTCCATCTCGAAGGCAATGCCGAAATCCTGGTCAGCACCAATCCGGCCGATTACGGCGCGCCAGATTCTAGTAAAAATGGCGACAGCAGCACAGGGACAATGGCCTCGGCCAACCTCCAGGCCGTTCTGCACGCCAGTGGCGCCGACAAGCTGACGATCAGCGGCACCGGCACGATCAACGGCCGTTCGCCGGAGTTCATGGACCACTACGACGACGTCGGCGAATGGTGGGTGCCGAAGAAGTTCCGCCCCAAGCTGGTGGTGCTGGAAAATTGTAAGGACCTGACGATCCGCGACATCACGCTCAAGCAGGCGCCGAGCTGGACCGTCCACCTGCTCGGCTGCCAGCGCGTCGACATTGGCCATATCTCAATTCACAACCAGCCCGACGTGCCCAATTGCGACGGTATCGATCCGGACCACTGCCAGGACGTCAACATCCACAACTGCCACATCATTTGCGGCGATGATGCCATCGTTATCAAGGCAACCAAGGGCCACGACGACCTTGGTCCGTCGCGCAATATCACCGTCCGTGACTGCGTGCTCGAAACCCAGGATTCCGGCGTCAAGATCGGCACCGAGACCACGCAGGACATCCATGACGTGCTGTTCGAACGTTGCACGGTGGTCAATGGCTGCCGCGGCCTGTGCATCCAGTTGCGCGACGCCGGCAGCGTCTACAACGTCATCTTCCGCGATATCACCTTCACCTCGCGCTACTTTTCGGCGCCGTGGTGGGGCCGGGGGGAGGCCATCTCCTTCACCGCCATTCCGCGCGCGCCGGGTGCCGCCATCGGCACCATCCACGACATCCTGGTGCAAAACGTTTCCGGCAAGGCGGAAAACAGCATCCGCGTTAGCGGCTCGGCCGAAAGCCGCATCCGTAATGTGACGCTCGACAACGTTAAGGTGACCTTCGACCGCTGGACGAAGTATCCGGGCGGGGTCTACGACAACCGTCCGACCACGGCGATGGACGGCGTCGAAAACCACGGCACGGCCGGGATTTCGCTGCGCCACGCCGACAATATCATGTTGAAGAACTGCACGGTGCAGTGGGGGATAAACGTGCCGGATTATTTCACCCATGCCTTGCAGGCCGAGGATGTGACCGGCCTGAAGAACGAGGGCTTCACAGGAACGGCGGCCCATCCGGGCAAGGATGCGGCGATCGTCACCGGATGACTTCCGATGCTCTGAAGACCTTTGTGCTGGCGGCCCTGGCCATCCTGGCGTTCGCCGGTAATTCGCTGCTGACCAAGATGGCCCTGGCTGTGCCGGGCATGGATGCGGCACCATTTGTTGTCATCCGGCTGGTGTCGGGCGCATTGGTGCTTGCGGCCTTGATGCTGCGCAAGCCAGCGCAGATGCTGCCGAAACGTGTCGATTGGCCCGGAGTCCTCGCTTTGCTGGCCTACGCGGTAGCCTTTACCCTCGCCTATGTACGGTTAGGTGTCGCGACCGGCGCGCTGATCCTGTTCTCGACCGTGCAGATTACGCTGGCCGTTCTCGCCGCCATCCAGGGCACCGCGCCGACGCTCCGCGAAGGCACGGGCCTGCTGATCGCACTGGCCGGCCTGGCCATCCTGCTCATGCCCGGCCTCACGGCGCCGCCCCTGCTCGGCGCCGCCTTGATGATAGCCGCCGGCATTGCCTGGGGCGTCTATACTCTGCTCGGACGCGGCGCCACCGATCCGGTGCCCAGAACCGCGCGCAATTTCATCGGCGCCGCGCCTTTGGCCTGCCTGTTGCTGCTCTTTTTCCCCCATTCCCACGTCACGACGCACGGCATTTGGCTGGCCATAGCGTCCGGTGCCGTCACGTCCGGCCTGGGCTACGTCATTTGGTACGCGGTCCTGCCTAAGCTCAACGTCGCCACCGCCGGGGCGGCGCAACTGCTGGTCCCAGTCATCACCGCCGCTGTTGGAATCCTCTTGCTGAACGAGGCCTTTACGCTGAAATTTGCGCTGATTGCCGTCATGGTTCTGAGCGGCATCTGGTTGGCTAGGGGGGCGCCAAAGCGCACCTGAACGCAAAAGCCACAGCCCGATAATTTACGCTGCGAAACGCACCGGCCCGGTTGAATTGTGGTTAATATTTGTTAACGTCTTCCCGCGCGGGCGCATGATGACGGTCAGAAGGGCCGTCAAGCGCCGGCCGAGGGACGGGGACGGGTATGAACACGCTGATACCGGAATCGGTTGACGTAGCCGCAGGGCTGGTCTTCGTCTACCTGTTCATGAGCGCGCTCGCCACCATCGGGCGCGAGGCGCTCGAAGGCTTCGTCAAGAGCCGCGCCCGCAATCTTGAAAAGGGTCTGGTCGAACTGCTGTGCGATCAGCCGCAGGATAAGAGCGGCAAGGCCAAGAACACGGCCTACGAATTACTCAAGGGGTTCTACGAACACCCGCTGATCATGACGCTTTACCGCGGCAAGTACACCATTCCGCCGAAGCGCGGCTTCTCGCAGGGCCGCAAGCTGCCGTCCTACATCCCGTCCGACCATTTCGCCTATGTCGTGCTTGACATGCTGGCGGAAAAAGGCGGCCAGATTACCGGCTCGCTCGATCCGCAAAGTATCCTGGCGGCGGCCGAAGGCCTCGACAACCGCCGTCTGGCCAAGATGGTGCAGTTCGCCATCCACAATTCCGGCGGCGACGTCGACAAGGCGCGGCAATTCTTGGAAACCTGGTTCAACGCGACCATGGACCGCGTCTCGGGCTGGTATCGCCTGGAAACCCAGACCATCCTGTTCTGGATCAGCTTGGTCGCGTGCATCGTGCTCAACGTCAACACGGTGGTCATTGCCGACAGTCTGTGGCGCAGCCCGTCCCTTCGCAAGACCGTCGAGCTCCAGGCCGAGGCCTATTATCGCGCCAATCCCGACGCCATAACCGCCATGCCGCCCGGCGGCGCCACCGATCCGGCCGACACGGCACGCGCCGCACCCGCGGCTGACACGGTGCCGGTGGCTGAAGCGCCGGTAACTCCGGTAACGCAACCTGCGCCACTGCCCGACCCGATATCCGCCAAGGCCGCCTTCAAGGCCTCGGCTGATGTGCCGGGCCAGATCAATCCGACCGATCCGCTTGAAAAACTTGGCCTGCCGCTCGGCTGGAACAAGGAAACCATCACGGCCATGCACCGGCTGTTCCCGACGCCGCCACGTGCCGTCGACGGCAATCAGAAGCGCGTCGCCTGGCAGGAGAGGATGGAGGCGCGCAAGGCGGCGGGCGAAACGGCGCACACGCACAAGCCGACGATTCTCGGCTGGTTCCACCATCGTTTTCGCCAGATCGAGGCCTTCTGGCAGGACGTGCGCGACGCCTATGACGAAGGCGGCCAGGACCCGACCAAGAACGCCCTGTTCACCGCCGCCGGCACCCTGTCGCTGTTCATGGGTTGGGTGATGACCGCCTTCGCCGTGACGCTCGGCGCGCCCTTCTGGTTCGACGTGCTCGGCAAGCTGATGATGGTGCGTTCAACCCTGAAGCCCGGCAAGGGCGGCGGCGCCCCGCCGTCCAACCTGGAAAGCGCCCTGGTCGCTGCTTTTGCGCCATCGGCCGGCGACAGTGGTGGCCAGACCCAGACGTTGCTGCCTTATAAGCCCGGCTCGGGCGTTAGCGCCGCCGCGCTGCCGGCGTCGGCCGGCGACAATGTGAACGGCATCGATCCCAACGACCGGCCCAGAGACGCTTAAGCCGGGAGGGGCAATCGACGATGGCGACCGTCACGGCAGCGACCTTGAAAGCACTGGCCCCGGCCATCAATGATGCGCGGGCGGCCGATTATGCGCCGGCGCTCGACCAGGCCATGGCCGCCAAGGACATCAACACGCCCCTGCGCATCGCCCATTTCCTGGCCCAGCTTGCCCATGAAAGCGCCGGCTTCAAAGCCCTGGTCGAAAACCTGAACTACAAGCCGGAAACCCTGGTCAAGGTCTTCCCGAAGCGCGTCGGCACTCTGGCCAATGCCCAGAAACTGGTCGCCGCCGGACCGTCGGCCATCGCCGAAGCCATCTACGGCAATCGCGCCGATCTCGGTAACGTCAATCCGGGCGACGGTTACAAATATCGCGGCCGTGGCTTCATCATGATCACCGGCCGCAGCAACTACACCAGCTACGCCAAGCTGATCAGCCAGCCTTTGGTCGATCAACCGGAACTGCTGGAGCAGGCTGTGGTCGCCGCCCAAGCCTCGGCCGCTTTCTGGGCGTCGAACAGCCTGAACACCAAGGCCGACGCCGACGACATTGTCGCCATCACCAAGGTGGTCAATGGCGGCACCAATGGCCTCGACGACCGCAAGACCTGGCTGGCCAAGGCCAAGACCGTCTGGCCGGCGGTGATCGCTGCCGCGCCTGTGGCCGGTGCGGTTGCCGGGGCCGTGGCGGCGGCCGCGACCACGGCGGCGGGCGCCATCAGCCGTTATTTCACCTTGTCGGAAATGACCTTTTCGTCGACCGCCACGCGCCTTGGCATCGACAATACGCCATCGGCCGGCATCGTCAGCGCCCTGACCGACACGGCCCAGCACATGGACGCGATCCGCATTCTGCTTGGCAACCCGATCCATGTTGACAGCGGCTATCGCTCGCCGGCGCTCAACAATGCCGTCAAGGGCGCCAGCAACAGCGCCCACTTGACCGGCCGAGCCGTCGACTTCGTCTGCCCGGAATTTGGCACGCCGCTGCAGATCTGCGCCGCCATCGTCAAGGCCGGCATCAAGTTCGACCAGCTGATCCAGGAAGGCACCTGGGTGCATATCTCCTTTGATCCCGCCATGCGGCAACAGGTATTGACGGCCAAATATGTCAACGGCCGCACGCAATATACCCAAGGGCTTTAAGCGCTTGAGTGGTTTTGACTTCCAGGCCGCGATGGTCTAGAAACCGCGCCCTTGCCGGAGGTCGCCTTGTTACAAAAAGCGTTGGGATTTCAAGCCGATGACCGGTATCGCACGGTCGCGGAAACGCGCATCATCGACATGTATCACCTAGCCGGCTGGGCCTGTGAGCGGCAATCGGTGGGGCGCGGCCTGGCGGCCAAGGCACTCAATGACTGGATCGACCTCGGCCTGCCGTTTCGCACGGCCGACGGGGGCCGGTTTTTCGATCCGGTCGAAGTACTCAACTTCGCCAAGCAGGCCGGGCTTGATGGCCGCGACGGTTTCTGGCGCGACCGGCTAGTGACCACGGCGCGGCGGTTGGCGCAAAGTCTGCCCGATCAGGCCCGACCCTTTTCCGTCGACCTGAAACGCACCTTCCATATCCAGGCGGAGCAAGGGCAATCCTTGCGGCTGCGCCTGCCCCTGGCGCTGGAATCGGAACATCTCACCAACCTCTCGGTCGAACCGGTTAGCGACGCCGAGGCGCGTTTAAGCGTTACGCGTGGGCGGCTTGAGGCGCGATTAACGGCGCCGGAATCCAGGACCGTGACTTTGGGCGCCACCATGACCTTTTCTGCCGGGCCGCGCGGCGCCCACGCCGCTCCGCCGCCCGATCCGATTTATCTCAAGCCCCGCGATGGCGTTGTCGTTATCACCGACCGGATTGCCGCCCTGGCCCGGCGGCTAGCCGGACCCGGCACGCGACCACAGGATGCGGTACGTGTTTTCTGGAATTTCTGCCTCGATGAGTTTCGTCAAAGCGCCGTGCACTATGACCAGGTCGATTGGAGTGCGCCCGGTGACTGGCTGCTAGACAGCGGCTGGGGCGATTGCCAACTGGCCGGCGCGTTTTTCTGTGCGTTGTGCCGGGCGCGCGGCATTCCAGCGCGCCTGCTCGGCGGCTTCTATCTCTATCACGATTGCCCGACCAATCATTTCTGGGCCGAAGCCTGGCTCGATGGCCAGGGTTGGCTGCCGTTTGACTTCCTGTGTTGGGAACTGTCGGCCGGCGGGCAGGACGGCGACTGGCGCGATACCTTTTTCGGCAGGCTGGACGCGCGCTTGACGACACAGTGTCTACCGCTCGATTTCACCGGCGCGCCGGGCGTGCCGTTGCCGCCAGAGTGGCATATCGTGACCTGGGCGACCGGCCCCGACGAGGTGGGCGTTGGCATGCTGGATATCGACGCCAAACCGCTGTACACGGATTTTATTACGGTTAGTTAGAGGACAAATGCCTCGCCGTTGTTGCCGCGCATGGCGATGCCTTCCGGAAAACCGTAGGGTTCCAGGCCCGTCCGGATCTGGTGCTCGCGCCTTTCCAGCAGGCCGCATGAAATCGCCAGTTCGTCGCGCAACATGGCGTGATGGCCGTCGTGCCAGGAATTGGCGCCGTGGCTGACATAGACGTAGAGATGCGGCGCACCGTTGATAAAGCCTGTCTTGCCGCGCGCCATTAAGGCTTCGGCCAGCACCCGGTCCTCGCCCAGTTTCGACACGTCGCCCTGTGTCGGATAGCGCAGTTGAATCGACCGCCGCGCCATCAGCGTCCCCGGATGACCCAGGGTCGGTGTCCCGCGCCAGTTGGTCCAGAACATCGTCTTGTCATTCGGGAAATATTGCATCACTTCCTGAAGATAGACGGCTTCCAGATGGTTTTCGAGCAGCACGGCCGCCTGCTTGGCCAGCCGTTCGGGATGGACGCGGTCGTCGTCGTCCCATTGGCAGACCAGTTCACCGGTCGCTGCCTCGAGGCTGATATTGCGCAACTGGCCGAGATTGAGCGTCCCGGACGGCGTAACGACTTGGATATCCTGGCGTTTCAGCTTGGC
>CAYULN010000034.1:0-6107 GCA_964445605.1 uncultured Caulobacteraceae bacterium | reverse complement strand
CTCATAGGTCGAGCTGACATCGTTGATGACGCGCGCTTCGCCGCCGTCTTCGCTCGCAGCGACCTGGCGCTGGCCGTTGGGGGAGGTGAGCTGGATCAGACGCAGGGGCATGGCGGTTCCTCTTTGATTATGCGCAATAGTGTCGGTCAATCCTCAGACAATTGCCGTAGATCATCCCACCGGGGTTTGTCAAATGTCTGGCAAAGAACCCCGGCGACTGCGGCAAAATTGTTTGACAAGGCAGACGGAGATGCGCGCCGAAGCCGTTCAAAACAAGGCTTTCCCGCACAGGCAGATTGACATTGACTCCCCCGTCCCATTTCGTAAAGATTGCTGCCAATAAATGGGAGAGCGGGCGGGGTTCAAACGTCCGCGGCAAAACCGGCGCAGAGTGCAAAAATAAGCCGGAGACAGGACAGGCCAGATGACTATCAAGCGTTTCGTCGACGCCCATATCCACCTGTGGAAACTCGATCTGCTGCGCTATCCGTGGCTGAGCCCGCCGTTTTCGGATTCCGGGCCGAACGGCAGCGTCGAGCCGATCGCCACCGACTATCTGCCAAGCGATTATTTCGCAGATGCGAAAGGATACAATGTCACCAAGACGGTGCACATCGACGCCGGCGCCCATCCGGAGGACGCAATCCCTGAAACCCGTTGGCTGCAAGGCCTGGCGGACAAAGGGCAGGGGCCCAGCGCCATCGTTGGCTTTGCCGCGCTCAATGAGCCGGATGTCGAGAAGGTGCTGGCTGCCCATGTCCAGAGCAAGAACGTGCGCGGCATCCGCCACATCATCAACTGGCACCCCGATCCCAACCGCACCTATACGCCGCGCGATCTGCTGCTGGACGACGATTTCGCCCGGGGCTACGCGCTGCTCGGCAAATACAAGCTGTCGTTCGACCTGCAGATCTACCCGAACCAGATGGTCGACGCCTACCGGCTGGCCAAGAACCATCCGAACATTCCGGTGATCATCAACCACATGGGCATGCCGGTCGACCGCGACGCGGCCGGCGTGGCGCGCTGGAAAAGCGGCATGGAGTTGCTGGCCTCGCTACCGCACGTGTCGTGCAAGGTGTCGGGCCTCGGTTTCGTCGACCGCAACTGGACGGCCGACAGCATGCGCGGCATGGTTCTGGAGACCATCGAACGCTTCGGCACGCGCCGGACAATGTTTGCCAGCGATTTTCCGACGGATAAGCTGTTCAACAGCTATTCAAAGGGGATGGAGGCCTACGATACGATTACCAAGGACTTCGGCGAAAGCGACCGGGATGCCCTTTTCGCCGGCAATGCGGAACGGATTTACAGGATATAACACCCGGCCGGGAAACGGTCGGGATTAGGCAGAGGAAAAAGTTCATGAACCCGAACCCCTTATTGGGCGTCGTCTTTCACTGGCTCGGCGGCTTCGCCTCGGGCAGTTTCTATGTGCCCTATCGCGGCGTCCGACGCTGGCCGTGGGAAATCTACTGGCTGATTGGCGGCCTGTTCTCTTGGGTCGTCGCGCCGTGGGTCTTCGCCTTCGTCAAGGTGCCGCACCTGATGGATATCCTCCACCAGGCGTCGCCCGAGACGCTCAAGTGGTGTGTGATCTTCGGCCTGCTCTGGGGCCTGGGCGGGCTGACCTACGGCCTGACCATGCGCTATCTCGGCCTTGGTCTCGGCACGGCGGTTGCCCTGTCGCTGTGCGCCCTGTTCGGCACCATCATGCCGCCGCTGTTCGATGGCTCTTTCTGGACCAAGATCGTGCCGACGACGCATGGTCAGGTGGTTCTGGGCGGGCTGGTCGTCTGTCTGATCGGCATCTGTGTCATCGGCTATGCCGGGCACAGCAAGAACGAGGACCTGCCGGAAGACAAGCGCCGGGAAACCCTCAAGGAATTCGACCTGAAGAAGGGCCTGCTGGTCGCCATCTTCTGCGGCATCATGTCGAGCTGCTTCGCCTATGGCCTGGCGGCGGGCGACCCGATTACCGCCAGCGTGGTCAAGTCCGGCGTCGATCCGCTGTTCGGCGGCCTGGCGACCCTGTGCGTCGTGCTGCTCGGCGGGGCGACCACCAATATCCTGTGGTGCCTGTACCTGATCATCAAGAACAAGAGCATCGCCCAGATGAACGCACCGGTCCCGGCCGGTGAAAAGCCGGCCAATGGCGGGTTGAACTTCATCCTGTGCATCCTGGCCGGCGTCACCTGGTACCTGCAATTCTTCTTCTACCAGATGGGCGAAAGCCAGATGGGCAAGTACGGCTTCTCGTCGTGGACCCTGCACATGGCGTCGATCATCGTCTTCTCGTCGCTGTGGGGCTTCGCGCTCAAGGAATGGAAGGGCGCCAAGGCCCGGACGATTACCTTTGTGCTGCTGGGGATCGCCATCCTGTTGGCCTCGACCGTGATTATCGGGCTTGGCAACGCGATGAAGGACTGAGGCACGTTTAACTTATGGGGTGTGGGGGCCGTGCCCCCACAAAACCTTACTTAATCCAATAAAAAAGGCCTCGCCCCCCAAAAGGGGCGGGCCTTCTTTTATTGGAATAGGGGAAAGTCTTGGGGGCACAGCCCCCAAACCCCATTAGTCGACCGTCCGCAGCCACACATTCCGCACCGAAATCTTGCTGGGCGTGCTCTCGATCTCGATGCCGATCAGGCCCGGCACATTGTTCGACGACTTCGCATCGTCGTCGATGTAGACCGCCATCAATTGCCCGTTCAGAATATGCATCATCACGCCGCCACGGGCGATGATCTCGTACTGGTTCCAGTCGTTGACCTTGACATAGCCGCCCAGCGCCGTCCGGTCGCCGATATTGGCCACCAACCGCGTGCTTTTGCCGGGCTCGGACTGGGTCACCTGGCCACGCCAGGCCAGGATGCCGAGATCGGTGTTTTCCGAATAGAACTGACCGCTGTACTGGCCATGCCGCGTATCGACCGGATACCACAAGTCGGCCTGAGGCCCGGTCATCATCCAGGCCAGATTGAGCACATTGGCGCCGGGCGTGAAACCGTGCGTCCACGGCTGGCCGACCTGGCTGCGGTACTGGATGCCGGTGCCGCCGCCGTTCTCGACCTTGACCTCGAGCTTGAGGTCGAAGTTCTTGGCCGTTACGCCGTGATAGGAAATATAGGCATTGCGGACCGGCTTTTCCTTGGTCGACTCGCCGATCAGCACGCCGTTTTCCACCCGCCACACCGCCGGATCGCCGTCCCAGTCTTTCAGCGTGCCGTCGAAGATCGAGGTGAACCCTTCATGGTTATCGAAATCGATCGGATCGGGCTCATGAAACGGCGTGCGCGGCGCCGGCTTAGCGACCGGTGCGGCAGTCTGTTGCTGGGCCACGGCTGGGACCGCCATCACCAGGGCCAGGGCCGAAATCGCGAGCAGGACCTTCATGTCGTTTCCCCTTGTATGAAAAAAGCCGGAGGCGAAACCTCCGGCTTTTAAACGCTATTTGGAACCTAATCCGTCCGTTAGAATGTCGTGCGTCCGCCCGACGTATCGAAGGTCGAAGCGGTCGTGAACGAACATTCCTCCGACGCCATGAAGCAGACCATGGCGGCCGATTCATCGATGATGCCAAGGCGGCCCATCGGGATCTTCGAACGCATATATTCGACCTGCGAAGCCGGCAGCTGCGCCAGGATCGGCGACTCAAACGTCGCCGGCGTCAGCGCGTTGACGATGACGTTCTTGGTCGCCAGTTCCTTGCCCAGGCTCTTGGTCAGGCCGATCACGCCGGCCTTCGACGCCGAATAGGCCGAGGCGTTCGGATTGCCTTCCTTGCCGGCGACGCTGGCCAGGTTGACGATGCGGCCATAGCCGTTTTCCAGCAGGAACGGGATGACGGCGCGGCAGCAGTAGAACAGGCCGTTGAGGTTGATGTTCATAACTGACAGCCACGACTCGACCGGATATTCCCAGACGGTGGCGGTGGCGCCGGTGATGCCGGCCGAATTGATCAGGACATCGATCTTGCCGAGGATGTCCTTCGACTTGGCGGCAGCGGCGACGACGGCGTTGTTGTCGGATACGTCGAGCGCCACGACGCCCGAAGCACCGATCTCGGTCTGCGCGGCGTCAAGCGCGGCGGCGTTCAGGTCCCACAATACCACCTTGCCGCCTTCGGCGACGATGCGCGCCGCCGTGGCCTTGCCCAGGCCCGAGGCGCCGCCGGTGACGATGGCGCAGCGATTGGCAAAACGTCCTTGATAGATCATCCGATAATCTCCTGACCGGCGAGCGAGAACGGCACGACGGTTTGTTGTTGCTCACCCAGCTTCGACACGCCGAGCTTCATGACGTCGCCGGCGTTGAGGTAGATCGGGTTCGGCTTCTTGCCTTCGCCGACGCCCGGCGGCGTGCCGGTGATCATCAGGTCGCCCGGCTGCAGGGTGATGAAACGCGACACGTAACTGATGCACTGGGCGACGTTGAAGATCAGCGTCCTGGTGTTGCCGGTCTGCATGCGCTGGCCGTTGACGTCCAGGAACATGTCGAGGTTGTGCACGTCGCCGACTTCGTCGGGCGTGACCAGCCACGGGCCGGTCGGGCAGAAGGTATCGCAGCCCTTGCCCTTGACCCACTGGGTACCACGCTCCTTCTGGAAAGCGCGTTCGGAGACGTCGTTGACCAGGACGTAACCGGCAACATGCGACAGGGCGTCGGCTTCGTCGACATAACGGCAGGTCTTGCCGATGATCAGGCCGAGTTCGACCTCCCAGTCCATCTTGGTGGCGTCGCGCGGCTTCATGACGTCCTCATAGGGGCCGCTCAGCGAGGTCACCGCCTTGGTGAAGAAGATCGGCTCCGGCGGCACCGGCAGGTTCGACTCGGCGGCGTGGTCGGCATAGTTGAGGCCGATGGCGATGATCTTGCCGATCTTGTTGACCGGCAC
The DNA here is from genome assembly GCA_964445605.1 of uncultured Caulobacteraceae bacterium. Lineage (GTDB taxonomy): Bacteria > Pseudomonadota > Alphaproteobacteria > Caulobacterales > Caulobacteraceae > Asticcacaulis. Next base: position 1,210 of record CAYULN010000034.1, on the reverse strand, counting down.
GCCATAGCGCGGCGTCCCGTCGACGACCGGCAGCTTTTCGATGTCGGTGGCCTTCAGGCCGGCCAGCTTCGACAGGCGCACTTCCTCAGGCGTGATGTCGGCGACGACGCCGGAGAGGTCGCGGATGCGGCCCTGGGCATCGACGACGCCGGGCTTTTCCTGGCCCTTGGGGCCATAACGGCAAAGTTTCACGGGATTATCCTTTTTGTTGTCAGGGGAGGGGGATCAGGGAAAGGCGGCCTTGACGTCGTTCAGCAGACGTTTGCCGACGATCCTGTGCACGGCGGTCGACGGGTGGCCTTCGTGATAGAAGAAATAGCTGTCCGGCGTGGCGCACGGCGTGAAGTCTTCGTTGAAGACAGCGCGGCCGGCGCAGCGGTCCTTGATGTTGGTCATGCCGTACTTGCCCGGATTGACGATGACGTCGTCGTAATAACGGCCCCACTGGCTGAGCACGATATGCGCGTCGGGCAACTCGGCCTTCAGTTCGCCGGGAATGCGGGCGAGAGCCGGATTGAGCCGTTGGCCGACCGGGGCGAATTGCGGAATCTTTTCCGGCAGCAGGGCGACCAGGAAGTAACGCCCGCCCAAGGCATAGACCTGGCGGATTTCGCTTTCGAGATTGTGGATGGTGGTGTCGGTCGGCACCGACCGGTCGTTCAGCCCGCCAGCGATGAAGAACAGGGTGGTGTTGCCGTCGAATTTGACGGTGCCGTCCTGCGTCATGCGGGTGAAGTCCTGCACCTGGTTCATCAGGCCGCGGCCGCGCATGCTGGCCGGTTCACCATTGCCGGGGGCCGGGTAGTGCTTGCCTTCGCCGGCGCCGGTCTGAGCGCCGGAGACCGCGAAGTTCAGGCCTTTTCCGGCGGCATCCGGCGCGCCGTTGAAGGTGAACGGTACCTTCAGTTCCTGCGCCAGGTAAACCACGGCGGTCGGGCCGTTGCCGTCGACATAGCCGGCGCCGCTGTCGCTGTAACTGTCGCCGAACACGTACATCGATGACCACCCTCTGGATTTGCCCGAACCAGACTTTGCAGACGCGGGGGCTGTACCGGCCACAAGAGCCAGCAGCGCCGCAATCAGGGTCATCACTATACGCATATCGCCGTCGTTACCTCTCAACCCCGGCCAGGTTTTTCGTTAGTGGGTGTAGGGGCGGTGCAGCTTGATTTCCGGATTCAGCTCGACGCCGAAACCGGGCTTGTCCAGC
>CAYULN010000033.1:0-13999 GCA_964445605.1 uncultured Caulobacteraceae bacterium | reverse complement strand
CAGACGTCCTTCACCTTGTCCAGGGTTCGCTTCATCTGCGGTTTGTCGACGCCCTTGCCCGGCAGCCAGCCCAGCGGCATCAGGAAAGACGGATGGTCCTTGTTCTGGCAAGGGGTTTTCGTGGCATTGGCGCGGCACTGGTCACTGGCCGCATCCGTCCAGAAGGCGTCGTTAGAACCGGTCGGCAGGTACAGTCCATCCTTTTGCGGCAAGGGCGACAGCTTGGCCAGGCGGTCATCCCAGTCGGCGCGGCGCGGCTGGCCGGTGCGTACCCGCCAGGCCTGGGCGGTTTCGATGCCCCATTGATAGTAGGCCAGCTCGAACGCCGGATTGAAGGTGGTGAACGGGTCCCAGTTCTCCTGAACCGGAATGACCGGTGGCCCCAGGACATAACGGCCGGTTTTTTCGTCGAAATGCAGAAAGCTGCTCAGCAGGTCGGCGGTTTCCGCCACCAGCTGCCCGTAACGGCTGAGGACCTTGGCCTTGGCGGCAGCGCCTTTCTGGGCGCGGTAAACCAGTTCGGCCATGTAGACCGGGTGCGGCTGCTGCCACATGATGAAGGGCGAGACGCTGCTTGGGCTGTCGACACCGTCGGGGCCGATCATCTTCGGCCACCAGGCGCCTTTCAGGCCATGAGACGCGGCGCGCGCCTTGGCCTGATCGATATGGCCGACATACCAGGCCAGGCTGCGTTCCAGCAGTTGCGGCCGATTCCAGGTGGCGAAGTGCGCCGAATGCCACGGATGCATTTCCAGGTGCGCCTTGCCGTTCCAGCTGTTGGAAAACAGTCCCTCTTCCTGCGGCGGAAATTCCCCGGCGGCATTGATCGCCATGAGATATTGCGACAGGACCACCCGGCGTTCCAGCTCATGGGCGCGCGGGTCGGTGCTGCCAGTAAAATCGATAACGCCGCCCTGGCTCCAATAATCCACCCAATGAGCGGCTGCGGCCTGCCGGGCGGCGACAGGTTCGGGCGAGGCGGTGGCAGCCGCGCGCGAAAAGTCGGCCATGACGTTCAGCTTGGTCGCGCCGGGCTTGGCGGCGACCTTGTAAGCATGCGGTCCATCGGCCACTATGCCGCCGTCGCTTTTGATTGCGGCGAAATAGGCTGTGTCATCGATCTGGCGGGACAGGGCCAGCCAGCCCGGCTTGTGATCCAGTTCTTTTGTTTGGTGTGTTTCCGGATGGTCCCAGTCGGACGGGTCGGGATTGAGATTGGCCGAGACGCCCGGGAATTTGACGATCACCGCCAACCGACCGTCCGCCACCAAAGGCGAAACGATATCGGCGATGACCATGTCGCGGCCGGAATGAACGCGCGTAGTGACCTCGACGGTTTCGCCGTCAAAGCGGAAGCGGCTGGTCAGGGTGCCGGTCCACAGGTCGAGCGTCTGCTGCGTTTCACTGATATCGGCAAAGCTCGCGGCCATGCCGTCCTTTTTGCGCAGGTCGAACGCCAGACGGCCGAGCGAAAAGCGGTGCGGATTCTCGCGGATCCATTTGTCCGCCGGATCAGGATCGGCCAGGCTTTTCATGTAGGGATAAAGCTGCGTCGTGCCGCGCACATCGACGGGGACCAGGGTATTAGCGGCGGTAAAGCTCTGCGGATTGGGGAAGCTGTGCCAGGCCCACTGCGCTTCGGTCAACAGCGGGGCGATTGGCGCATATTGCTCAGGAAAGGTTTGCAGGCCGGTGATATCGGCGGTGAAGGCGATATTACCGTTGCCGAGCATAAGCGGCGCGGCGGGTTCGATGGCCTTAAGCTGCGGATTGTGCCGGGTCGCCAGCGCCTTGCGGTCGATTTTGGCGGTTGGCGCAGCTGCAGCGGCCGGCATGCCGGCGGCGGCAAACACGGCGGCGGAACCGGATAGCATCCAGCGGCGAGAAACAGGCGTGATAGACATGACATTCCCTAAGTAAAACAAGTACAATGAGGTCACATTCGCAAATATTGCCCGGCCACGGTGCGCTAAGCTAACATTTACTGCATAACATCGCTTTCGGCGAACTTTTCAATCAACCCTTTGCAACGATCGTAGCGAAACTCCGAACTCCATAGAATATTTTTATATGACCTTGTCGAAAACTAAGCTCAATCTTGAGCCTGCAATACAAACGATAGAGTGGCTATTTCTATCTTGTGTTTCCGGGGAGAAAATGCCGCAATGTTGACACGGACATATCCGCAGATTGGGCTTCAAGAGCAATACATGGTTTAAAATTTACAACAAAGATAGTAACGCATCACCGTTCCAAAATACAAAAAATCTAGTTGGAACTCGACCAATAAATGTATGTTAAATAAGCAAATAATGCGAAATTATCTCATAAACAAGCAAGTCAAATAAGTTAACAAGTTGCACAAATGGCACACTTTTTACCTATGAAAACGAAATTTGCGTGATTAAATCCTGCTTAAAGCATCATCCGTCATTTTGATGCAGAATTGTCATAAAGCGCTATTTTCGCTTTAAGCGTGCGCGGTTCAGCGACCATTTACGTTGACTTGTCACCATTGATCGTCAACAATAGTGACGGAGTTTTATAGTTATCCCCGGCCATACTGAAATAGTGTGCATTGGGAAACCAGATTTTACAATGTAAAGTCAGAAATTTTCCAATCCAAGACAGATCAATTTTGAATTGTGCCACGCTTCAAAATGCCGCTCGACCTTAATTGGCTTGTTTTGTTGGAGATTGATAGAACAATAGCAAAAAAAATTGACCGACCGGTCAACAGGAGAGTTGAAATGCGTAGGGGTTTTAAAAAGGGCAGCTCCAGTATTGTTTATTGCGGAACCGCATTGACATTATTGTTTATGTCTTATGGTGTTTGCAGCGCCGACGCTCAGGATGTACAGCCAAAAACACAGGCGCCGACAGGCGATGACACAGTTGTCGTTGTCACGGGGTATCGCGCCTCGCTGCAAAAATCCTTAAGCGTCAAACGCAAATCAGACATGATGCTCGACGCTATCAACGCCGAAGATATCGGTAAATTTCCCGATTCGAATCTGGCCGAGGCCCTGCAACGCCTGCCGGGTATCTCGATCCAGCGCGACAACGGCGAAGGCCGCACTATTACTGTCCGGGGCCTTGGTGGCGACTTCGTCCGTACCCGTTTAAACGGCATCGAAACCGTTGCGCAGACCGGCACGAACGAAGGCCAGAGCCAAGTCGCCAAGTCGCGCACCTTTGACTACAATATCTTTGCAACGGAACTCTTCAGCTCCTTGAAGGTTCTTAAATCGGCACAAGCCTCCATTGATGAGGGCTCTCTAGGCGCGACCATTGACATCGACACCGGACATCCGCTCGATTTCAAGAAGCGCAAGATCGCGTTCTCGATCCAGGACGCTTACTATTCCGATTACGCCAAGAACCACCGCAACAGCCCGCGCTTTGCGGGGCTGTATTCCGACGTGTTCTTCGGCGGTAAGCTGGGCTTCAGCATTTCCGGCGCCTATAACAAGGCAGATAAGGACATTAGCGATTACAACCGTAACCAGGGTGCCTTCGAATACAATTATCGGGGCTCGCCGCTCCTAGGTGTGACCCCTCAGAACGGGACCGGCGGAACCGCTACACCGACCTGTTTGAGTACCGCAGGCACAGCGCCCACGGTCAATTCGACGACTAACTCGTCGCCCTTGAACTGCTATTGGGGCTTCGCACTGCCCACGAATTTGAGGACTTCGGGTCCTACGTCGCTAGGTATTGATTCGAATTCGCTAATGTTTGGGTCTGATCCGACCGCATATTCGATCATCACACCAACGACCATCATCCCCGCCCTGATCGGGCTTCAGCAACAGGATCAGAAGCAGAAGCGCATTGGCCTGACGTCGTCGCTGCAATGGAAGCCGAACGACAATACGAAAGTGACGTTCGACGCTCTCTATGCCGGGTATGATTACTCGAACGATGGCCACCTTTTGAGCTCGTTCGGCTTGAATCGTCACGGTGATACGGCACGGGCGGAAATCGGCTTGACCAATTCGAGCACCGGCCTTCGTCCATATGCCACGACGAACAACAACTACTTCGTCGATCGCCGGGCCGCTTATGCCAACGTCTGCAACCCTGTGGCGGCGACGGCAACCGCAGCGGCGCTGGATTGTACCGGTACACTCGGTAATGCTGCTACGCCTGTATTCTCCACGGCGCAATATTGGAACGGTACGGCCTATGTTACCACACCTTCAATTCTCGGCACGACAAATACGACGCTCGGCAACACCTGGTCGACCAACCCCTACAACCTTGACACCTACGACTATTATAACAACCCAGGTTCAGTCGGCTACAACGCCGCCGCCGCTGCTGCTGACCATCGCGGCATCACCTACTACGACCAGCTTGTCGGACACGAGCATACGGCAATCATGGATGCCCACGTTAACAGCGCCGGACGGGCTGATTATTTGAAACTAAACCGGCTGGACTGGATCAGCCAAGATCAGTACAACAGCAACAACACGATTTTCACGCAATATGACTTCACGCTCGACCAGCGCTGGAGTGATACCTTGAAAATGCAGTTCGTTTACGGCGCGTCATTCTCCCATCTGCGGTCCGACGGTGGCCGCACGGACGCCTACGCGCTTGATAAGGACGGCTTCGTCTTCGATGAACGTGCGACCGGCACGGATAGCATGCCCATCATCCAAACCGGATTTAACGCTGCGGATCCCAATCAATTTGCCTTCGCGAAGGGCATGGCCGGGGTTTCGCGCTATGTCGGGACGGCTGACAACACCTTCCAAAACGCACGCCTCGATTTCAACTACTGGATCAGCGAACGTCTCAACTTCGACTTCGGCCTCAGCAGTCGAGAATTCGGTTATTCCAATACCTATGCCACCTTCTCGCGCAGTGTCGTCCCGACGGTCGAGGAACTTAATAAGTACGGCCGCGACAAGGGTGACGCAAACTATGCCAATTTAACGATCGCCGGATTGGGCCATCTAACCAATTTCGGGGCTGGCCTGGACCTGCCGTCGGGCACCACCACTTCGTGGTGGACGCCGGATGCGAAGAAGGTAGACGCCTATCTGCATTACACCTGCAACTGCGTGAACCAGTTCGGCGACTGGCGCATCATCCCTTCGCTGGGTTCGGGGCTTTCGGTTAATGAACGCGACAACGGTGCCTACGCTCAGGCGAATTTCAATCTCGGTTTATTTGGCCGCACACTACGGGGTAACACGGGTGTTCGCGTCGTAACGACCCACATCGACAGCGCTTCGTACGGCACGACCGGAATCTTCAACGGCAAACAACTGCTGGGCTCCAGCCAATACACCGATACGCTGCCGTCGTTGAACCTTGGCTATGAAGTGACCGACACCCTTATGATCCGCTTCGCCGCAGCTAAGACGATGTCGCGCCCGGACCTGAACTTGCTCGGACCCGGCGTCACCAGCCTGAGCATCTCTACGACACCGAGTTCGTCGGCCGTCCCGAGCATCAAGCTCGGCAATCCGGAGCTCAAGCCGTTCCGGTCCACCAATTATGACCTGAACTTCGAATGGTATTTCAACAAAGACTCGCTGATGTCAGTAGCGTTCTACCAGAAGAAATTGAGCTCCTTTCCGCGTGTTGAAACCTATCTGGCCAAGCTTAGCAACATCATCCCGGCCGACCTCCACTCTCAGATCCGCAACTCTCTGACACCGGATCAGCAGGTCTACATGGATGGCGATGACACATGGACGATTACATCGGCGGCGAACAGCCCTGGCGGTGTGGTCAATGGTATCGAACTGCAATACCAGCAGCCGCTGACCTTCCTGCCAGCGCCATTCGATGGCTTTGGCATCCAGGCGAACGCGACTCATATCCAGTCGAAGCTGTCGTACCTGACTTCGGCCGGAGTGCGGGCAACCGGGCCATGGCCATACGCCTCGCCGCACAGCTTGAACTTGACCCTGTACTACGAAAAGGGTCCGTGGCAGGCGCGGATTTCGGGCTCTTGGCGTGAACGCTATGCGAGCAAATTCCCGCAAGCCTCCGGTACTTGCTCCCCGGGGCTGCTGACCAACAACGGCGGCGTGTGTACCGACATTTACAACGACTTCCAAGGTACCGAATCTCAGACCTACTGGGATTTCAAGGGATCTTATAAGATCAATAAAAACTTAAGCATCGATCTATCCGCCCAAAACATCCTAGCACAGGATCAACAAACATGGGTCTACACTAATCCAAGTAGCGTACTAGACTATCGCTCAAACGGCGGAACTATTGTGTCTACCGCCCTTCGATTCGTCTATTAAATCGTTATCTGAACTTGATGGCAATGATCGTGAGGAAAAGTATAGGTTTAAACAATAAGATTTATATGGCTGACAAAGTTAGTCATTTTATCTGGTTTTGACCTACATTCGGATAGAGATATGCTTAATAGTGCTACATCGCACGTAAAATATGGGTTGCGTTGGGTATTTTTTTGAAAAATACCCAACGCAACGTCAATGGCTATCAGGTTTTGCGTCAAAATTGCTAACTCCGCGATAATAGTAACTATGGGGATCGAGATGCCGAACGGCGGGTGGATAGGCTCGTTAGCGGCCGTCGGCCTGATATTGGCCGGGTCGGCTTGTGCCGCGATTGTCGGCGTCAATACGCCTGCGCCCGAAGTCAGCCTCGACCGTCTTCCGGAATTGCCGGCGGTCCAACGTACTGCTTGGGTGGCCTATATCCAGAAATCCCAGGCACAGATGGCCTTCGACCACGACACTCTGGCGGCCGAGCAAAGAGGCCTCGACACGATTCCGCCGCCGCCGGAGGCCGGATCGGGCAAGATGCCGCTCGATCGTGATGCCGCCTGGTATGCCTCACCCGAAGCCCGCGCCATCGCCGACGATATCGTCAGTTTCCAGACCCCGAGCGGAGGCTGGAGTAAGAACCAGGACCGCACCAAGCCACCACGCCTGCGTGGTCAGCGTTACGCCAACGACGCCGAACACATGGCGCTGGGTGATGGCAGCTTCGATGCCCCGAAGGACCGGTTCTGGACCTTCGTCGGAACGCTCGACAACGGCGCTACCACGACCGAGATGCGTTTTCTGGCCCGCGTTCAGGCACAGCTCCCCGGCAAGGACGGTGACGCTTACCGCGACAGCATCGTCAGGGGCGTCCGCTATCTGCTGATGGCGCAATACCCCAATGGCGGCTGGCCGCAGATCTATCCGATCGAGGGCGGTTTCCACGACGGCATCACATTTAACGACAATGCCGTGGCCGAAGCAGCCATGATCCTCGCCGACGTCGCCGAGGGCAAGCCCGATTTCGCTTTTGTGCCGCAGGATCTGCGCCAGCAGGCGGGACGCAGTGCGGGCCGGGCGGTCAAGACCATCCTCGATGCGCAGGTGCAGGTCGACGGCAAAAGGACGGTCTGGCCGCAGCAGGTCGATGCGGTCACGCTCAAGCCGATCTCCGCGCGAGATTACGAGATGCGGTCGTTGGCCAGCGCCGAAAGCACCGATGTCCTGCTCTATCTGATGCGTCAGCCCAACCCGTCGCCCGAGGTTAAGGTCGCCATCCATGCCGGAATTGCCTGGCTCAAGATGCATGCCATCCATGACAAGGACTTTACCAAGGTCAGCGACGACGAAGGCCGCAAGCTGATCGACAAACCGGGCGCTGGCCCCATCTGGTCGCGCAATTACGACATCAAGACCGGCCAGCCAGTGTTCGGCGACTGGGACAAGATGATCCGCGACAATGTCAATGACATCTCGAAAGGCCGCCGCAATGGCTATGCCTGGTACGTCACACAACCGCAGAAAGCCATCGACGCCTACGCGCAATGGCTGAAGCGGTATCCGCAATAAAGGCTGGGGGACAGCATGCGGGGAGGATTGCTCTGAAGACATCGACGACAACAACCGCCTGATCTGACGTCAGGCTCAGACATTCAAATCAACGAACATCTATCGGCTGCCGGCATCAAGCCGGGGCATCGGGTTGTTTGCGCCTAAAGCCAATCTGTCAATAAAACCAAGACCGTAGCCCAAAAACGGTCATCAAACAAAAAATCGGCACCTACCAAAGGAAAATGGGAAATGAAATCGCTTAAGGAAAAGACTATTCACCTCATGTTCGGCGCCTCGCTCGCCGCGCTGAGTCTCGGAACCGCCGCTCAGGCCCAGACCGCGCCGAAGCCGGCTCCCGGGCCTGACAAACCCGCGGATGCCGCCACAGACACCCAGGAAGTCATCGTCGTCGGCGTGCGCAAGTCTGAGCAATCGGCGATCAACCGCAAGAAACACGCCGCCACGGCCCAGGATTCAATTGTCGCCGACGACATCGGCAAGTTCCCAGACAAGGACGCCGCGGCTGCCATCTCGCGCATTGCCGGCGTCAGTCTTGACACAGCCGATGATGGCACACCCGGCGGCTTCACCATTCGCGGCCAGGCGGCCGACCTGGTCCGCGTCGAAGTCGATGGCATGACCATGCTGCCGACCGGCAACCAGGACGGCCGTACCGCCAGCGTCGTCGACATGTCATCCGACCTAATCAAGAGCGTCGATGTGGTCAAGGGCGCCACCGCCGACATGACTCCCGGCGGCGTCGGCGGTACGGTCCGTATCCAGCAACGCACTGGCCTGGATTTTAATAAGCCTCTGTTCAAATTCAATGCACAATACCAGGAAAACTCGCTGAACGCCCGCATCGCGCCGCGCGTCAACCTGATTGCCACGCGCAAATTCCTGAACGGCAAGCTCGGCCTGCTGATGAATCTCACGTATGACGATCAAGAAACGACGTTTGACTTCGCCCGCGTCTCGGACAAGAATTCCGGCTATATTCCATACGGCGACTGGGACAACTCGGCACAGAAGACCTTCACCACGCCCTATGACGCCGCCGCCGCCGCCGTGACCACCAAGGCCGGGTGCGCCGCCCTTCCGACACCCACGGCCGCCAACTTCAATAGCCGCCTGACGTGCTACGCCCAGTGGGAGGACTATGTACCGACCCTGCCGCGATTCAGCCGCAACAATCTGCAAAACCGGCGAACCTCGGCGGAATTCCGCGCCGACTACAAAGTCAACAATAACCTTACCGTTTTCATCTCCTACAACCCCAACATCCTCGACTACCGTCAAGACGCCGCCAACCTGCAGATCGGCGGCGATACGACGGGTGCGACCGACGCGAACGGCAACAGGACATCCAATATACGCAACGTGGTTGTCAACGCTAACCACTATGCCACTCAGTTCGACGAGCAAGTTGGGACCCCCACCAGCGCCGGCTTCGTCACCTCATTGAACTGGTCGTCGCAAATCCGCGACATCAAGACCCAGCAAGAGCAGGATTACCTCCAGGCGGGCGCCGACCTGAAATGGAGAAACTGGGCGGTCACAAGTCGCCTGCAGTACAGCTTTGCCCAAAGCAAACGCCGCGACGAGGCCTTCACTTTCGCGGCCCCGATCCCGTCGGCTAACTTCACGCTGATTCCAGGCAACGGCCTGTGGAATTTCGCTGTGCCATCGAGCGTCGATCTGAATAATCCCGCCAGCTACTATGCGGTGGCCAGTGCCACCACAGGCCTCGGCACCAACACGGGGAACTTGGAATACACGCCCCAGGCCGACGAGAACAAGGAACTGAACTTCCAAACGGACGCCACCCGACGCTTCGATCATCTCGGTCCGATTCAAGACATCAAGTTCGGACTGCAATACCGTGATAGGCACAATATTACCTGGCGCGAAGGCGGTTTCGACATCGCGCCCGGCGTCACGCTGTACCGCGCCCGCAGCCTCGACACCATACGTTATTGTGTGCCCTCGCTGGCGCCAGTCTCCGCGCCTTGCCAGTTTGGTACTTCTTATACTTCGCCCGCCAATACCGCGATTACCGACAGGCTTTATAAAACTTACACTATGACGCAGGCGCAGTACCAGGACATCATCAATGCCAGCCTGGAAGACCTGCCGGGCGCCCAGTTCTTCAATGGCCTTCCGGACCGCGGCAATCTGATCAACGGCTGGAAAGTATTTGACTTCGATACCTTCTTCTACAAGCTGAGCCAGGTCGGTGACCTGAGCGCGCACAATCCGCAATGCCTGTACACCTGCCTGGCAACGGACGGGAAGACCTATACGCGTCCGACGTTCTCGACGACAGAGGATACATTCTCGTCCTACGCCATGGCGGATTTCGAGACGAAGCTTTTCAATATGACGCTGAACGGCAACGCCGGCGTCCGTTATCAGCATATCCATGTCAAAGGGCAGCCGGTCTTCGTGTTCAATGAACGCAAGGCTGTTCCCGCCGTGGTCGGCGGCTTGAACACCTACACCTTAGTTGACACGCTCGTGAGCCGCCGTATTTCGGTCGTCGACAAGACCTCAGAAGATATCCTGCCCAGCATCAACCTCACCCTATGGCCCATGGAAGATACCGTTGCGGTGCGTTACTCAATCGCCAAACAGCGGGCGCGTCCGAGCATGGCGCAACTAACCGGTACGTCGGCCGTGACCTGCAGTCACGTCAGTGATTCTGACCGTCAAACCCTCGAAAACTTCCTTGCCGCGAATCCAGGGGCAATCCAGGATAACGACCCCACTACGGACGACACGGCGGAAAACGCGAACTTCCTAAACTCCTTTATAAGCAAATGCAGCGGTACCGTCGGCAACCCAGACCTGAAGGGCTATGGCGCCACGGTACAGAACTTGTCGCTGGAATGGTACCCGAATAAGGACTCGCAGCTCAGCGCGGCCGTTTACAAGATCTATGTTAAGTCCGGCCGGCCAGAGAGCATTACGCTCCCGCTGTATCCTCTGGAAGGCAATACCTACAACGTCTCTACGTGGCAGGATGGCCAGAGCGGCCTGACCCAGCGCGGTATCGAAATCGCCGGCAGGACAGCCTTTACGTTCCTGCCGAGCGTTCTGAAATACACAGGTGGCGGCTTTAACTACACGACGACGACCAGCAATGCCGTCAACGCCGATATCGATGCGTTCACCGGCCTGGCGCTGCCGCCAAAAGGCCAGTCGGCTTACGTCTACAACGTCAACCTCTGGTACGATGACGGACGCTTCAATGCACGTATCGCTTATCAATATAGAGACTTTTACTACGTGCAGACCGACCCGTCGCCGAGCATCAACCGTATTCCGTCGACGGCGGGCGGCTCAAATACCACCGGCTACTACAAGACGACCTCGCCGATTTTCAAGAGTCTCTCCAAGTCGCTGGACGGGCGCGTCTCCTACAAGGTCAACAAGACCCTTGAAGTCTTCCTGGAAGGCAAGAACCTGCTGAACGACTCAGTGACCCGATACACGCCAGACACTTACCGCACTGTCGGTGACGGCGTGCCGTACGTCTTCGACAAATACTATGCCGGCCGCACCATCTACTTCGGCGCGTCAGCGGCCTTCTAAGCGGAGTTTCCCCTCCTCCTCGCTTAGCCAACTTGCTCGGTCCCGCTCACGCGAGACCGAGCCTTTTTTTGGCCAAGCCACGCGATTATCTTTACAGAAATATTAAAGCATATTCCGAGCCCGTAAAATAACTGTATCCCTCCGTCGCAAAGACAGAGTTATGGTTCGAGAGCCAACAGGAACTTGATCCGGAGCGGCTGGTGTTCCTGGATGAAACCGGGGCCAGCACAAAGATGGCCAGGCTTTGCGGCCGCGCACAACCAGGCCAAAGGGCGCGATCAGCTATCCCTCACGGGCACTGGAAGACCACAATCTTCTTCGGCGGCCTGCGGCTGACGGGCATGACCGCGCCATGGTCTTGGATGGCCCGATGACAGGTAATTAATTGGCTAAATTCCAACAAGGTACGAAAGCCGACATATTTAGCGATTGTGTGGCACCTGCCGCGTACCAGCTATTTGCCGACAAGCCGTCAGTGCTGAAATTCACTGGCCTAGTGGACTGGATTTTTATAGATTGCAGTGAGACATCCGCGGTAAACAAGCCGCATTCCTGGGAGGGCTTATGCGTCAATTTCTGTCTCTTGTTGTGTTGGGTACGCTATTCACTGCGTCAAGTGGCATAACAAGCGCCAAAGCTGACGACTCCGTCGCAGACGCTCCGGCGATCGTAGAGACAGGGCCCGGCGCCTCCAAGATTCTTGTAAAATGCACGGCAGACCAGATGCCGGTCATGACGGAGGGCCCCACGGAAGAGATCCAGGCGGGTAAAGTGACCCATTACGACCATGGAATACTAAAGTGCGTCGAAATCACCGAGAAGGTTAGAATTGGCGAAGCTGGCGGATCGGGAACTGCAAGTTTTTCCGATGGCCGCAAACTCGAAGTAGTCAACTGCCCCAAAGGGACAAGTCCATTTGTTTTGGAATTGAATGACTTTAACAATTCAACTTCCATCACCTATGACCCGAAAAAGCCGCTACCTTCCGAATACGTGGCGTTAGCGCCGGTCACTGTTCGTTGTATGGAGACAGCGCTGGTGCAGCAAGCCAACTGAGACTGCGATTGAAACACCTGCATCATGCGGCGGTCCCTGGCGAAATAAGACCGCAGGAGTCTTTAAGCCTCTGATCTGAAAAATCGTATTCTCCCAATAGATTGACATGGCGCCACGACAGCATTGAGTGCGTTTTGAGGCAAAAGTCGCTCAGCTCAAATTCCTGCCGCCGTACTCGCCGGACTTCAATCCCATCGAGAACGCCTTCGCCAAGTTCAAAGCCCTTCTACGAAAGGAGGCGGCCGCACTGTCGACGACCTCTGGGCGGCTATAGCCAAGGCCATCGACATCTTCACTCCGAACGAATGCGCCAATATCTTCGCCGCCGCCGGCTATGATGCTACATCTTCGGAATCTGGCCTAGAGCGAAGGGGGTTTCAACCGACTCACTTCGATCCGTCAGCCGCCCAATATTGCTGACAGTTTCGTTGCCGCCTCCCTCGTCTGGAGTCTACTAATGTCCGTGTTCGCACTGAGCGTCGTCCGGATGTGGGGCATGGTAAGGGCGGCGACTAAACCGCGGTCGGAGAATATAGGGCAGGATATATCGGTAATTCCTTCTGTAAAAGGACTTTTCACCTGCAGGTATCCCTCAGCGACAGCTTGCCTGGCCTTGGCTTCAAAGGCTCGCCATTCCAACTTTGACACGGTCGGGCGTAACATAGCTTCCAACGCTTCGCGCGCTCCGGGCCGCTGAAAGGCGTATAAAATGGTTCCAGATGTCGTCCCTATGAGTTCGCGACGAAACCCGACGCGCACACTGAAGCTCATATTTCTGGGAGCTTCAACTCTCGCAACAACAACCATCTGGTCCGCTGACGCAACAACAAGGTGGCACGCTTGACCGGTTGACTCACTTAAGGCTTCCATCAGCGGCATGGCTCTGGAAAGCAGGTTTTGCGTGACCCCTGTGCTCATAGCTAGAGAAAACAGCTTATTTGACAATTCAAAGCCATCCCCTGTCGCCACCAAATATCCCCGCTTCTCTAAAACCTGAACCATGCGGAACAACTCATTGATCGATCGGTCAAGGCGGGCCGAAATTTGCGATAACGTCATCGGCCTGTGAGACGTCGACAGTAGTTCCAGTATCTCGATGCCCTTTTCAAGCGCCGGCGCGCGATATTTCTCATCGTTTGGGGGGAAACTTTGAAAGTCGGGCGCAGGTTTAGGCATGGTTCAACTCCATTTATTCGTCGCGTGGCGCCTCAATAAGCTGCCACCTCTAATATAGACGAAATTAGCGGTTTGTGGATATTGGCAGGCGCGATGATGCCAGACTAATCAATTCCCCATGTTGTGAGGGAGATATCTTCATGCTGTCCGGGCCCCTTGAGATGTTCACCTTGTCATGCCGACGACAGCGCCGGCATGGACCTAATAAACCGGCTTTGACCGGCTCCTTGAGGTTGACACATTTAAGCGCGCTTGAATGTGATCTTGTAGGCGGCGGCGTGGGCCGTAGGATACTGGGCCGGCGGCGTCACGATTAAGGCCTTATCCGTCTGGGTAAAATCCAATTTGGCACC
>CAYULN010000032.1:0-4897 GCA_964445605.1 uncultured Caulobacteraceae bacterium | reverse complement strand
CCAGGCGGTGTTCAGCCCCGGCGCGGCGCTGGGCGTGACCGACCTGAGCCTGGCGGCGCACGAAGCCAAGCCGTGGCAGGTCTATGGCGGCTACAGCAACGACGGCTCGCCTTCGACCAGCTTCGACCGTTACTACGCCGGCGGCGCCATCGGCGGCCTGTTCGGCCCGGACAGCGTGCTGGCGGCCCAGACGACCGTGTCGCGCGACGTGCTGCAAGGCGACAAGAACCCGCACTACAAGAGCGCCGCGCTGAGCTATAGCCTGCCGCTCGGCCGCCGTGGCCAGATCGAGGCCAGCGCCGACGCCGTCACCACCTATCAGCCCGGCAACCCGTTCAGCGTCCGCCTGAAGGCCAGCGAAGGGGCCGTGGGCTACCGCTTCGCCGTCTCGGATCTCTATGGCGACCGGGGCGAAACCGACCTGCGCGCCGGCATCGAGGCCAAGCACCAGACCGGCATCACCTATTTCGGCACCCTCGCCGTCAACCAGGTCTCGGTCGAGGTCTACCAGCTTTATCTCGGCTATCACCACACCGGCAAGGACGCGCTCGGAGCCTCGACCTTCGACGTCGCCGCCCACCTGAGCCCCGGCCATATCACGCCCGGCAACAGCGACGAACAGGCCGTGCTCTATTCGCAGGGCCGCCAGAAGGGCGCCACCTACGGCTATGTCAGCGCCACCTACAGCCGCTTCACGCCTCTGGCCGGCGACCTGGTGCTGAAGACCCAGGCCAACGCCCAGGTCGCCGCCGTCGCCCTGCCCCGTACCGAACAGGCCGGCCTGGGCGGTTCGGGCCTGGTGCGCGGCTACACGTTGGATGACGGTGCTTTCGATACGGCGATGGTGGTGCGCAACGAATTGCACCTGCGCGGCCATCCCTTAGGCTCGCATTCGCAGGTCAGCCCGTTCGTGTTCGTCGATGCCGGCTATGGCCGCGACAACGCCGCCCGTCAGGGTGTCGGCGTCGCTTCGGCCGGGGCGGGCGCGGAAGTGCAGCTGACGCGCCATGTGCAGCTCAACGTCACCGCCGCCTGGACCCTGGCGCCGGATCACGTGACGCGCGCCGGAAACCTGCTGGCCCACACCAATCTGAGCGTGGCGTTTTAAGCGACCGATCCTGCGCACGGACGACGGAACTTGCTTGGAAAGCCGTTGAAGTCGTCATAAATCGGCGTCAACGCCGTCGTCCCAAAGGGTCCCACATGTCCAAAGCTGCGCGCCTCGCCCTCACCCTGTGCCTCGGCACGGGAGTCGCCCTCATCCATGCCCAGGCCCATGCCGCACCGGCCGCCGCCGTGCAAACCGCCAACGCGCCGGTGTCGGTGACCGACAACGGTGACTCGTGGACGCTGGACAACGGCATCGTCAAGGCGAAGATCAGCAAGAACACCGCCTTCATGCCGTCCTTGCAGTACAAAGGCCAGGAAGTCCTCAAAGCCAGCGGCGGCACGTGGGAGCACACCCCGGCCGGCGCGCCGCAACTGACCAATTCCGTCACCATCGACCCGGCCAGCAACGGCGGCGACCGCGCCGAAGTGTCGGTCAAGGGCATCACCAACGGCGCCTTCACCCTGACCCCGAACGCGCCCGGCGGCGGCGCCCAGAACGTCGATATGGAAATCCGCTATTCGCTCGGCAAGGGCGACAGCGGCATCTACATCTACGCCATCTTCGACCACCCGGTCAGCTATCCGATCGGCAGCACCGGCGCCGAGGACCGATACATCACCCGCCTGAGCCAGGACTTCGATTGGATCACCGTCGACAAGGACCGCACCATGCTCGAGGCCGCCCCCAAGGACTGGGGCACCGGCGTCGTCGTTCACGCCAAGGAACAGCGCATCATGTCGGTCGGCGTGTACAAGAACTCGGTCGAGCACAAGTACACCTATTCCGGCATGCAGTATAAGCAGCCCGCCTATGGCTGGTCGTCGACCAAGACCCACCTCGGCGTCTGGTTCATCAACCCGACCGTCGAATACTTAAGCGGCGGCCCGTTCCGCATCGACCTCGACGTCCACTTCGGCGACAACGGCGATCCGGAGCCGATCATCCTCGACTACTGGCACAGCGGCCACTATGCCGGCGCCAATACCCGGATCGCGGCGGGCGAGGACTGGCACAAGGTCATCGGACCGATCTTCATCTACGTCAATTCGCTGGACAAGCCGGCGCCGACCAGCGACGCCGAGCTGAAGACCCTGGCGGCGACGGCAGGCAATCCGACCGTCCCAGCCAGTTGGACGGCCAACGCCAATACGTTGTACCAGGATGCGCTGAACCAGGCGAAGAAGGAAAACGCCAAGTGGCCGTACGGCTGGGCCAAGTCGCCCGACTATACGCCCGCCGATCAGCGGGGCACCGTTACCGGCCATCTCGTGCTCGATGACTCGCTAGCGCCCGCCGGTACGTCGAAGAAACTGCCCCATTTGATCGTCGGCCTGACCGCGCCGGCCGATGCGACGCCGCCCCCGGCCAATGTCGATACCAACCGGTTCGGCAACATGTATTCAGGCCCGGACGCCTGGATCCACGACGCCAAGGGCTACCAGTTCTTCAACGACGGCAATGAGGACGGCACCTTCGCCATCACCAAGGTCCGACCAGGCAAATACACCCTGCATGCCTATGCCGACGGCGTGCTGGGCGAATATATGCAGGCCAATGTCACGGTCGAACCGGGTAAGACGCTCGACCTCGGCACGATCGACTGGAAGCCGGTGCGCAATGGCCGCCAGCTGTGGGAGATCGGCTATCCCGACCGTTCGGCTGGCGAATTCTTCAAGGGCAAGCAGGCCTGGCTGTGGGGTTGGAACCTGCGTTACGCCCTGCTGTTCCCCAATGGCCTGACCTACACGGTCGGCAAGAGCGATCCGGCCAAGGACTGGTTCTTCGAGCAGGTGCCGACGGCGACCAATCTGTCCTTCGTCAATCCCGACGCCAAGGACCCGGCCAACCAGCCGTTCGGCTGGGTCAAGGCGGAATCGCTCGACCAGTATCCGCAGACCGACCAGACCGGCCCGTGGAAAGTCTACGGCAACGGCAAGGAAACCGTGTGGACGATCAAGTTCACCCTGTCCAAGGCGGTCACGGGCACGGCGGCGCTGCGCGTCGGCCTGGCCGGCGAGGACGGCATGAACGGCATGCTGCCGGTGGCGGTCAACGGCCAGAGCGTCGGCGGCATCGGCGACGGCTCGAACCCGGACAATGCCCGCATGACCACGTCGAACGCCATCCGCTACAACACCGACAGGGGCTTCTGGCAACAGCGGACGTTGAAATTCGACGCGTCGAAGCTGAAGGCCGGCGAGAACACCATGACCTTCACGGTTCCGGCCGGCACGCTGCAATCCGGCGTGGTGTGGGACTATCTCCGCCTGGAACTGGACGACGGCGCCAAGTAAGGCCGGTTAGTAAGACCGGCCGACCAGCACGTATTCGACGCCCGTCGCGCCGGTGAAGATACAAGCTTCGGTCGGTACTGGCTGGCCGAGCGGCGCGTTGCGCAGGGTCAGTTTCAGCGCCTTCAGGCGTTGCGCCACGTCTTCCAGGGCGTCGCCGGTCGGCTTGGCCCAGGCGACGCGTACCCAGCCCTTGAATTCCGACGGGCCGTCCTCATCGTCGCCGCCCTTGCCGAAATAGCCGGCCAGAGCGTCGAAGGTGGCGATGTCGGTGCGGATATTGTCGTCGAGGCGGGCCTTGGCTTCGGCGAATAGATTCCCCTGGATTTCCTCGAGCAGGGCGGCGGCGCCCGACACGAAACCGTCGAACGGCAGGGCGTGCGACTTGACCTTGTCGCCGTCGCGTAAGGAATCGCGGCGCATGAAGGTGACATTGCCGTTTTCGACGTCGCGCGGGCCGATTTCCAGGATCAGCGGCGCGCCGCGGCGCACCCAGTTCCAGCGCTTCTCGGCCGACTTGATCGGCTTCTTGTCGACCAGCACGCGTAGCGGCGCACCGAACGCGGTCTGGGCGGTCAGGGCCTTGGCCAGCTTGTCAACAAATTCGAGCACGGCGGCGTCTTCGGGCTTGTCGCGCAGCATCGGCACGACGACGATCTGACGCGGCGCGATGCGCGGCGGCAGGCGCAGGCCGTCGTCGTCGCCGTGGGTCATGATGACGCCGCCGATCATGCGCGTCGACACGCCCCAGCTGGTGGTATGGCAGAAAGTCAGGTCGCCCTTGTCGTCCTGGTAGCGGATGTTCTGGGCGCGCGAGAAATGTTCGCCGAGATAGTGCGACGTCCCGGCCTGCAAGGCCTTGCCGTCCTGCATCATGGCTTCGATCGAATAGGTGGCGACGGCGCCCGGGAAGCGTTCGTTTTCCGGCTTTTCCCCCTTGACCACCGGCATGGCCAGCACGTCCTCGGCGTGAGCGCGATAGACCTCGAGCATGGTCAGGGTTTCTTCCATGGCTTCCTGTTCGTTGGCGTGGGCGGTATGGCCCTCCTGCCAGAGGAACTCGGTGGTGCGCAGGAACAGGCGCGTGCGCATTTCCCAGCGCACGACATTGGCCCACTGGTTGACCAACACCGGCAGGTCGCGATAGCTCTTGATCCAGCGCTGGAAGGCGTCGCCGATGATGGTTTCCGAGGTCGGACGGACGATCAGCGGCTCTTCGAGCTTGGCCTCCGGATCGGGTTGCAGCGTGCCGTCGATAGCCTTCAGGCGATGGTGCGTGACCACAGCCATTTCCTTGGCGAAGCCTTCGACGTGCTCGGCTTCCTTGGCGAGGAAGCTCAAGGGCACGAACAGCGGGAAGTAGCAGTTCTCGTGGCCGGTATCCTTGATCCGGCGATCCAGCGCCTGCTGGATCAGCTCCCACACGCCATAGCCCCACGGCTTGATCACCATGCAGCCACGGGCCGGGCTGTTCTCGGCCATGTCCGCATCGCGG
>CAYULN010000031.1:0-4680 GCA_964445605.1 uncultured Caulobacteraceae bacterium | reverse complement strand
GGCCATCGGCGTGGTTCTGGTTGCCATCGACGAAGGCTTGCGCGCTGCCACCAAGGGCCGCCTCGCTCTGCCGCCCTTGGGTGTTGGCCTGGCCGTCTACCTGCCGCCGGCGGTGACGTCGCCGGTGGTGATCGGCGCCGTCGCCGGCTGGATCTTCGAAAAGATGATCGCCCGCCAGAAGGGGCGCGACATCGCTAGCCGGCTGAGCACCTTGGTTGCGTCGGGCTTTATCGTTGGCGAAAGTCTGCTCAACGTCATTTACGCGCTGCTGGTTTCGGCCACCCAGAAACCGGAAATCATCTCTCAGTTCATTACCCCCTTGCCCAAGCCGTGGGACATGATCGTCGCCCTGGTGGCGGCCCTGGCTATCATGATTGCGCTTTATATCTGGGCGGCGTCCAAGGGCAAAAAGATCGAGGATGACGCATAAATTACAGGGTTTTGCCAAGTTGTGATGGACCGCGCGCGCGGATCGCTTTGCAGGACCGGCAAACCCGGCTAAGACGGGCTGCACACAAGAGAATCCGTTATGAGCAACACCGACAACCTGCCGAAGATCAAGCCGATCCCCGCCGACGGCGTGACCTATTATCTGCATCCGCACCCGCGCTCGCCGTTTTCCGAAGCGGTGCAGGTCGGCAATACGCTGTATCTGTCGGCTATGATCGGCCTCGACGCCAACGGCAAGCTGGCCGAGGGCTTCGAGGCGGAAGTCCACCAGATCATGAGCAACACCCGCGATATCCTGGCGCGCTACAATCTCGGCCTGGAACATATCTTCAAGACCACGGTCATGCTCACCGACGCCGCCAAGTGGAGCGATTTCAACAAGCTCTACAAACCCTATTTCCTGCCGAGCCGCTTGCCCGTCCGCACGGCGCTGGGCGTCGCCGGCCTGGCCTACGGCGCCACGGTCGAGATCGAATTCTGGGCCTACGTTCCCCAGGGGGCATAAGAAATAAATAGTCGCCCCCGCTCCGGGGCATGTCTGGGGATGGAGCGGGGGCGCCGCCGCTCGGCCGCAAGTTACCGAGAGGCGAAAAGGAGCAGGCGATTGAAGCCGACTGCGTCAGGGATATGCGGGTAAGACGCTCCGACCGCGCGGAAGGTTCACAGGCGGTGACACAAAATCGTAACGGACCGGCGGCGGCCTATTTGGCCGGCGGACTGACCGATTTGAGATAGGCGATCAGGTCGGCCCGGTCCTGGGCATTGGGGACGCTCAGGCCCATCATCGTGCCGGGCGCCATGGTGGTCGGGCTTTTCAGCCATGTGTCGAGCGTGGTTTCATTCCACACCACGTTCAGTTTCCTGACGGCCGGGCTGTATTTATAGCCGGCCACGCTCCCCGATTTGCGGCCGAAGACGCCGCGATGCATCGGTCCGATGCGGTTGGCGTCGAGCGAATGGCAGGCGGTGCAGCGCGACTTGTAAAGTGCTTCGCCGCGCGTCGCGTCGCCGGTCAGGGCCTGCGCCGGAGACGCCGCCATAGCCAGAAGGACCACAAGAGCTAGCTTGAACATCTTATCTTTCCAGGACATCGCCCCCGCCTTGGGCCGTCGAAAAAGGCGGGGGCGTTCTGCCGAAGATCAGCCGCCGAAAATCAGGCCCTGCTGCGGAATGGGATCGCCCAGCGCCTGGCTGAGGACGGCGTAGTGGTAGGCTTCATCGCCGGCCATGCGCCCGGCGATTTGGTGGTAGTCAGTACCCAGCGACGGGATCAGGCCGAGATAGGCATTGGCGGCGCCTTTCTCGAGGCCCTGCGCCAGGCGCAGCACGTCCGTCTGGTTTTTCAGCGCGCCGGCATTGAGGTCCTTGGCGTATTCGGCGTCGCTCTTGGCCGCCACCGGCGTGCCGCCCAGCGCCTTGACCGCCTTGATCAGCTCGTCCCGGTGCAGCATGTGGTGGGCGCGGAAGGCGACGCCGATCTGCACCACGGCCGGTTGCAGCAGGCCGCTGCCCGCCGCCAGCGTGTAGGCGGCGATGCCCTCGTGTTCGAGCGCGATGGCCGAGTTCAAAATCTGCACATCCTGGCCGGGCTTGCCCTTGGCCTTGCCCGGCTTGCCGGCGGCGCGCGCCAGGCTGCTCTCGCTCACGCCGAGCATAACGGCCAGGCCGGCGACGGACAGGGTCTTGCCCGCTCCGAGGAGCAGGGTACGTCTGGAAGCACTATCGGACATCTGGGGTTCCTCCCGAGTTGCACAGCGCGCCCAATGCTCGCTGTGTCATGCGTTCGCAGTCGGCGCCGGCGAAGTGGAACGCGCCGCCCAGCGCCGACCGCAGTTGCGGATCGAGGGCCGCCTTGAGCTTCTGCCTCGCCCGTAGCAGCCGTGTCTTCACGGTCTGCGGCAGCACGCCCAGGGCTTGCGCCGTTTCCTCGACGCTCATTTCCTCGATCTCGCGCAGGATCAAAACCGTCCGGAAGATTTCCGGCAGCCCGGCGATGGCGGTCTCCAGCGCCTTGGTCAGCTCGTTGCGCAGCAGCGGCGCGTCCGGCGCCGGCTGGTTGCTGCGATGGTCTTCCAGGATGACCACTTCCTGCTGGTCGAGCGCGGCCTTGCGGCGCTTCGCCGTTCGCTTGCGGGTCAGGGCTTCGTTGATGACGATACGGGTCAGCCACGTCGACAGCGACGACTGGCCGGCAAAAGGGGAGGGGCCGGTGAACGCTTTCACATAGGTTTCCTGCACGGCGTCTTCGGCATCGGCGCGGTTTTTCAGGATGCTCCAGGCGGCGCGGTAAAGGCGCTGGTTGTTGCGCGTGGTGATGAGGCGCACGGCGGACGGGTCGCGATCGCGAGCCAGCGCGTTGAGCGCATCGTCGGACAGGCTGTCGTAATCGCGTGCGGTCTGCATGAATGGGCCTCGTTTTGCAGGGTTAGACGCGTCCGCCGCGCGGAGGTTCCCGCGCGGCGGCAAAAAATTTCCCGGATGACGGGCTGGCCTTAGCCTTCGACGCAGTAATGGATCGGTTTGAAGGCGTAATTGTTCGACTGCAGGGCCGAGCAGGCCGTCAAAGCCATGATCAGGTCCATCTCGGCTTCGAACAACACATGGTCGCCGGCCTTGCTCATCGGCGGGTCGACGCGCAGTTCGCCGGTTTCGCCATTGACCTGCACGTTCATGAAAATATTGAACGCCACCGGGATCTGGTCGGGCCGGACGCCGTACGGCGCAAGGGCGTTGGACAGGTTGCCGAAACAGCCGTGATGCGGGTCCTTGTCGCCGTAGATGATGCGGAACGTGTCCTTTGAACACGGCGTCAGCAGGAAATCGTGCCGCCCGACCGTATCCTCGACGATGTTCAGCATGACGTTGCTGCGGTTGGAATAGAGCGGGTCGCCGATGCTGAGGAACAGCTTGCTGGCATAGTCGAGCGTCCGGCCCGACGAAATGACCTCATCCGTGTCGTGGGCGTTGAAGGCCAGCATATCCGACACCTGTTCGCCCTGTGGATCGATCACCCTGAGCCTCTGTCCCTTGTTCAGCCGGAAGGCGGCGCCGGAGCGGGGCGGGATGATCGTCACGGTCTCAGGAGTCATGCGGCGTTCCATTGAATTTGAAAGGGCACTGCCAGGTATCGTCGACCACACGGCCGCTATATTGCCGCGCCTCCGAAGCCTCGCCATGCCGGGCCAGCATCGGATTGGCCGAACCGGCGATCGCGACGTCGCGGGCGACGATACGTTCGCGCAAGGTCTCATACTGGCCGTCGGCGCGCAACTGCTCGAACTGGGCATGTGCGTTGAAAACCAGGACGGGCGTCGAAAATCTTCGTCCCGGTCGGCTGGCGCCGGGATGCAGGCCGACAATGTAGAAGGCTTCCCCGGCGAAACTCAGGGAAAAATGCGGGTTGTCGCTGTCGGCGCTGACGCGCGGGTCCCAGCCGAAGCCGTGCGCCACATCGAGGTCGTGCAAAGCTTGAACGCGCGTCCACAGGGCCTGCTCGAAGGTGATTTCAGTCAACGCAGTGGGCGCGGCGAACAGGACGGCAAAGGCCTGGAAAGGGCTGGGGTCGGCCTTGAAGCGGGCGGCGAACTCAGCCAGGGCCCGATAGATTTTAACGTCGTCGGCGGGACAACGAATATCGCCCGCCTCAACGATCGTCATCCGCTGCCTGCCGAGCGCCGATTTGGCGCCGACGCAGGGGAATTCCGGTGCCTTGACGAAAGTTTCGAAGCGCTCCGTCAGGCTCTGGTCTGTCTGGCCTTGCGGCCGGTCGAGGATCTTAAGCATGCAACTACCTTTTACGGGACCGCCGCACCTCGGCGGAAAAGGGGTAAGCATAGGCAGTGGGCCGCAAGGCTTATGTTCTGAACTCGCCCACCCCAGGCAAGAAGGCCATAAGCCTCTGGTTTTACCCGGTCCTTATCCGGCGCCGACCAGCCGCCGCAGCGCCCTGGCCAGCCGGCTCATGGACACAACCTTGTCGCGCCACGACAGGGCGATGACCGGTCCGACGTCGGTCTTGTTGACGTCGACGATGTACAGCCGGCCGTCGCCGCGATCGCGCAGGATGTCCAGCCCGCCCCAGTCCAGCCCCATCCGGCCGTTGAATTCCCGGATCAGCCGCCGCTCTTCCGCCGAAAACACCTCGGCGGGATCGGCCAACCTGGCCGAGCGGTTGTTGATCGAGAACCGGCCTTCCGGCGTCTTGGTCTTGACCCAGACCACGATCGGTTC
>CAYULN010000030.1:0-3073 GCA_964445605.1 uncultured Caulobacteraceae bacterium | reverse complement strand
ATTGATCTTAATTGGATCGCCGTGCAACTGAAAGAACAGGTCGGCGCGGGCCTGCAAGGCGATGGCCGCCCCCGCCACGGTCACCGCCGGGCCATGATCGCCGCCCATGGCGTCGATGGCGATGACCAGCGCCCCAGTGGGGACCGGACCGGCGGAGGACGAAGGCGCGGTGGGAGTCGTCACGAAGCTGGCTGTCCTTGCTTAAAGCTCTTAAAGGGGGCACACAAACCCAATCGCCCCGACTTTTCAAGGCGAAACTTCCCTGAGCGGAGAACGGATGGCACGTTACTCATCGCGCTTCAACTTGGCGAGCGCGGCGAAGGGCGACGGTTCGCGCTCGGTCTCGGGCTCCTCGAAGACGGCGCCGGGCTTGCGGGCGAACGGATCATAGGCCTCGCCCAGAGCCTCGATAATATACTGTCCCAGGTCGATCTGGCCGTTTTCGATCACGTCGGGTTCGTCGAGATCGTCGAGACTCAGTTCGGCTTCGCCGACGGCGGCGACTTCATCGGTTACGTCGGCGGCCTGGATGCAATCGAGGTCGAGCGCAGCGGAAATGGTGTGGCTGAACGGTTCCAGGGTGACGCCGCATTCCTGGGTGACCTGACCGGTCAGTTCAAGGTGGACGCGCACCAGCGGCTTGGGGCCGGACACGGCGCGGGTGACGACGTGGGCCGACAGGGCGTCGAGCGAGATCATGCCGAAGGAATCGGCAATCGCCTGCCGATGTTCGGCATCCGCGGTCAGGGCGAGATCGAGGCCGCGCCGGGCGGCGTCGAAGCGGACTTCGTGGCGCCACAGCGACTCGTCGTTACCGGTATCGGGGGAAGCGGGTTTACTCATGACAAAGCCTCCGGGCCGGACTCCAACTCAGGCCGTTTGTGCCGACTCGGCCGCCGGCGACACAGGGGCAATTTCACACCAGTTGATCTGGCCACGCAAGATATCTTCCAGGTCCAACTGCTTGTGCGCCTCAGCCGCATAGGCCGCGAAAGCTTCCGGTTGCGGCGATTCAACCTCCGGAGCTTCCGCCTCATTGCCGTCATAGGCCGTGCCGGCGAAAAGGGTGCGGGCGGCGTAATCGGCGCGCGCCGCGGCATCGCCGGTCGTCCACAGATCGTCCCAGGCCTTGAAGCGGGTATAGATGGTCCGGCCCAGCGGCTTCATCTTCTTGCCGACCGACAGGTCGCCGGTCCCCTGCTCGCGCAGCGTATTGTCCAACGCGCCGACAAAGGCGTCGAACAGGGCCTGGGCGGTATCCCGGGCCTGCTCATGGCGGGAATCGCTCTCGGCGACACCGCGCAGGGCGTTGATGACAAGCCCGACATGAAAGGTCAGCAGCTCGAAGCGCGCGCCGATGGCATCCTCGACACCGTAGTCGAGATAGAAGACCGGCTGGCGACTCTGGGTGACGCATTGGGCGTATAACCGTTCGCCCGTCAGGGTGACGGCGCGCGGCTTGAACAGGGTTTTCGGCGACAGAAGCTGTTTGAGACGGTCCAGATCGAGCGGCATTCCGGGTCCTGGCGACGCCCGGACGCGAAGCCAAAAGCAGCCCGCGCGGGCGAAAAAATTACTGTGAAAAGCCTTCTTTCGGCCTTATGCTTGCCGTAAGCCCAATTTCACTATAGGTCAAACGGGTTTCGCGGTTCGTTCAAGGAATTTCATGTCGTCTCACCTGCCCGAAAATCTTCCGGCCCGCTGCTTTCGCGTCGCGGCTGTCTGTGCCCTAGCGCTCATGGCGACGGCCTGCGCGCCGACCCTGGCGCACCATGGCTATCTCGCCTACGACGCCAAGCCGGCCACCGACATCAAGGTCGGCGACAGCAAAGCGACAGTGCTCGACAAACTGGGCCAGCCGTCGCAGACTTCGGCCTACGACCCGACGGAATGGTACTATATCGACCAGGTGTCGATGAGCATGACCTACAAGATGCCGAAGGTCACGGAGCGCAGCATCACCGTCATCGACTTCGACAAGGGCTCGGACACGGTGGCGGCGGTCAAGACGCTCAGCCTTGCCGATGGCCGCGACCTGGTGCCGAACCCGAACAAGACGCCGACTCGCGGCCGTTCCCTGACGGCCATGGAGCAGTTGCTCGGCACGGTCGGCCGCCAGAGCCTGAACGGCGCCAAGGATGCCGACCCCGGCAACCAGCAGCACCGCCGGGATTGATTTTTTCGCGTGAGTTAAATGGAACCTCCGTGGTCCTGGGCTGCGGAGGTTTTTTGAATCCACAGATTACACAGATTTTCTTGGCGGCATGAAATCGGGTGCCGGTGTCCAATTCAGGGTTTTGAACCACGAACCACACGAACAGACACGAACAAAGATTCTAACCACGGATGACACGGATCGCGCTTCGCGCGTACACGAATGGTCCGAGCAGATTGCGACGGCCGTGGCTAATCGGTATGAATAAAGACGGCGCTTTGCGCCGTCGATTTTTTACCTTTTGGCCTTGATCGCAAACACAGACACGGACCATCCGTGTCGCCGCCGAAGGCGGCTATCCGTGTCATCCGTGGTTAAACCACCAGGCACCATTTGCTCAGAAGCGTTCGTGTCTGTTCGTGTGGTTCGTGGTTCAAAACCCTGAATTGGACACCGGCACCCGATTTCATGCCGCCAAGAAAATCTGTGTAATCTGTGGATTCACAAAAAAGCCCCGGCCAAAGACCGGGGCTTTTCCATTTTCCACTCCGACAATCCCTACCCCGCGTGGGCCAGGACCGCCAGCATCAGCAAGGCCACGATATTGGTGATCTTGATCATCGGGTTGACGGCCGGGCCGGCAGTGTCCTTGTACGGGTCGCCGACAGTGTCGCCGGTCACTGAGGCCTTGTGCGCCTCGGAGCCCTTCTGATGGACCACACCGTCCTTATCCTTGAAGCCGTCCTCGAACGACTTCTTGGCATTGTCCCAGGCACCGCCGCCCGAGGTCATAGAGATGGCGACGAAAATGCCGGTGACGATGACACCGAGCAGCATGGCGCCGACCGCCCGGCGACGAGCGAGATCACGATGAAAAGGGCGATCGGCGCCAGCACCGGCAGCAGCGACGGCACGATC
>CAYULN010000029.1:0-12751 GCA_964445605.1 uncultured Caulobacteraceae bacterium | reverse complement strand
CCTGACCCGCTGGAAAGGCCAGGAACTGATCCTCGAAGCCGCCCGCCTGCTCAAGGCCGACGGCGTCGACAACTTCATCCTGCTGCTGGCCGGCGACGATCAGGGCCGCAAGGACTACACCAATGGCCTGCTCAAGCGGATGGACGATTACGGCCTGATCGATCACGTCAAGCTGGTTGGTCATATCACCGACATGCCGTCGGCCTATCACATCTGCCACTTCGCCGTGGCGCCGTCGCTCGATCCGGAAGCCTTCGGCCGCACCGCCGTCGAACCCCAGGCCATGCAGCGCCCGCCTCTGGCCGCCGCCCATGGAGCAACGGTCGAGACGATCGAGGACAATGTCACGGGCTGGCTGGTTCCGCCCGGCAACGCCGAAGCCTGGGCCGAGGCGATGAAACACGCCATGAGCCTGACCGAACGTCAGCGCTTCGTCATGGGCACGGCCGGCCGCAAGCGGGTGAAGGCCCGCTTCAGCCTGGACGTCATGTGCGATCGGACCCTTGAGGTTTACAAAGCACTCCTTATCTTGAGCGCAGGCACCTTCGCTGCCTGACCCGCGTACCCCCCGTTATCCCAAAAATTAACGCTTTGCGGCTATTTTCGCGTTGATCCGAAGCGCCGCGGGGTTCATAATTACCGCGCGGCGCATAGCCGCATTTGTTTTAACAGACTTAAGGAGAACGACCTATTCGTCGCCCCATCCAAGCCCCGCCACCCAAGGACGGCCCCCGCATCAACCAGGACATCAAGGTCCCCCGCGTATTGTTGATTGACCAGAACGGCGAGAAACAAGGCATCATGCCGACCTCCGCCGCGCTCGAGGCCGCTGAAGAAGCCGGTTTGGATCTCGTCGAGGTCTCTCCCACCGCCGATCCGCCCGTCTGCAAGATTCTCGACTACGGCAAGTATCGCTTCCAGGAGCAGAAAAAGAAGGCCGAGGCGCGCAAGAAGCAGAAGGTCGTCGAAATCAAGGAAATCAAGCTTCGCCCCAATATCGACAAGCACGATTACGAGGTGAAGGCCAAGGCCATGCATCGCTTCTTCGAGGAAGGCGACAAGGTGAAGGTCACCCTGCGCTTCCGCGGCCGCGAAATGGCCCACCCGGAACTGGGCATGAAGCTGCTGCAGCAGGTCAAGGCCGACTTCGAACCACCCACGCGGGTCGAATACGAACCCAAGATGGAAGGCAAGCAGATGATCATGATTTTGGCGCCGAAGTAATTGGGCGCCGAAATAACGGTTCTGGACAGTCATCCTAAAAAACGCCCCGGAAACCCGGGGCGTTTTTTGTTTCAGGCGGCAACCTTGCGCCGGAACAGGCTGGCCGGGTTGAAACCGGTGATCAGGGCAGTGCCGAGCAGCACGATCATCCCGCCGGCCAGGGTCCGCAAGGTCACCGGCTCATGCAGGACCAGGCTGCCCCACAGGACGCCGAACACCGGGATCAGGAAGCCGACGCTCAGGGCCGGCGCCGCGCCGATCTCCTCGATCAGCGAAAAATAGAGGCTGTAGGCCAGGCCGCTGCACAGGATGCCCAGGGCCAGCACCGACACGATGACCCACGGTCCCGGCATGGCCACCGGCGCGAAGAACGGCGCCGCCGGCACGATCCACAGGCAGGCCGCCCACAGGCTGCCATGCGCGTTGGCGAACGGCTCGACGCTTTTGGCCTGCTTGGCATAGACCGAGGCGATGCCGTAGCACAGCCCGGCCGCCAAACCGGCGGCAATGGCCAGAAGCGTGGGGGGCGTCAGGCGCGTGGCATCCAGGCCGACCAGAATGGCCACGCCGGCAATACCGAGCGCCAACCCGACCATCGCCTTGACCGTTAAGGCCGTGCGCAACCAGAATGTCGAGACCACCGCGCCCCAGATCGGCGCCGT
Source organism: uncultured Caulobacteraceae bacterium (assembly GCA_964445605.1). GTDB lineage: Bacteria > Pseudomonadota > Alphaproteobacteria > Caulobacterales > Caulobacteraceae > Asticcacaulis. Next base: position 10,865 of record CAYULN010000029.1, on the reverse strand, counting down.
GGCGTTGAGGATCGACAGCAGCGACGCTGGCAAGGTCTCGGCGGCGAAGGCGAACAGGGTGAACGGCAGGGCGGTATTGATCAGGCCGAGGATCAGGAAATGCCGCCAATGCGTCCGGACATCGAGGCGCGATTTGCGCACCAGGGCCAACGCGAACAGAAACAGTGCCCCCAGCAGAACGCGAGCGGCGATCAGCGCCACCGGCCCAAGCACCGGCGCGGCGATGCGCATGAACAGGAACGACCCGCCCCAGATGGCGGCCAGACCGATCAGCTTGGCAAGACTCGACAGCGACATGAACCACTCCTTGAGACCACGGTTTTGCGGCCATATGCCACCGCTGGACCGGCATTTCACTCCGCTTCTTGCGGTTTGTCACTTCTGTTACGACTTTTGGCGGCCGATTTTTGACAGCAGCCCTATTCCCAGAATTCCGGCTGCTCCGGGATGCGGTTGAAGGCGATCTTGGCGCCGACGAAACCGTGCATCTTGGTGCGCGGCCCGATGGTCACCGTATCCTTGCCGAAGCGCTGGTTGAGGCCGTCGAGCGCCGACAGCAGTTGCATGTGCCGCCCGTCCTCCTCGCCGTCCGGCGTCCAGCCGAACAGGTCGGGCGGCGCCTCTGCCTCGACCAGTTGCAGGCAGGTGACGACCACCTGCTTGATCCTCGGCACCGTCAGTTGTCGCGCGCACCGCTCCCACAGCTCGTCGGCCGCCTCCAGCATGCGGAAACTGTCCGACGTCAGCGCAAACCGCGTCGCCGCCTCCAGCCGGTCCTTGTCGTTTCCGCGCATATAAAGGTGCAATCCGCCGCACTTGTAGCCCATGCGCCGCAGCCGCGAGCCGCACTTGGCGGTCAGCCGCCGCGCCACGCCGCGCGCATGTTCGACCGGCCGCAACTCCTGCGCCAGGACATGGCCGTGCGTGATGCTGGCGCGCTGGGTCTCGATCTCGGGCGGATCGGTACCGTGCAACGAGTACCAGAAGTTCTCGCCGAGAATGCCATGCCACAGTTGCCGCATCCGCGACGGGCTCAGCTCCCAGAGCTGCCGCACCGTGCCAATGCCGGCCAGGGCAAGCCGTTTCTGCATCGACGAACCGATACCGGGAAAATCGCTGATTTCGATATCGAGCAGCGCCCCCGGCAACTGATCCTTGCGCAGCACGGTCAGCCCCAGCGGCTTTTTCATGTCGGCCGCCGTCTTGGCCAGCATCCGCGACGGCGCGATGCCGACCGACGCCGTCAGGCACTCGCCGATATTTTCCAGGATGCCGCGCTGGATGCGGTGCCCCAGCGCCCGCGCCGCCGCTTCCGTCTGCCAGGGTCCGGTCAGGCGGCAGGCCATCTCATCGATCGAACAGACCCGGTCGACCGGCATGGTCCTGTCGATTTCAGCGAGGATACGGTTATGCACGTCGACATAGAGGTCGGGCCGGGCCTCGACGATGGCGATATCCGGGATACGCAGCTTGGCGTCCTTGACCGACGTCCCCGTCTTGACGCCGCGATCCTTGGCTTCGCGGCTGGCGGCGATGGCCGAGGTATAGTCCGACATCACCGGCACGACGATCACCGGCCGCCCGCGCAATTCCGGCCGCTTCTGCTGCTCGACGCTGGCGAAATAGGAGTTCATGTCGAGGTACAGCCAGCGCAGTTCGCCACCGTCCCGCCACTGCGCTTCCCGCTCGGTCCATGTCACGCTTCCGTCCGCCATGAATGGAACATAACAAGAACAAATTTACCCGTCAACCGTCCTTCTTGATCTCTTCGGCAATGCAGCCATTGCCTTCGAAGGAGTAGCTCTGCACCTTGTCGTCCGTGCCGATGATGAAGCGCGTCTCGCAGACGCTTCGAGTGGTCACCGGCGGCTCGTAATAGGGCTCGGAGTAGGACACCGTGCGCGTCTGCTTGTTGCCGTTGGCGTCCTTGTAGGTTTCGGTGCGGCTACGCGTTTGGCTGGTCCAGTAGCCGCCAGTCGTGCTCTCGTTCACCTTGCGATAGGCCCACAGCTTGCGACCGTCGGACAGGGTCGAGGTCCGGTCGGGCGGTCCCCATTGCAGCTGCAACTGATCGCTCGATTGGCCGACCATCAAATCCATGTGCTGCCGGTAGCCTTCGACCGTGGCGCAGCCGCTCAGCAGCAGCGCCACCGCGACGGCCGCCAAAAGTCCGGTTTTCAGTTTCAAACCCATAACCCCCTCCTTGCGCCCGCCATGCTGGACGGGCAGTTTCCCGACCGTCTTCCCGTCAAAAAGGGTGGACGGATTGTAACAAAGCAGTAACATAAATGGTTAAGGCCTGTACAGCCTGCACCCTGAACCCGGCGCGTTCCAGCCGGGATAAACGCGTACAGCCCTCTGGCTGGGGAGCAATTCAGGAGACACCCCATGACCCTAAGCGTTTTCGCCCTGATCGCCGCCGCCGCGTCCGCCTTCCAGGTTTCCGTAAGCGACGCGCCCGACAGCCGCTTCACGCCGGCGCAATATGCCAATGTCTACGGCTGCACCGGCGGCAATCATTCACCGCATATCAGTTGGTCCGGCGCCCCGGCCGGCACGCAAAGCTATGCCGTGACCATCTTCGACCCCGACGCCCCGACCGGCCACGGCTGGTGGCACTGGCTGATCGTCGATATCCCGGCGTCTAGCGGCACCCTGTCCTCGGACGCCCTGCCGGCCGGCGTCACCGAAACCCCGACCGATTTCGGCAAGCCCGGCTATGGCGGCCCCTGCCCGCCCCCGGGTCAGGATCACCATTACCATGTGACCGTCTACGCGCTGAAAGTGGCGAAACTGACCCTGCCAGCCGACCGTTCGCCCAAGGCCGTGGAAGCCGCAATCGAGGCGCAATCCCTTGGCAATGCTGAGGTTGTGCTGCGCGCTGCCCGATAACAGGACGTAACGCACTTGCGATAAAGAAACCGTGGCATTCCGATGCAAATCGGCTATAAAAATTGCCATGGCAGAGCTGAATCCCCTATCCGAGTCCGTCGAAGATCTCGGCGCGGCACCGGAGACGGTTGGCCCTGCGGCGCTGGAACAGGCCGTCAGCGCCGAACCTGACTGGCATTCCGACGCCGACGACGAACGCAACGAACGCACCTTCTTCCGCGCTCGGCTGTTGCGCCGGATCCGCCTGTTCGTCGAGGAGAACGGCCCTTTGGCCGCTCTGTTCGCCGTGGTCTTCGTCAATCTGGTCGGCTTCGGCATCGTCGTACCGCTGATGCCCTTCTTCGCCCAGAGCCTGCATGCCGAAGCCTGGCAGGTCACTCTGATGTTCACGGCCTACAGCCTGGGCCAGTTCTTCGCCGAACCCTATTGCGGCAGGCTTAGCGACCGCATCGGCCGCAAGCCGATCCTGATCGTCACCACCGCCCTGAGCGTCCTGTTCTATTGCTGCCTGGCCTTTTCGCCCAATATCTGGATCGCCATCCTGATCCGCTTCTTCAGCGGCCTGAGTTCGGGCAACATCTCGACCATTCAAGGCTATGTCTCCGATGTTTCCAAGCCGGAACAACGGGCGACACGCATAAGCATGATTTTTGCCGCCTTTTCGCTCGGCTTCGTCATCGGCCCGTTCATCGGCGGCGTCCTCAGCCATGAGGCCATCGACGGCAACCAATTCCGCATACCGCTGATCGGCGCGGCCCTCCTGTCGGCCGCTGCCACCTTTGGCGTCATGTTCATCCGAGAAAGCCGTAAACGCGATATGTCCGGCCCACCGACCACCGCCCGGGCCGACATCGGACGTGCCGCGCAGGATGCCTTGAAAAGCCCCACCATCACGCGCGTCATTCTGGCCACGCTGTGCTATCAGGCCGCTCTGGCGGGCCTGGAATCGACCTTCGCCCTGTGGGTGGAAAAGCGGTATCACTGGGGACCCAAGGAGATCGGGGTCGTCTTCCTGTTTATCGGTATCGCCGCCGCCGCCATGCAGATGATCTTCATGCGGCCGCTGGTGCGCAAGTGGGGCGAAGCACGTGTTCTGGCTACCGGCCTGTTCATCTTCGGCGCCAGCTTCGCCTTGCAAAGCATCAACCACAGCGGTTGGTTGATCATCCCGATCGTCATGTTCGGTACTTTGGGCCAGGCGGTCATTTTTTCGAACATATGCGCCATTATCTCGATGTTGACGTCGCCGGACCGCCAAGGTGCCATGCAGGGTCTTAACATGTCGACCGGAGCCATCGCCCGCATAACGGGCCCGGTCATCGCTGGCATTCTCTTCACGAGCCTTGGCCCCGATGCCCCACTGTGGATGGGCGCGGCCATGACCATCCCGGCCGGCCTGCTGGCGCTCGGCGCCGGCCGTACACAAAAGAAAGTTATGAGTTCCTGATGGCCAATCCGATCGACCCGTTCCGCGCCGCCTGGCAGCAATTTCACCCCGATTGCGTGCCGATCGGCGGGTCTTTGCGCGACGGCGGCACCTGGAACGTCACGCGCTTCCACCTGCTGCCCAACGGCCGTGACGCCGCCGTCAGCCGCGGTGATTTCCGCAGCCTGCTCGACCGCTTCAACATCATCACCACCGAAGTCCTCGGCGACAACACGCCCGGCTGGCTGGTCCTGCCCGACGCCTACGGTCCCGACGGCATGCCGATCCACAGCAGCCCCGGCTTCCGCGCCCGCATGCGCCGCCTGAAGAAGCGCTACGGCTTGACCCAAAGCTGGGAGTTCTACAGTGCCCCCGACATCTGCGTGTACAAGGTCGACGCCGCGCCGATCACCTGGACGCAGCGCGCCTTCGACCGGCTGTTCCTCGACATCTACCACGGCCGGGTGATCAACGTCCTGTTCATGAACGCCGAGAACGGTTCGGTGATCGCCCCCTACGAAGTCGGCGTCTATGCCGCCAAACAGACACCGAAAGACCTGATCGACCTGGTCAACAACTATTACGGCTGGCTGCCGGTGACCGGCGACGGCACGCTGCGCTTCGATCCAGCCCAGATGACAAGCGGCAGTTTCCAAGTGTCGAAGGCCTGCGCCGCCGCCATTCAGCGCGCCACCGGCGGCTAGTCGATCCCCGGCGCCCGATCTTCCGGTGCGGTCCCGCGCGGCAAGGGGATAAGCGGCCGCTTGTGCTGCAGCAACCAGTCATACAGTACGGGCGCGTTGTAGGTCCGGTCCCAGACAAAATGGCCGCTGTGCTCGTACACCGTATAGGTCACGTCGACACCGCACGCCTTGGCCGCATCGACCAGCTTCTGCTCCGGTCCGATCGGCACGACATCGTCGGCATCGCCGTGGAACGCCCAAACCGACAGGCCTTTCAACCGGCACGGTTCGTTGACGTCGCTATAGCCGGCCACCGGCGCGATGGCGGCGAAGCGGCGCGGATAGCGCATGGCGAAGTCCCACGTCCCTTGCCCACCGCGCGACAGACCGGTCAGATAAACCCGCCGCCGGTCGACCGGCAGGTCCTTCTCGGCCTGGACCAGCCATTGTTCCAGCGCTTCCGGGTCCCACTCACCATCGCGGTCAAGCTGCGGCGCCAGGATCAGGAACGGGAAATCGGGACGCTGGGTGGCGTAGTGCATCGGCCCGTTGGCCAGCACGGAATAGGTGTCGCCGCCGGCCTCGCCGGAGCCATGCAGAAAGACGATCAGCGGCAGCCGCTCGCCGGGCTTGGCCTGGGGCGGCACATATTGCATGTAGCGCATCACGCCCCCGCCCTTCAGCGTCACGCTGAGTGGCGTGGTCGCGGGCGTGGCGTAGAGCATCCTCGGAATCGACACGCATCCGCTTAAGAAAAGCAGCGCGCCGATCAGGGCCAGAGGCTTGGTAAAGTCAGACATGCGGACACTATCATTAGACACCGGCACGCGGCTGGCAAGGCCCACATTAACTTGCCGGCCGGAGGCTCATTCGATATGGTCGTAACAGGGGATTTTGAGGGGGATACAATGAAATTTCTGATCGCGTTTCTCGCCGGCGTCAGCCTGGTTTTTACGGTCACTCCGGTATATGCCGCTCCGACAGCGACGGCGGCGACGAAGGATACGCCCTGCCACGCCCACTATGCCGAATGGCCGCGCGGCATATACGATGAGACCAAGGCCCCGGAAGGCACCTGGACTACCATCCAGACCTGCGTGGTCGGAGGGCACGCCGTGCGCATCAATTCAGCCCGCTGGCTGTTCCACAGCGGCGAGTGCGCCGTCGGCAGCGAAAGCAGCGTTTCGGTGTGGGTGGACGGCGTCAAGGTGGTCGACAAACGCGACTCCGGCGATCGCGACCTGTGCATGAACAACGGCACCCGCGTCATTACGCGTGTCCTTGTCAACGATCGTATGCGCCTGACGGTCTGCGAGCTGACCGGCACCGAGGGGCGCGACAAACCTTACAAGGCCGCCGAACTGAAACCCGGCCAGTCCAGTTACGACTACGAGAATGCCGGCGAGGAACACGAATATTTCATCCAGGAATGCACGGTGCGCCCGATCGTGCTCGATCCGAAGGCGCGCGATCCCTTTTTCGACGGCAAGACCCTTAAACGCACGCCACCAGGCCTGGTACTGGTCAAAGGCAGCGCGCCGTTTTGTTCCGCCTTTACCCCTGCGTTCGCCGTCGCTGATGCGCCGCAACTCGCCTCCATCCTGCTGCCGCTGCGCATCAGCGACAAGGCGCTCGACGGCACTGATCTGAAGCCGGGCGACGATACCTATAAGACGGGCGAAATCGCCATCTACCGCCTGGACGTCGACAATGACGGTACACCCGACCTGTTGACCTTCCGGAACCTGCGGCCGAAAATCACCGGATACGGTCCCTCGTTCAACGGTCAGTACACCTGGCACAGCGGCGCCACCGACAAGGACTACACCATAACCGCGTCTCTGCTAGGCGCGGGCCTGCGCTGGTCGAGCGACGTCTATGACGACCCGCTGCAGGACGACCTGACCTTTATCACTATCGGCGGCAAGACCTATGTTTATAAATCGGATTGGATGACGGTAGAAGGCGAACCGACCTACGACGCCGCCGAATTGGAAACCATGCAGGGCGCCCTGCCGGATGACGACGAAAGCTTCGTCAATCGTCACATCTTCGAACTGCGCAATGACGGCAAGGCCGTGCAAGTCTGCGGCTGGCAGGCGCGCAAGCGGCCGGAGGAGTTTCTCTAGCCTCATGCCGAAAAGTGGCCGCTACTTTTCGGATAAACATGAGGCGCCGGCAATCAAGACTCTGCTTGCCACGGTAAGGCTTTTCCTGTAGGAACCCCGCTTCTTTGCAGCCTGCTCTACCGCTCCGCTGCTTGAGAGCGTCGACCCGCCGGGCCAAAGGCATGCCTTGGCGGTGTCATAACCCCTTTAAGAGGGCGGCTTTAATACGGCCGTACATGAAATGCCCAAACTGAAGACCAAGTCGGGCGCCAAGAAGCGCTTCCGCTTTACTGCCTCTGGCAAGGTGAAGGCCGGCGTCGCCGGCAAGCGTCACCGTTTGATCTCGCACAACGCCAAGTACATCCGTCAGAACCGCGGCACCGCCGTCCTGTCGGACGCCGACGCGACGAAGATCAAATCCTACATGCCGTACGCCTAAGGAGACAGTGACACATGGCACGCGTTAAAAGAGGCGTCACCAGCCACGCCAAGCACAAGAAGGTCTTAAGCCTCGCCAAGGGCTTCTATGGCCGCCGCAAGAACACCATCCGCACCGCCAAGGCCGCCGTCGACAAGGCCGGCCAGTATGCGTATCGCGACCGCCGCAACAAGAAGCGCAACTTCCGCAGCCTGTGGATCCAGCGCATCAATGCTGCCGCCCGCCTGGAAGGTTTCACCTACTCGCAGTTCATCCACGGCCTGACCGTGGCCGGCATCGACATGGACCGCAAGGTGCTGTCGGACATCGCCATGCACGACGAAGCCGGCTTTAAGGCCGTCGCCGACAAGGTGCGGGCGGCCCTCGCCGCTTAAGGCTTTTCTGCTTCTGATTAAAAGCCCCGCACCGATCCGGTCGCGGGGCTTTTTTCTTTGCTCCGCCGCCACCTTTCGCCTAAACACAGCCGTCCGCCAACTCACCCGTTACACCATGACCGCTTATTCCGAACTTCAGGCCGAAATCGAAGCCGAGATCGCCGCCGCCGCCGACCTTTCCGCCCTCGACGCCGTGCGCGTGTCGGCGCTCGGCAAGACCGGCCGCGTCTCCGGCCTGCTGAAAACCCTCGGCACCCTGCCGCCCGAGGAACGCAAGACCACCGGCGCCGCCATCAACGCCGTGCGCGACGCCATCCAGGACGTGCTCGACCGCAAGAAGGCCGAGCTCGAAGCCGCCCACCTCAGCCAGCGCCTGGCCAGCGAGCGCATCGACCTCTCCCTGCCCTCAGCCCCGCGTGCGAAAGGCGGCGTCCACCCGACGCTTCAGGTCATGGACGAGATGATCGCCATCTTCGCCGACATGGGCTTCGAAGTCGCCGAAGGCCCGGACATCGAAGACGATTTCCATAACTTCACCGCGCTCAACTTCCCGGAAAAGCATCCGGCGCGTGAGATGCACGACACCTTCTTCTTCAAGCCGGACGAACAAGGTGTGCGCAAGCTTTTGCGTACCCATACCTCGCCGGTGCAGATCCGTTCCATGGTCAACGGCAAGCCGCCCTTCCGCCTGATCGCGCCGGGCCGTGTCTTCCGTTGCGACTCGGACCAGACCCACACGCCGATGTTCCACCAGGTCGAAGGCCTGGTCATCGACAAGGGCGCCCATATGGGCCACCTTAAGTGGGTGCTGGAAACTTTTATTTCCCGTTTATTCGAAACGAATGACGTAGTGACGCCGTTCCGCCCGCACCACTTCCCGTTCACCGAGCCATCGGCCGAGCTGGACGTGCGCTGCTCCTGGGAAAAGGGCGAACTGAAGGTCGGCCAGGGCGACTCGTGGCTCGAAGTCCTCGGCTGTGGCATGGTCCATCCGAACGTGCTGCGCGCCTGCGGGGTCGATCCGGAGGAATGGCAGGGCTTTGCCTGGGGCATGGGCGTTGACCGCATGGCCATGCTGAAATACTGCGTGCCGGACCTGCGCGACATGTTCGCCGCCGACACGCGCTGGCTGTCGCACTACGGCTTCAGCGCCTTCGCCGCGCCGAACAGCGCGAGCGGGCTGAGCTGATGCAGTTACCGCAAAGCCTGTTCACGGTCACGGACTGGGCTTCGCTGACGCCGACCATCCATCCCGGCGAAAGCGGCGAAGCCGTCTGGCGGACGATCGATGTCGGCGGGCTGCGCCTGCGCCGCGTCGACTATTCGCCGGGTTACTTCGCCGATCACTGGTGCGACCGCGGCCACGTCCTGTTCGTCATCGAAGGGGAACTGGAGACGGAACTCAAGGACGGCAGAACCTTCAAACTGACGGCCGGGCAAAGCTATTGCGTGTCGGACTTCGGTGACGCCGCCCACCGCTCCTCGACCGCCGCCGGCGCCAAGCTTTTCATCGTGGACTGACAATGAAATTCTCCCTTTCCTGGCTTAAAGACTATCTCAAGACTGACGCCGATATCGACGCGGTCGCCGCCGCCATGACCATGGCCGGGCTCGAGGTCGAAGACATCCACGACCCGGCCAAGGCGCTGAAGCCGTTCAGCGTCGCCAAGGTCGTCTCCGCCGCCAGGCACCCCAATGCCGACAAACTCCAGGTGCTCCAGGTCGACACCGTCGACGGCATGAAGGAAATCGTCTGCGGCGCCCCCAATGCCCGCGCCGGCATGACTTCGATCTATGCCCCGATCGGTGCTTACGTGCCGGGCCTCGACGTCACCCTGGTCGAAAAGCCGGTGCGCGGCGTGGTGTCCAACGGCATGATGTGTTCCGGCGCCGAGCTTGAGCTCGACAGCGACGCCGACGGCATTCTCGATCTTTCCGATAAACTGGAAGTGGGCACGCCGGCTGCCGAAGTCTTTGGCGCCGAACCGGTCATCGATTTCGAAGTCACCCCCAACCGCCCCGACTGGCTGGGCGTCCACGGCATCGCCCGTGATCTCGCCGCCACCGGCCTCGGTACCTTCGAGGACAAACCGATCGTCCCGGTCAAAGGCGCCTTCCCTTCGCCGATCACCGTCAAGGCCGACGGCGACGCTTGCCGCCAGTTCTCCGGCCGCGTCATCCGTGGCGTCAAGAACGGCCCGTCGCCGAAATGGCTGCAGGCCAAGCTCAAGGCCATCGGTCTGAAGCCGATCTCGGCCCTGGTCGACATCACCAACTATATGTCGTTCGACCGCGCCCGGCCGTTGCACGTCTATGATGTCGCCAAGCTGGTCGGCACGCAGCTGGTGGCGCGTCTCGGCCACGACAATGCCGAAGACCATGAACATGAGCACCTGATCGCGCTCGACGGCAAGACCTACGTCCTCACGCCCGACATGTGTGTCATCGCCGACGCCGACGGCGAACGCCCCGTCGGCCTGGGCGGCGTCATGGGCGGCGAAAGCACCGGCGTCAGCGACGACACGACCGACGTTTTCCTCGAAAGCGCCTGGTTCGATCCGATCCGCACCGCCCAGACCGGACGGACCACCACCATTACCTCCGACGCGCAATACCGCTTCGCGCGCGGCGTCGATCCGGAATTCGTCATCCCCGGCCTCGAACTGGCCACCCATCTGATCCTCGAACTGTGCGGCGGCGAGGCCTCCGACATCGTGATCGACGGCACCGCCCCGGCCCGCCGTCCGAATGTCCGCTTCGATCCGGCCTATGTCGCGCAACTGACCGGCCTGTCCGTTCCTACGGATGAGATCAAGCGCATACTGCGCGCCTTGGGTTTTGCGCTGGACAGCCACGGCAATAGCTACGATGTCACCGTGCCGTCATGGCGCCGCGACGTGGAGGGCAAGGCCGATCTGGTCGAGGAAATCGCCCGCATCCACG
>CAYULN010000028.1:0-7217 GCA_964445605.1 uncultured Caulobacteraceae bacterium | reverse complement strand
CAACACCATTCCGGAGTCCGCGCTCAGCACTGTCGAAATCCTGCGCGACGGCGCCTCGGCGCAGTACGGTTCGGACGCCATTGCCGGCGTCGTCAACCTGCGCCTGCGCGAAGCCAATCACGGCGGCAACGTAAGCGCCTCCTACGGCCAGTACGACACCGAAGTGGAGACGGCCAACACCAAGTATCACAAGGCTGACGGCGGCACCCTGACCGCCAGCGGCTGGATCGGTCTGCCGCTCGGCTCGGAAGGTTTCGTCACCATTTCCGGCGAGTTGAAGGACCGCCATCCGACGTCGCGTGGCGGCCTCGATACGCGTCTCGCGCCCGACCCGGCGCAGGTGGTATCGCGCTACGGCGATCCTGCGGAACGGGCGACTACGCTGTATGTCAACGCCGGCGCGCCGATCAACGCCGACTGGAAATTCTACGGCTGGGGCAGCTTCCAGAACCGCTACGACCAGAGCGCCGCCAATTTCCGCCCGTTCAACAACTCCGGCAACGTCCTGGCGATCTATCCCAAAGGTTTCCTGCCAGTCATCGATGTCCACAGCAAGGATTACTCCTATGCCCTTGGCGTGTAAGGCGAAATCGCCGGATGGGCCAGCGATTTCAGCGTCACCATCGGCAACAACAAGATCGATTACGTCACCGCCCACAGCGTCAACGCCTCCTTCGGCGCGGCCTCGCAGACCGGCTTCCGTTCCGGCAGCCTGCAATATGGCCAGGGCGTGATCGATGCCGATTTCAGCCGCTCGTTCGAGGTCGGCCTGGCGGCCCCGCTCGACGTCGCCTTCGGCTTCGAGGGTCAGTCGGAATCCTACGCCCTGACCGCCGGCGAGTTGCAGTCCTACGCCAAGGGCCCGGTCACCACCGCCCCGGCTGGTGCCCAAGGCTTCCCCGGCCTGTTCCCGTCGAACGCCAATGACAAGGAACGCAGCAATATCGGCGCCTATGTCGACGTCGAGACCAAGTTCACCGACAAGTTCAGCGTCGGCGCCGCGGTGCGCACCGAAAGCTATTCTGATTTCGGCGAGAACACCTCGGGCAAGGTCTCGGCGCGTTATGACTTCACGCCGTCCTTCGCCATTCGCGGTTCCTATTCGACCGGCTTCCGCGCCCCGTCCCTACAGCAGCAGTATTTCAGCTCCAGCGCCATCAACTTCGTCAGCGGCGTGTCGCAGCTGATCACCACCTTCCCGGTCACCAGCTCGGTCGCCCGGGCCCTGGGCGCCACCGACCTGAAGCCGGAAACCTCGGATAACGCCGCGCTCGGCTTCGTCTATCACAAGGGGCCGTTCGAGCTGACGGTCGACGGCTACCAGATCAAGATCAAGGACCGCATCATCCTCAGCGAGAACCTGCTGACCTCGGCCAATACCGGCGTCGCCGGCCTGCTGGCGCCGTTCGGCGTCGACGGGGCGCGCTTCTTCATGAACGGCATCGACACGACGACCCAGGGCGTCGACATCGTCGGCCATTATCACCTGCCGACCGACAGGTTGGGCACGTGGGATTTCAGCCTGGCCTATAACCACGGCACGACCAAAATCGACCGCTTCCCGGCCAACAATACCCTGTCGAGCCTGCCGACCCCGCCGGCCCTGTTCGCCCGGGTCAATCAGAACCTGCTGACCACCTCGACGCCGGACGACAAATTCACGGCGTCGGCCGACTGGCACGCCGGCAAGTGGGCCGCCTCGGCCCAGGCCGTGTCCTACAGCTCGATCCTGGTGGCGCAGACCAATGCGGCGCTTGACTTCGAGACCGGCGACAAGACGCTGGTCAATCTGTCGGCCAGCTACAAGTTGAGCCCGCTGACGACCTGGAGCATCGGCATCGACAATGCCTTCGACGTCTACCCGAATCCGACACCGATCCCAGCTCTGGCGGGGACAACCGCGACACCCGTACCGGCCTATAACGGCGGCAACCAGGCCTTCACGGCGCGCTCGCCGTTCGGCTTCAACGGCCGTTATATCTACACGAAGATCAGCAAAAGCTTCTAAGCGTTTGCGAATAAAGACTTTTAAGGCCCGGCGCCATCCGCCGGGCCTTTTTTATTCACCCTTATCCCGGTAGATCAGGCTGGCCACCATCTGGCCGATCAGGCAGCCAAGCAGCGCCGCCAGCAGGTTGTCGTAAACCATCTTGGCCGGCACGACACCGACCGCCAGGTTATCGAGCGACAGACCCAGCCAGCCCGGCGCCCAGACGATCAACCCGGACATATAGGCGGCGCGTTGCCGCATCCCGACCCAATCCTTGATCGCGGCGAAGACGAAGGTCCCAACCCAGCCGGCGATCAGGGCCTGGCCTGCCCACAAGGCCAGCGACAGGCCTTCGTTGGGCATGACGAACAGGCGCGTCGCCAGAGCCGACCATAGCAGCCAGTCATGGCCGAGGATCACCGCATTGGTCACGGCTTCGAAGCCATAGATGATAATGCCGGACACCAACCCGGCCAGCAGCAGACGCACAATATTGAGGTTTTTCATGAGGCCCTCCATTGAGACGCCTGAAATCCCTCATCTAACCCATTGAGAGTCCGGCGTTCTTTCCATAGTGGAACGGTCTCGCCTTTGGCCGGTTCTGTCAAGGGTGCTGAGCGCGGCCAAAGGCCGTAAACCCTTAACAGAACCGGCCAAGGCGAAAAATCCTGTCTTGGAAACAATGACGGTTTCCGCCAGTCGACGCCTTTTCCCCATAATTCACAGGCTGTGAATCGGCCCAAAGTGGAAAGCGTGAATTCCTTCGCGACTCACCCTAGCCTTGATCGATTAACCCTGTTTAAGCGTACCCCATGCTCGACACGCCGCTCCTGTCCGCCGAAACTGACACTCCCGCCAGCCTGCCGCACAATCTCGAAGCGGAACAGGCCCTGCTCGGCTGCCTGCTGTTCGACAACGGCGCCTATGAGCGGCTGTACGATGGCCTGCAGGCGCGTCATTTCTACGAACCCTTCCATCAACGCCTGTTCGCCGTCATCGAGGAACAGATTCGCGTCGGCCACTTGGCCGAACCGATCGTCCTCATGGACAAGTTCAAGACCGACCAGGCGTTCAACGACCTGGGCGGCATCCGCTATTTCGCCGACCTCGTCGACCGCGCCCCGCCGGCCGCCAACGCCAACGACTATGCCCGCGTCATCTACGACCTGGCCCTGCGCCGCGAACTGATCCGCCTGGGCGGCGAGATCGCCCGCACGGCGCAAGGCATGTCCTCGGACGACCTGGACGCCCGCACCCAGATCGAAACCGCCGAGGCGCAGCTGTTCGAACTGGCCGAAAAGGGCACGTCCTCCACCGGCTTCATGCCGTTTTCCGACGCAGTCAACGGCGCGCTCACGCTGGCGGAGGAAGCCTATCACCGCGACGGCCACCTGGCTGGCATTTCGACCGGCCTGGCCGACCTCGACAAGCAGATCGGCGGCCTGCACAAGTCCGACCTGATCATCCTGGCTGGCCGGCCTTCGATGGGCAAGACGGCGCTGGCGACCAATATCGCCATGAACATCGCCCGCCATTTCGCCTACGAACCGCAGCCGGACGGCACGCGCAAGACGGTGCGGGGTGGCGTCGTCGCCTTCTATTCCCTTGAAATGTCCGGCGAACAGCTGGCCGCCCGTCTCCTGGCCGACGCCTCGAGCGTCTCCTCCGACAAGATGCGTAAAGGCGAAATCAACGCCGAGGAATTCGTCCGCCTGAAAGAGGGCGCCATGGAGATCAGCGCGTCGCCGCTGTATATCGACGACACCGGCGGCCTCAGCCTGGCCAAGCTGACCGCCCGCGCCCGCCGCCTGAAGCGCACCGCCGGGCTCGACTGCATCGTCGTCGACTACCTGCAGCTGGTCACGGTCGGTGACTCGTCAAGCGCGCAGAACCGCGTGCAGGAAGTGTCAACAATCACCATGGGACTCAAGGCCTTAGCCAAGGAACTTCAGGTTCCGGTCATCGCCCTGTCGCAGTTGTCGCGCCAGGTCGAGCAACGCGACGACAAACGCCCGCAACTGTCCGACCTGCGTGAATCCGGCTCGATCGAACAGGACGCCGACATAGTCATGTTCGTCTATCGCGAAAGCTATTACCTCGGACGCGCCGAACCGCGCGAGGGCAGCGAAGAGCACCTGAAATGGCAGGAGGACATGGACCGCGTGCGCGGCACGGCCGAAGTTATCATCGGCAAACAGCGTCACGGCCCGATCGGCACGGTCCGCCTGTCCTTCGACGAAAACTACACACGCTTCGGCAACCTGGCGCCCCGCGACGGACGCTACGACGACTATAACCGCGAATGACGCCTGAGCACGCCACGGCGCGCCTTGAGGTCGATCTGGCGGCGCTTCTGCATAATTACCGCGTTCTGCAAGGCCGTGCCGGCGCCGCTGAGGTCGCGCCGGTGGTCAAGGCCGACGCCTATGGTCTGGGCGCCGAAATCATTGCCAGGCACTTGGCCAATCACGGCGCCAAAACCTTCTTTGTCGCCCGGTTGGACGAAGGCATCGCCCTGCGCCGCTGGCTGGGGACCGTCCCCACCATCTATGTTTTCGATGGCCCGACCGAAGGCACATCTTTTTTTTCAGACAATAACTTGCGCCCCGTCCTTAACAGCCTGGAACAAGTCCAGTTCTGGCAGTCTTCGACGCTCAAGGCCGCCCTGCATATCGATACCGGCATGAACCGGCTTGGCATCCGGCCGGAAGACATCGCCGCCGTACCGAATACTGGCCTGTCGCTGATCATGAGCCACCTGGCCTGCGCCGATGAACCGGGCAATGCGATGAATGCCAGGCAATTGAAGGCCTTCCGGAAAGCAGCTGATCGTTTCCCCGAAGTTCCATGCTCGCTGGCCAATAGCGCCGGCCACTTTCTCGGCAGCGAATACGCCTTCGACGTCACGCGGCCCGGCATCAGCCTTTACGGCGGCGGCCCCTTCGGCAAGCCGCATCCGGACCTCAAGCCCGTCGCCCACCTGTCTGCCCGCGTCCTGCAAGTCCGCGATCTCAAGGCGGGTGAAAGCGTCGGCTACAGCGCTACCTACACGGCCGCCCGGGACATGCGCCTGGCGACGGTCGGCATCGGCTATGCCGATGGCCTGCTCCGCCGCTTTGCCGGCGCCGTCACCGTCGCCGGCCAAAGCCGGCCGGTGGTCGGCCGGGTATCCATGGACGTGATCAGCATTGACGTCACCGGCCTCGATATAGCGCCTGGCGATTGGGTGGAAATCCTTGGCGACGCGCAGATGCTGGATGACGCCGGCGCAGCGGCCGGAACTGTCAGCTATGAGCTGCTAACCCGCCTGGGATCGCGAATTTCCAGATTTTACAAATAATTCGCCACGTCTTGACATGCCGGCCAAATCGGAACATATAGGGAACATAGTTTCGATTCGGGGAATTTCATGGCACGCGATCATGCCGTCTATGTCTGCCAGGCCTGTGGCACTGTCCACAACAAATGGGTCGGGCAATGCTCAGGTTGCGCCGCCTGGAACACCCTGGTGCAGGAGGCGTTTTCCGCCCCGCCCGGCGCACTGAAGCCTGAAACATCGAAAATCTCCAGGCTTGCCAAGCTGCAATTCGAAACCCTTGACAGTCCCGATGAAACCCCGGCGCGGCTGATCACCGGCATCGATGAATTCGACCGGGTGTGCGGCGGCGGTGTCGTGCCCGGCTCAGCCATCCTGATTGCCGGCGATCCGGGCGTCGGCAAGTCCACCCTTCTCTTGCAGGTTACGGCAAGTGCCGCGCTTAAAGGATTGAAAATAGCCTATATTTCCGGTGAAGAGGCTGTCGAGCAGATCCGCGGCCGCGCCGCCCGCATGGGCCTATCCAAGGCGCCGGTCGACCTGGCCGCCGAAACCGCCCTTCGCCACATCCTCGATGCCCTGAAGCGCGAATCCTATGACCTGGTGGTCATCGACTCGATCCAGACCCTGTGGTCGGACGCCATTGAGGCGGCGCAAGGCTCAGTTTCGCAGGTCCGCGCCTGTGCTGGTGAACTGGTTCGCCTGGCCAAGAAGAAAGCGATGAGCGTCATCCTGGTCGGCCACGTCACCAAGGAAGGCCAGATCGCCGGGCCGCGCGTCGTCGAGCACATGGTCGATGCCGTCCTGTCGTTCGAAGGGGAGCGTGGCTATCCGTTCCGGATCTTACGTGGCACTAAAAACCGATTTGGCGCCACCGATGAAATCGGCGTCTTCGAAATGGGCGATTCCGGGCTGCGCGAAGTGCCCAACCCGTCTGCCCTGTTCCTCGGCGACCGCAATGAACGCGCCTCGGGATCGGCCGTTTTCGCCGGTATCGAAGGCTCTCGGCCGGTGTTGGTCGAGGTGCAGGCCCTGGTGGCGCCGTCGGCCTATGGCACGCCGCGCCGCGCCGTCGTTGGCTGGGATTCCGGCCGCCTGGCCATGATTCTTGCTGTCCTCGAAGCGCGCTGCGGCGTGGCGTTCGGTCAGAAGGACGTCTACCTAAACGTCGCGGGCGGACTGCGCATTTCCGAACCGGCCGCCGACCTGTGCGCCGCCCTGGCCCTCGTGTCGGCCCTGACCGATACGCCCCTGCCGCGCGACTGCGTCGTCTTCGGCGAAATCAGCCTGTCCGGCGATATCCGTGCCGTCAGTCGCACCGAGGGCCGCCTGAAAGAAGCGCTGAAGCTTGGATTTTCCGGCGCGATTACCGCCCAGAACGGCTTGGAAAACGCCCCCTTGCCGGTACGGGGTTATGCCACCCTAGCCTCCGCTCTCGATGCGCTCATGCCCGCCGGCTAACTTTCACAGGCCTAACACATATTGTTAATGGCGGCGTCAGATGATATTCCTGAAGCAAGCGAGGTGATGCGTTGAGAGGGGCTTGGCGATGCAATTCTACGACCTGATTTTCCTGGCGATTCTTCTGGTCTGCTGCTTCACCGGCTTTATGAACGGCGCCATCCGATCGCTGGTCAATTTCCTGTCGCTGGTCCTGGGCCTCATCATCGCCCTTTACAGCCGCGGCTTTATGGCCAGCGCCTTTCATCTCGATAGCCTGACCAGCTGGATCGCCGCCGTCGTCGTGTTCGCACTGGTCTATCTGGGCTTGCGTTATCTCGGCAACGCCCTATCTGACAAGGTGCACAAAGAAAAGACCTACGGCAATATCGACCGGATCGCCGGATTGGGCATTGGAATCGTCAGTACACTGGTATTTATCGGTGCATTCCATTTGCTTTTTTCCCTGGT
>CAYULN010000027.1:0-10627 GCA_964445605.1 uncultured Caulobacteraceae bacterium | reverse complement strand
GTGCTTTCGCCGCCCGGTCGGCCTGGGCGGCGTCATGGGCGGCGAAAGCACCGGCGTCAGCGACACCACCACCGACGTCTTCCTGGAAAGCGCCTGGTTCGATCCGATCCGCACCGCCCAGACCGGCCGCACCACGACGATTACGTCGGACGCGCAATACCGCTTCGCCCGTGGCGTCGATCCGGAATTCGTCATCCCCGGCCTTGAGCTGGCGACGCAACTGATCCTCGACATTTGCGGCGGCGAAGCCTCCGAGATCGTTGTCGATGGCACCGCGCCCGCGCGTAAGCCCAACGTCCTCTTCGACCCGGCCTATGTCGCCCAATTGACCGGCCTCACCGTCCCGACCGACGAGATCAATCGCATCTTGCGCTCGCTCGGCTTCGCGCTCGACAGCCAGGGCACGCAATACGACGTCACCGTGCCGTCATGGCGCCGCGACGTGGAGGGCAAGGCCGATCTGGTCGAGGAAATCGCCCGCATCCACGGCTTCAACGCCATCCCGGCCACGCCCCTGCCCTCTGTCCAGCCGCGCAACGGCGGCATCCTGACGGCGCAGCAGGCCAAGGCCCGCACCGCCCGTCGCGCCCTCGCTGCGCTTGGCTACAGCGAAGCCGTCACCTGGTCGTTCATGCGCCAGGACTGGGCGAAGCTGTTCGGTGGCGGCGCGGATGCGCTCGTCCTGGCCAATCCGATCGCCTCGGAACTCGACTGCATGCGGCCGTCGGCCCTGCCCAACCTGTGCGAAGCCGCCGGCCGAAATGCCGCGCGTGGCCTGGCCGGCGCCTGGCTGTTCGAAATCGGCCCGGTCTATCAGGGCCTGGAGCCCGGCGACCAGAAGCCGGTCATCACCGCCCTGCGCGCCCCCGGTTCGGCCCGCCATTGGCAGAATGACGGCGAAGACCCGCTGTTCGCCCTGAAAGGCGACCTGCTCAGCCTGCTCGACAGCCTCGGCGCGCCGGTCGCCTCGCTGCAACTGGTCCAGGGCCAGAATGCCGGTCACTGGCACCCCGGTCGCTCGGCCCGCCTGCAGCTGGGCCCGAAGCAGATCGTCGCCGAATTCGGTGAACTGCACCCAGCAGTGCTCAAGGCCATGGACCTGGATGGCGCCTATATCGCTTTCGAAATCCGCATCGACAATCTACCCGCCCCGAAGGCCAAATCCGGCAAATCCAAGGGCGCGCTCAGCTTGTCCAACCTGATGCCGCTGACCCGCGACTTCGCCTTCCTGGTCAATGAGGATGTCGCCGCCGGCGATGTCATCCGCGCCGTCAAGGGCGCCGACAAGCTGCTGATCGCCGACGCCAGCGTGTTCGACGTCTATCGCGGCCAAGGCGTGCCCGACGGCCAGAAGTCGCTGGCCATCGCCGTCACCCTGCAACCGACCGACAAGACCCTGACCGAACCGGAAATCGAGGAAGTCGCCACCAAGGTTGTCGCAGCTGCTGGTAAAACCGGAGCCAGCCTGCGCGCCTGAAGTGTAAATTTGAATTAACAAAGACTTAATCCGGAACCAGGCGCTCCGGATTTTTCATTTTTACTTCTCCCAAAATCACTTTCCTGTCAATTTTCCCCTTATTGGGGAATCGTGCCCTTTTTTTGCCTTATCCTTATTTCATTTCGTCAAATTATTAGCAATTGCGCGTCATTATTACTATTAATGATGCGTTAATTCTTAAAGATACTCAAATCTATACGGGACTTCCCGCGACAGATTGCATAACGAAAACGATAGCTTGGGGCGAGCGTAATGGACGGGCCATTCCTGGAAACGGACGCAACCGATAGCGCGACGATCGCGCCCTCCGGCGAAGTGCAAACAGCCGAAACCTCTTCCTCGTCGATTGGCGTCAGCCTGGGTCTTTTGGGCGCCCTGTCGGCAGCCCTGAGCGCCTGCGGCGGAGGCGGCGGTTCCGGCGGTAGCGGCAGTGGATCGGGCGGCAGCGGCGGCTCAACGCCCGCCCCGACGGTCACCACCACCTACCCGGCCAACGACACCGAAGCGGCGCGCTTCCTCCTCCAGGCGCAGTTTTCCGTCAGCGACGCCGACATCAGCTCCCTGAAAACCATGGGCCATAAGGCCTGGCTCGACTCCCAATATAATACCGCCCAGAGCCAGACCGGCACGGCCTGGCTGAATTCGCGCAACATCAATGTCGTGGATTCCACCAGCACCTATTTCAACCCGGTGTTCGGCGACTGGATGGCCTGGCGCATGTTGATGACCGGTGGCGATCAGCTGCGCAAGCGCCTGACCCTGGCCCTGTCCGAGATGATGGTCGCCTCGCTGTCGCCGATCGACGGCTACTGGCCGTCCTACCTGATCGCCGGCTATTGGGACATGCTGAGCACCAATGTCTTCGGCAATTTCCGCACCCTGCTCGAAGAAGTCACCCTCAACCCGGCCATGGGTTTCTTCCTCAACACCAAGGGCAACCAGAAGGAAAACAGCGCCGGCCGCCAGCCCGACGAAAACTATGCCCGCGAGGTGATGCAGCTCTTCACCATCGGCCTCTATCAGCTCAACAGCGATGGCTCCGTCAAGACGGGCTCGGACGGCAAGCCGCTGGAAACCTACGGCCAGAGCGACATCACTAACCTGGCGCGCGTCTTCACCGGCTATGACTGGGACTATACCGGCGTCACCTATACGATGTTCAACGGCAACAACGTGCCGACGACCGAATTCACACGCACGCGCATGCAGTTCATCGCCTCGCGCCATTCGACCCTGGCGGCGACCTTCCTGGGCGTCACCATTCCCGCCAATACCGACGGCGCCACCGCCCTGAAAACGGCCCTCGACACCCTGTACAACCACCCGAATACCGGACCGTTCTTCGCCCGCCAGATGATCCAGCGCCTGGTCACCTCCAATCCGTCGGCCGCCTATATCGGTCGCGTCGCCGCCGTCTTCGCCGACAACGGCGCCGGCGTGCGCGGCGACCTTAAGGCTGTATGGACCGCCATCCTTACCGACACCGAAGCCCTGAGCCTGTCGACCGGATCGACGACCGGCAAGCTGCGCGAACCGATCATCCGCGTCGCCCAATGGGCCCGCACCTTCAACGCCGCCAGCACCACCGGCAAGTGGGAGATCTACGACACCACGAGCAGCGACTGGGGCCTGGGCCAAAGCCCCCTGCGCGCCCCCAGCGTGTTCAACTTCTTCCGGCCCGGCTACGTGCCGCCCAACACCGCCCTGGCTACGAGCGGCCTGACGGCGCCGGAATTCCAGATCCACAACGAAACCACGACCGCCAGCTACGTCAACGCCATGACGAACGTGATCCAGTTCGGCTACAACGACATCAAGCCCGATTATACCAGCCTGCTGCCGATCGCCGCCGACGCCTCCGCCCTGGTCGCCTGGCTCAATCTCCACCTGACCGCCAACCAGTTGTCGGCCGCCACCGTTTCGGCCATCGAGACGACGCTCAACGCCAATGCCCTGAACGCCTCGTCAAGCGATGCCGCCAAGAAGAACCGCATCTGGGCCGCCATCCTGCTGGTCATGGCGGCGCCCGAATACATGATTCAGAAGTAGGCACCCATGCATATCAACCACCTGCCCGATCTGAACCGCCGCGCCTTCCTGAAGCGCGTGTCCGCCCTGGGGGTCATGGGCGCCGCCGCGCCGATGGCGCTTAACCTGGCCGCCGCCGGCGAAGCCGCCGCCTTCGACGCCAGCGACTACAAGGCGATCGTCTGCGTCTTTCTTTATGGCGGCAACGACTACGCCAATACGCTCGTGCCCTACGACCTGAACAATTACGGCCTGTACAGCAGCATTCGCGGTAGCATCGCCCTCGACCGCTCGACTTTGGGCGCCACTGCCTTGACACCGGCCGGCGGCCAGACCCTGACCGACAATCTGCAATATGCTCTGGCGCCGCAGCTGACCGGCCTGAGCTCGCTGTTCCAGTCTGGCAAGCTGGCCATCCAGCTCAATGTCGGCCCGCTGATCGTGCCCCTGACCCTGGCCCAGTACCAGGGCCAGGACCGCGTCAATTACCCTCTGCCGCCCAAGCTGTTTTCGCACAACGACCAGCAGTCGGAGTGGCAATCCGGCGGTAGCGAAGGTACGGCCGTCGGCTGGGGCGGGCGCCTCGGCGACATGGCTCTGTCCGGAAACGGTAATAGCTTGCTGACCTGCATCTCGGCCGCCGGCAACGCCGTCTTCGTCTCCGGCAACACCGCCCTGCAGTACCAGATCGGCACCGGCGGCGCGACCAAGATCACCGCCGCCACCGCCAGCAACTATTACGGCTCGACCGCCGTACCGGCCGCGCTCCGGACCCTGATCACCCAATCGAGCGGCAACGTCCTGGAAAACGAGTTCGCCAAAGTGACCAAGCGGTCCATGGACCTGGAAAGCACGGTCAATACGGCGCTCAGCGGTATCACCCTGGTCACCAGCTTCGACACCGACGGCAAGAAGAACAGCCTGGCCGACCAGCTCAAGATCGTTGCCCGCCTGATCGGCGCCCGCAACAGTTTCGGCGTCAAGCGCCAGGTCTTCTTTGTCTCGCTGGGCGGCTTCGACCTCCACGACAACCTGATCGCCCAACACCCCGGCCTGATGACCAATGTCAACGAGGCCTTGACCGCTTTCTACAACGCCACGGTCGAACTGGGCGTGCAGAACAAGGTGACCACCTTCACCGCTTCGGATTTCGGCCGCACCCTGGCCTCGAACGGCGACGGCTCCGATCATGGCTGGGGCTCGCACCATTTCGTCCTCGGCGGCGCGGTCAACGGCGGCCGCTATTACGGCACGGCGCCGCACGTCTCGCTGTCGACCTCGGACCAGGTCGGCCAGGGCCGGCTGCTGCCGTCGACGGCCACCGATCAGATGTCGGCGACCCTGGCGAAGTGGTTCGGCGTATCGACGTCGGAAATGCCGACCATCCTGCCCAATATCGGCCATTTCGGCACACAGGACCTGGGATATTTGTAACGACGGTACGACCCTACCAATTTACGCTTAACCGAGCTTAACCGAGTATTTACAGCCGCCCTTAAGCTTTTGGGCGTAATCATGGCCGCCACTGTTCAGTAACAACGCGGACGGCCCATCATGTCAGCGATCACCACCGCCCTTTCCGGCGCCACCATGGCCATGCAGCGCTTCGACCGTTCTGCCGTCGCCACGGTTCAGGACGCCTCCCGCGGCAACGACCTGGTCAGCGATTTCGTCGAGCAGATCGACGCCCGCACCGCCTTCGCCGCCAGTATTTCCGTCATCAAGACGGCCGACGAGATGACCGGCCGCCTGCTTGACCTGAAGACCTGATCCCCCACCGGAGTTCTCCGCCCGGCAACTATAAAGCCCGCCTCCTTCCGGAGACGGGCTTTCTTGTATCTTGAAAAGGGACGCTTATTCGTCGTCTTCGTCGTCGTGGGCTGCGCCGCCACCGGCGCCGAACACGTCCTCGGCGGTCAGTTCGGTCTTCTTGGCGTAGGGGCTTTCTTCCTCTTCCTCGAAGGCCGGTTGCACGGTCTGGGCCGGCTTCAGCGACGGATCATCCAGCGGGATGCCGAGCTTTTCCGCCTGTTTGCGCTTGGCTTCGGCGGCCTTCTTGACCACGGCGTCGAGCTCGATCTGCGAGACGAGACCCAGCGTCACCGGATCGACCGGCTTGATGTTGGCCGAGTTCCAGTGACCGCGCGACCGGACCTGTTCGATGGTCGACTTGGTGGTGCCGAGCAGCTTGGAGATCTGCGCGTCGGTGACTTCCGGGTGGTGCTTGACGAACCAGGCGATGGCGTCGGGACGGTCCTGGCGACGCGACACCGGCGTGTAGCGCGGCGCCTTCTTCGACGGCTTGAGCAGTTCGGCGTGGCGGCTTTTCTGGGCGACCATGCGATAGGCCGGCTTGGCCTCGGCCTTGTCGAGCTCTTCGCGGGTCAGCTGGCCGTTGGCGATCGGGTCGGCGCCGCGGATGTCGCGCGCCACTTCGCCGTCGGCAATGCCCTTCACTTCGAGCAGGTGCAGGCCGCAGAAATCGGCGATCTGCTCGAACGACAGCGAGGTATTGTCGACCAGCCACACGGCGGTGGCCTTCGGCATCAGGATTTCGGACATGGGGTTTATCCTCTGATTTTGGGAGGCTTTTCAGTCTCCAGAAATGGCTACGCCCGGCTTTTGCAGCCGGGCGCGGGGTTTGGCCGATGGTATAAAATGATTTTCAGCGGAAGGAAACCGCTTTTATCACCCCTGTCGTAAAAGCTTAAACCACGCTATGGAAATAGGCACCGGCAGCATAAGTCGGACACATGTGGAGGCGGAGATGAAGTTGATGGTATTGGCGTGCACCCTGTTCGCGTTGCTGAGCGCGGCGGTTCTTCCGGCAGCGGCGGCGACGCCCACGGCTATGCCGCTCTGGCCGAAAGGTGTCCCTGGCCCCAAGTGGGACACCAAGCCCGAAGCCGTCCGTGTCACCAACGAAGGCGACCATGTCTGGTCGCATATCACCACCCCGACCCTGACCCCCTACCTGCCCGCGCCCGGCACCGCCAACGGCACGGCGGTCATCGTCATTCCCGGCGGCGGCCACAGGGAAATCTGGATCGACCACGAAGGCTACCGCGTCGCCGAGTGGCTGAGCCAGCACGGCGTCGCCGCCTTCGTCCTCAAATACCGCCTCTCGAAAGAAGACGGTTCGCCGTTCGGCCTGGAAACCGACACGCTTAGCGACGCCCAGCGCGCCATCCGCGAGGTCCGCCACAACGCCAAGGCCTGGGGCGTCGATCCCGACCGCGTCGGCGTCATCGGCTTCTCGGCCGGCGGCAACCTGGCCGCCCTGACCGGCTGGCGCGGGCCAGTAGCCGTGGCCGCCCCGGATGCCATCGACGCCGAAAACGCCAAGCCCAACTTTATCGGCCTGGTCTATCCCGGCCAGACCGAAGCGACCTTCACCGCCGACATGCCGCCCGCCTTCTTGCTCGGCGGCGAAAAGGACCAGGTTTCGGACTGGCTGCCGTCGCTCTATTCGTCGCTGAAACAGGCCAAGGTGCCGGTGGAAATCCATATGCTCGGCGGCGTGGGCCATGGCTTCGGCATCCGCGCCACCAACCCGCCGCATGTCGCGGTCTGGCCGAGCCTGTTCTACGACTGGATGGACTCGCAGGGCTTCCTCAAAGCCAAAGCGCCCGCCCAAACAACGGCCAAACCGTGATTGCTCTGGCCTTAGCCGCCGCCGTGGCCGCGCCATCGGTCAGCGCCGCCATGCGCAGCGACATCCCCGACGCCCATTATGTCAGCCGCTACACGCCGACCGAACGGATGCAGGCGGCGCGGCAGGTCCTGCACCTGTCCGACACCTACAAACCCGGCCCAACCGTCTCCCTGACGCCAAGCCAGACCTACGCCAACGGCGCCCGTCTCGAAATCTGGCGCCCGGCTTTTGTGGTCGGCACGGCGGACGGCGGCGAGGCCGGGATCAATTTCTGGGGCCTGCACAACAAGGGGCACATCAATATCGGCTTCCAGCCGCCGAGCTACGATGTCCGCCTGCTCGACTGCCGCATCCTGTCCAGCGGACCGGTCCATTATAAGCTGTACACCAGCAAGGACACGCCCGACACGGAAGGCGACGCGCCCCTGACCGACGGCCACCTGTTCCTGCTGATCCCGGCCATCCCGCAGAGCCAGCCCACCCTGGTCGAGCTGTGGCCACAGGCGGAAACCGCCGTCATGGGCTTCTTCGGCTGCGATCTCGGCACTTTACGCTGATCACGCCTGGCACAGGCCGGCCTTGGCCGCCAGGCCATCCGTGTCGTGCGAGAAGGTCGCCTGCAGTGGCAGGTCCCGCCGCGTCGTGGCGCCGTAGATTTCGACCAGAAAAACCTTATCATCCATGCGGAAGCAGTCGATCTCGTTGTGGAACGCCCAGTTGCGCCCGGCCAAGCCCGCACTGGCTGGCAACCGTTCGACCTTCAGCCCCCCTTCCGCCAGCGTGTTCAGGACAGTATCGCGCAGCTTCACCGGATCGCCGTAATGCATGCGGATATAGCAGCCGCCGCTGGCGTCAGTCCGGAGGGTAACGTGCCCCATGCCGTAGACCTTGCGCGCCGGCTTGCCGTCTTCGGTCACCGGGCGGCTGGCGTGGCTGACCGAATCCTCGATCGGCTCGCCGATGCGCAGCCAGGCCAGGCATCCCGGATCGATGGCATAGGCCAGCGAGGCTTCGCCGGAACTGAACGGATTGGGCTTGTCCCGCGCCACGGCCGGCGCGGCCGCCAGGCTGATCAAGACTGAAACACAAAGAAGACCGATCTTACGCATATTACCCCCATGAACATTGTTCACGATGGCAATATCACGGCCAAAGCCACGCAGCAAGCAATTTGAACGGCGTTCAACTTACTTTCAGCACCACCTTGCCCTTGTGCCCGCCGGCTTCCAGCCAGGCATGTGCCTCCGCCGCGCGGGCGAAATCGACCGTCTTGCTGAGGATCGGCTTGATCCGGCCCGCTTCGATCAGCGGCCAGACATGCGCCCGCACCGCCGCCGTCAGCCGCGCCTTGTCATCGCCGGACCGCGGCCGCAACAGCGAACCCGTCAGGGTCGCGCCCTTCTGCATGATGCGCCGCAAATCGATCTGCACCTCCGGCGCCTTGACCGTGCCGACCTGCACGATCCGCCCGCCAGGGTTCAGGCACAGCAGGTTCTTCGCGGTGAAATCCCCGCCGACGATATCGAGCACCACATCCGCCCCGCCTGCCGCCTTGACCGGCCCGACAAAATCCTCGGCATCACTGTCCCCAACCTTGGTATTAATGACCAGATCGGCGCCCAGAGCCTTGGCATAGGCGCATTTATCGGCGCCGCGCGCCGTGGCGATGACCTTGGCGCCAAACGCTTTCCCAATCTGGATGGCCATGGCGCCGATACCCGAATTGCCGCTGTGCGCCAGAACCGTCTCCCCGGCCTGCAAGCCGCCATGCTCGATCAGATTGGCATACACCGTCAGGATATTCTCCGGCAGGCTGGCCGCCTCCGCCATCGACAGGCCGCGCGGCACCGGCAGCAGGTGACGCACATCGACCGCCACGAACTCGGCATAGCCGCCGCCATTGACCAGGGCGCACACCTTGTCGCCCACCCGCCAGGCGACATCGTCCCCGTCTTTCAAATCCAGGTTCAGGCTCTCGATCGTCCCCGACACCTCCAGCCCCAGGATCGGCGACGCCCCCGGCGGCGGCGGATAATGCCCCTGCCGCTGATAGATATCTGGCCGGTTCACCCCGGCGAAACTGGTCCGTATCAGGACAAAACCGCGTCCCACTTCGGGCCGCGGCGCCTCGGAAAGCGCCAGATCGTCCGGATTTTGCCCTTGCCCGCGCACCGAAATGATTTTCATGCTGATTCGTTTTCCTTGATTTCTTCACGCAAGAGGCGTTTCATCATGGGTCTGACGATGGCGCCCGTGTGGCGAAATTGTCCAGCACAAAGCCGGTATGGGCGATAAAAGAGGTGGCCGATGAACGAGGATGACCTGCCGCTGAGTTTACGTAACGCCAGCCGCGGTACCGCCGCGCTCGCGGGCCTTGCCAAGGAAGACCTGGACCCCTACAGCGTCGAGGAGCTGACCGACCGCGTTGCCGCGCTTGAAGCCGAAATCGTTCGCGCCCGGGAAGCCATCGACCGCAAAAAAAATCGCCTGTCGGCGGCCGAAGCTTTATTCTCTTTTAAAGGTAGTTAAGAATAAATAACCCTGTTTCGACTGAAGTAACTTGGCGTGCCATGGCACGTCGGTTGCAGAAGCCGGACAGGTCTCATGACGGCCGCCCCCAATGTTCGGGGGTCGGTCTTTAATGACGACCGTCAAACCGTTGCCAAAGGTCCAAGAAGGTCCAAGTATGTCAGATAGTTCCGCCGCCGCTCCGAATACGCGCGTCCACATCGTCCGCGATTTCGCTTCGAGCGACCTGTTCGACCGCACCTTCAAGGAAGGCATGGCGCTGGTCGAGGAAACCGCGAGCTATCTCGACGGCGACGGCCGCCGCGACTCCCGCCTGCTGAGCCGCGAGGACGCCCTGCTCTATGCCGGCGAAAGCATGCGCCTGACCACCCGCCTGATGCAGATCGCCTCGTGGCTGCTGGTACAGCGCGCCGTCCGCGAAGGCGACATGGACGCCACCGACGCCTGCGACGACAAGTATCGCATCTCGCCGCTTAAGGCCGACGCCGCCGAAGGCAACCAGGCCCTGCCGGGCGGCCTCTTGAGCTTGCTCGACCGGTCGAACCGCCTGTATGAACGCATCTCGCACATGGACAAGCGCATGTTCATCGACGAGGAACAGGTGCCGGGCGAAAACGCGGTGATCAACCAACTGCAGCGCCTGCAAAGCGCCTTCGGCCTCGACGCGTAAGCGATTCAACCACGAACCACACGAACAGACACGAACGCACCGTGCCTGCGGAAGCGGTTGTTTTAACCACGGATGACACGGATCGCCGCCTTTGGCGGCGACACGGATGAAGTCTCTCGGGTCTCCTGTGCTGGATATCTAACAGGATATGAAGCGCTACGCGATTCGAGAAGCCTAAAATGTGCTCGATCGACTTTTCTTTAGCCCGAATAACCGTGTCGCCGCCAAAGGCGGCGATCCGTGTCAT
>CAYULN010000026.1:0-23662 GCA_964445605.1 uncultured Caulobacteraceae bacterium | reverse complement strand
TGAACAAAACGGTTCGGTCTACACCACCTCCGGCGCCATAGCCGTGCCGGTCAGCGGCAACTGGGACACCCATATCAACAGCTCGCCGGTGACCGTGCATCTTAATGCCGGCGTCCAGGTCGTCCGCCTGACCTTCGGCGGCGGCGACAACCAGGACGTCGAGTCGTTCAGCCTGAGCCGGTAAGACTCAGGCGCCGGTCATTGCGCCGATGTCGGTCAGGGCTGTCAGCACACCGCCCATCAGGCCCCCGATTAAGCCGCCCAGAGCGACGATCAGCAGCGGCCCCAGCAGCTTGGCCAGCTTGTCGATGCGGGTCAGGGCCTGGCTTTCCTCGCGTTCGCCGGCCTTTAGCAGCATGGCGCCGAGCGTGCCCGAGGCCTCGCCGATCTCGCACAGGCGGACGACCGGCGGAGGAAAGCCGGCGACCTGGCGCAGAGCTTCGCTGAGGCGGCGGCCCTGGCGGACCTGGGCGGCGATGACGTCGAGCCGCTTGCGCGCTTCGGCGTTGCCAACGCCGCGTTGGCACAGGCGCAGGGCTTCGGTCAATACGGCGCCACTGCCGAGCGCCTCCCCCAACGTCTTGGCGAAAGTGCCAAAAACCAGGGCGCGCGTTATGGCGCCTGTGGGACCGATAAGCAGCCAGGTTTCGAACCGACCGCGCAAACCGCCGTACCGCCAGCCGAAATAGATGGTGATCGCCGCCACGGCGAGACCGGCCAGCAGGTAGGTCCATCCCGCTTGCAGGGACCGGCTGAGGAAGATGATGGCCTGGAAATAGAACGGCAGGGCACGACCGGTGTCCTGCAACAACGGCGCGATGGCCGGAACCACCACCAGCAGGATGACGCACAACGCGGCGATGGCGGTGACGAAGACGAAGGCCGGATAGCTCAAGGCGTCGAACAATTGTTG
The DNA here is from genome assembly GCA_964445605.1 of uncultured Caulobacteraceae bacterium. Lineage (GTDB taxonomy): Bacteria > Pseudomonadota > Alphaproteobacteria > Caulobacterales > Caulobacteraceae > Asticcacaulis. Next base: position 22,749 of record CAYULN010000026.1, on the reverse strand, counting down.
GCGGATCTTGCGGCCGGTGGCCAGCACGCGCGCCGCCGAGTCGAGGCCGGACGCCAGGTCGCCCCTTGCCTCCCCGGCCGCGATCAGGGCGCGCAGGTGGGCATGGCGTTGCGGCACCAGATTGCCGAGGCCGCTGTCGACGCTGGCGCCGCCGAGGATGGCCTGGGCCGCCTGGCGCAGATGCGGCTGTTCGGCGTCGAGCACACTTAGGGCCGAACGGATATCAGCGCCGGCACGCAGCAAGACCGCCAAGTTGGAGAAGATTTCTTCCAGCTCGGCATCGCTCAGGTGCTGGCTTTTCGGCAGAAGGCGAGATAGCCCCCCACCTTTCTGCGCAGCAGGCTGGACCAGCTTGAGCGACAGGGGCGACAAGTTTTCAGCGCGCAGCTGGGCAAAGGCTTCGGTCTCGCTGGCAGCGGACAGGGTGCCATGGCGCGTCTTGCCATCGCGCTGCATGGCCTTATAGCTGAAGGCGCGCAACCTAGTCATCGCTGATGCTCAGCACTTCCTCGAACGTGGTCTGCCCTTCCGTCACATGGCGCAGGCCCGCCTCGGTCATGGTCAGAAAACCCTGCATTCGAGCATGGCTCTTCAGGACGTCGAGCGTAGCGCCCTGGCCGATCAGGGCCAGGAATTCGTCGTCGGCCCACAGCCCTTCGGCCAGGGCGATCCGGCCGGCGAAGCCCTGGTCGCGGCATTGGGCGCACCCGGCGGCATGCGGTTCCGTCTTCGCCGTGACGCCGAAACGGCCGGCGAACGCCTTGAACGCCGCGCTGGCCGGCGCCTTGGTCTGGCAGTGCGGACACAGCCGGCGGACCAGCCTCTGCGCCATCGTGCCTTTCAGGGCGGCCGTCAGCTGGTACGGCTCGATGCCCATATCGATCAGGCGCGGCGCGGCGGCCAGGGCGGTATTGGCGTGCACCGAGGCCAGCACCAGGTGGCCGGTCATGGCCGCCTGCACCGCCACGGCGGCGGTCTCGGCATCGCGGATTTCGCCGACCAGGATGACGTCCGGATCGTGACGCAGGAAGGAACGCAAACAGGCGGCGAAGGTCAGGCCGATATTGGCCTGGACCTGGGTCTGCGAGACATGCTCGAAATGGCGTTCGACCGGGTCCTCGACGCTGAGGATCTTCTTGCCCGAACCCTTGAAAGCATTGAGCAGCGCATACAGCGTCGTGGTCTTGCCGGAGCCGGTCGGGCCGGTGACCAGGAACAGGCCGTGCGGCGTGTGCAGGACCTTGTCGAGCAAGGCGCGGATATCTTCCGGCAGGGCCAGGGAGGCGATGTCCTGGGGCGCGTTGGCGCGATCGAGCAGACGCAAGGTCGCGGCTTCACCGAACACGGTCGGCGACGTGGCGACGCGGACGTCAACGGCGCGGCCGGCATTGATGAACGAGGCGCGGCCGTCCTGTGGCAGGCGCCGTTCGCCGACATTGAGGCTCGACAATACTTTGATGCGCGATACGCACGGCCCTGCCAGATCGGCCGAGACGGTGGCGTAGTCGACCAGGCGGCCGTCGATGCGCAGGCGGACCTTGAGATCGTTGCGGCGCGGTTCGAAATGGATGTCGGAGGCGCCGCGTTCGACGGCGACGGCGAAGACCTGGGTGACCAGCTCGACCGCCTGGCCCTCGGCGCCGTGGTCCTCGACGAAGGCGAGGTCACGTTCGACGCGGCGTTCATCGAGGAAGCTATCGGAGCGGATATCGTCCTGGTCGGTCTCGAACACCCGGCTCCAGTCGGCCGGTTTGGCAACACAGAAGACGATCTCTCGGCCGGTGGCGAAACTCAGGCCCGCCCGCATTTCATCATCGAACGGATCGACGGCGGCGACCAGCAATTGCTCGCCATCCAGGCGCAGCGGCAGGACGCGAACGCGACGGAGGAATTCCGCGCCGAGGCCTAAATCAAGCGAATCGACTTCCGGCGCCAGGCCTGGGTCCCACAGGCCCAGGCCGGTGACTTCGGCATAGGCTTGAGCGAGGTCGTCGTCGGATAATTGGCCCAGTTGATTGAGCACGCATTCGACGGGTTGACGGGTGCGGTCGGCGACGGCTTCGGCGCGGCCGACAGCTTCGCGGCTGATTTTGCCCGTTTCGAGCAGATAAGCGATGACCGCGGCGCGATCGAGACGGCCAGTATCGAAACTCATCGGGCGGTCCCTTGAAACGGAGCCAAGACCAGAAGCATAACGAATGCCGAGACGGCGATGGCCGGGCCGAAGGGCAGCTTGCCGTCGGCGCGGCTCATGCCCAGACGCATGGCCAGAAGGCCCAGAGCGGAGGCCAAAGCCACCATCAGGGCGGTCCATTGGCCAAACGCCAGGGCCAGGGCCATAACCAGCTTGACGTCGCCGAGCCCGAGCAGGACTTGTGCGGTTTTCCTTTCGAGGAACCATTTCAGAAGGAAAAGAATAACCCCGCTGGCGGCCGCCGCGCTCAGACCTTCCGGCAGGCTTTCCGATCTGAAGGCCAACGCCGCGCACAACGCTGCGACGAGAAGATTGCCCAAGTCGGGCAGACGCAGGGTCCTGACGTCAAACAGCGATAGGCCGAGCAGCAGCAGACCCAGCAAAGCGAGCAACACGCCCTTCCCGTCCGGCGCCACCAGCCAGGCGGACACGGCAATCACCATGCCTAGCGCTTCGCCGATGGGATGAAGCAGGTCGATATCGTGACCGCACGTCGTGCAACGGCCGCGTGCCCGAACGTAACCCGCCAACGGCACGGTCTCGCTCCAGCCGAGCTCGCGCGCGCAGCCGTCGCATTGCGACCGTCCCGACCACGGGCTCTGACCCACCGCCAACCGCATGGCGGCCGTCGACGCGAACGAGCCCGCCGCAGCGCCCATGAGGGCCGCCACTGCCGTTTCGCAAAGGGTCACGATAAGGGCCATGTCAGCGCACGCTCACCGACAGGTCGGCATCGACGCCCTTGCCACCGGTCTTGCCATCGGCGCCCAGGGTCGTCACTGTGGCCGTGTTGTCCGCGCCAGTGGTGTAGACCAACGGACGCCCCCACGGATCGTTCAGGCCTTTTTCCTTCAGGTAGGGCCCGAGCCAGCCCTCCGTGCCTTCCGGAGCCGCCACCAAAGCCTTTAATCCTTCGCCGTCGGTCGGAAAGCGGCCGATATCGTCCTTGAACAGGTCAAGCGAAGTGGCCGTCGCTTCCAGTTGCAGATTGGCCGTCTTGGCGCGGGCGCGCGACAACTGCCCCAGCAGAGACGGCGTCAGGACAGCGGCGATCAGGGCGATGATGACGATCACCACCAGCATTTCGGTCAGGGTGTACCCGTCGTCTTCGCTTGTCGGTTTCATGTCCGTCCTATTCATGAATGCGTCGCCAGAGCGGTACATGCCGGCATCTCCCCCAAGGTCAGGTTTTCGACGGAGATCGTGGCGAACGGCCGTTTCGGATCGCCGAGAAAACGCACGCGGCGTTCTTCGACCCGGCCGCCGGACACGGCGCGGATGCGCCAGACCTGGCCGTCCTTGGCGCTCGAAACATAAAGCGCCGAAGCGGCGGCCGGCCGATCATGTGTGGGATCGGCCTGACCGAGATCGGAAAACAGGCTGCGCACACAGTCATTGCGCGGCAGATAGGGACCAGGCCCAGCGGCCGCCGTTTCGAGTTGAACCGCACTCACGCTGGTCGCCCTGGCCAGGATTTCCGGAGCCACGTCCTTGATGCGATCGATCGGCCATTTGGCGGATTCCGACTGGGCCGTCAGATCAACGGCGAGGCTTTTGCCCGCGAGCAAGTCAACCGTCTCATGGCCCGACACCTGATAGGGCTCTTGCGCGGCCGCAACCTTGACGGCGAAATGCAGGACCGCGGTATCAATCGCCTCATCCTGCTGAACTCTTTCCAGCTTGCGCATCTCGCCGCGTTTTTCGGCGGCGGCCAGGGACAGAACGCCGGCGCACAGCATCGCTGCCGCGCCGCACAGCACGATGGCGGTCAGTGTAGCGTAGCCGTCGTCCTTGTTATTTCGGCGCAAGCCAATCTCCTTCATGGATCATGTCGCGAATATCGGCGTCGAGATTATTGAGCAGGCCGGCGTAGGCGTTCGGATCGCGCAGAATCTTGGCCTGGAGCAGGACCACCAGTTCCGTCCGGTCGCCCGAAACGGTGCGCCCCTTGAACAAGCCGCCCACGACCGGAATGTCCTTGAAGCCCGGCACGCCGCCGTCGCTGGTGCTGTCCGAGGAACTGATCAGGCCGCCGAGCGCGACCACGGTACCTTCGGGGACGATCAGCTTGCTTTCCATCTTGCGCTGCTTGATCGTCGGGGAGTCGATGCCCGAGGTCTGGGTCTTGGCCACCGAGCTGACTTCTTGCGACACTTCCATGGACACGCGGTTGTCGCCGGTAATGCGCGGGGTGACTTCCAGTTTCACGCCGGTATCGCGATAGTCGATGGAGTTGATCAGCGGTGCCGTGCCAGCCTGGGTCGATTGAGCACTCTGCTTGACGATCGGCACCTGGTCGCCGACCTGGAGCATGGCCTTGGCGTTCTCGACCGTAGTGATCTTTGGCGCCGAGACGATGCGGACATTGGATTTGGAACTTAGCGCCCGCACCGCCGCCGTGATGTCGGTGCCAACGTAGTTGACCGTAAAGCCCGGCGCGCTGGTCGGAAAATTGGTGGCGCTGGAGCTGAAGGAACTAACAGTCAGATCGCCGCTCTTGTTGAGCGCCTTCCAGTCAACACCGTAGCTGAAGTCCTTGGTCAGCGACACTTCGAGGATCGAGGCCTCGATGAAGACCTGGGCCGGTTCGCGATCGATCTCGTTGATGACGTTGAGAATGCGGACTCGCGTCGCTTCCGGCGCATTGACGATAATGGAATTGGTGTCCTTGTCGGCGACGATGCGGGTCGCAGCGTCGTTCGATACGATCGGAGCCGTCGATGTGGGCGGCGTCATTGCCGAAGCTGAGGTGGAACCAACTGAAGAGGAAGCTGAAGGCGAAACGCTTGGGCCGTCACCCAGGCCCATAACCAAGTTCAGTGTATGCGCCAGGGTTTCCGCCGACGCGCCGCGCGGATGATAGACCCAGACCTTGATGGTCGGGTCCTGGGAAGCGACATCGAGCTTGGCCACCCATTTGGCGGTTTCATCGAGCGCCTGAGTCGATTTGGAAAAGGCGAACAGGCCGTTGAGGCGCGCCATCGGCACGACATTGACGCTGGTCGTGTCTGAAGCTTTCAAGACCTGCTGAAGCTCGCTCGCAACCGTGGTGGCGGAAGCCGCATTGAGCTGGAAGAAGCGGATATGGGCGTCGCTCAACGAGCTCTGGTCGAACAAGGCGATGGTCGACAGGGCATTGTCGAGTTCCTCGGATCGGCCGCCGAGCAGGATCAGACTAAGCTTGTCCGACGAATACAGCACCACATCGGCGTGGGTGACGGTTTCCAGCGCCTTGGCGATTTCGGTAGCCGAACCGTAGTTGATCGGCACGGCACGGATCTGATAGCCGACGGTCGAAGCCGGTGACGGGCCGCTGCGGACCTCGCCGCCGATCTGGGCCGTTTTGCGGGCCTTAAGCACCAAGGTATCGCCTTCGTGGATAATGACGACATCGTAGTTGGCCACCGCGGCTTCAAAAGCGGCCAGAAGCTGCGCCTTGGTCAGGCGTTGCTCGATGCGGAAATTGAGCTTGCCGGTAACACCCGGTTCGACGCGATAGGACAGGCCGAGCGTATTGCCGAGAATTTCCTCGGCGACCTGGGAAATATCGGCATCCTTGAAGACAAAGGCGTAGGTGGCCGTGGCGGCGGCCGGGTCAGCATGCGCGGGTATGGCGGGCACCGACAAGACGAGCGTTGCAGCCAGCAGATGGTGGATCAACTTCATGGCCGGTTCCCCCCTATTCCATTCATGATCGCCGGATTTTGAGCGGCCGGGTTGGGCGCCGCCGGCGCGTCGGATAGGCTCACCAGGCGTGGTCCGACCGGCGTGTCGAAGCTGACACCGTTGGTGCCGACGTCGCTGAGGCGCAGGTCACCCAAGGTCTCGCCGATCGCCAGCCACTTCGGCGCGGCGCCGTCGACGCCAACCAGGGCCGCCTTGCGTTTAGGTGAGATCGAAATGCCGAAGACTTGCAGGCCGGATTCCTTGTAGGCCGACGGACCGCTGGTCATGACGAAGATCGGCGCGCTGGCCAGACCGGCCGTATCGATCGTGGCGTTATGTTTTGATTGCGCCGGCAATGAATCGATCTTCAGGCCATCCAAGCGCGTTTCAGTGCTCGCCGTCGGATCAATAACCAGGGTTAGCAACGCCGCCAGCACCGCGACGCCAGCACCGCCTACCAGGGCGCGTTTCCATTGTTCGGATCGGCTCATCGGCAAAACAGGCGCCCCTCGATTTCTAGCTCGACACTGTCGACATGATTGCGAAGCGCCAGGGCATCGACGAACAGGCGCGGCCGGGCGGCGTCCAGGTTCGCCAGCGCCGTCATGGCCTGGCCGTAGGCGCCGCTGCCCTTGAAGGTAAAACGATAGGCTTCGAGGCCTGTGCGTCCGGTTGTGCCGATATCGGTCACGTCAAAACCGGCGATCTTCAGACCGCTGTCGGCCAGGACCGCGTTCAGTTTCTGCTTGGCGGCATCATCGAAGTCGCCGGTGCATACGCTGTCTGCCGGGAAGGTTTTCATCCCGCTCAGACCTTCTGTCGCTTCCTTGACGCCAGCGGCCTGGGATTCAACTGCGATCAGGCGACTGCGCATGTGCGGCGGCATCGACGACAGCCACAGCCCGAAGCCCACAGCGACCACAGCGGCCGGTGCGGCCACCACCATTAGCGGAAATTGCGCCGGTTTCTTGCGGGGAAGCAGGATATCGCTCATGGCTGAGCCTCCTCGCCGCCGCCGGCCCATAGCCAAACGTCGCGGCGCACCGGTTTGGCCGAACGCTGAACGACCAGGCCAGGCCCTTCGACCGGGCGGGCGTCGCCGTGCGATTCCACGGCCCAGTAGCCCTTGCGCCAATAGAAGGCGTCGATGCGGGCGCCGGCAACCTTGGCGATGGTGACGCGGTTAAGATCGGCCAGGACGCGGTCGACGCCCTGCGGCGCGAGTTGCAGTTCAGCCAGGGCTTCGGCGTCGCGCTTGCTATGGGCGACGATGCGCGCTTTGCGAACGTCACGGTCGAGCCGGGTTTCCAGCGCGGTCAGACGGTCATCGAGGGCCGTGCGGCGTTGCAAGGCAAGTCCGGTCAATCCGACCAGGGCAAGCGCGACGATAGCGACCGAACCGATCAGCCAGGCCTTTTCACGTAGGGCGGCGCCCCTGGCGGCTGGCGACAGCATGTCGATATGCAACTTGCGCCCCTGAACCTCGACATCGAAACCACCGGCCGGCGGCGTGTCGGTGGCGCGCAGGTAGATGGCCGCGAATTCAGCCGGCTGGCCTGGCGCCCACGGTTTCAGGCGGCGCAGCACCAGGTTGGTGTCGCCGCCAGACAGAGGTGAAGTATGCATGGCCTCCAATCGGGCCGCGCGCATCTGGTCCCATGGCCACGCCGGCGGCGCGGCAATGACACGCGTGAACGGCCGAAAAGTGGAGGTATGAGGCGGCGACGCGTTCATGGCGGTGTTATTTCGTTCCCTCGCGGCAGGTCCGCGAAATTGTATCAAACTGGCAATTGCGGGCCTGTTCGGCCTGAATCCGAACGACGCCCAAGGTTTCTCCAGCCTGATCCTGCAAGATCAATGCCTCCAAAGGTTGTGGTATTTTCTCTTCAGATGTTGGCCAAGCTTGAAAAATCCCTGCTTCCGACACGTAGCTGGCGCGCCAGTTGTCCGGCCATTTTAGCGTGCAGAGTTCGGGACTATTCCGGCTGTCCATCGCTTTGCCGCAGGCGTACTCCAGGTGGTGCGCGTCACCGGTGAAAGCCTTGACTGACAGTGCTTCACCCGTGGCCACGGCCTGGGTCACGACAGCCAGGTCAGTTTCAGCGGCACGGCGGCCAATGGTTTGGTTCTCGACATTATGTTCGAAGCGCGACAGCAGGGCGAAGCCAGCCAGCACACAAGCCATGGCCAGACTAACCACCCACAAGGCGATCAGGGTTTCGGCCAGCGTAAAGCCATGGTTGGCGCGCCTGCCGGTCATGCCGCGGTCTCCACTTGGCACCAGCGGGTTGCCGTCATGCGAAAGACTCGCGCCCCCGTTGTTTCAGCATCGACCCGGCATAGGCCGCTGTAGCCATCGACACGAATCGTTACCTGGTAGGACAGGCCGCCGCGCGTTCCACTATAAGCCCCCGGCGCATGCGGCACGGTCTCGAGCAAGGCCGTCAGCAACAGGCGCGCCTGGCGAGCTTGACGGGTCTGCGCAGCAAGCCGATGCGATAGGTTTAGCGACAGAACACACGCAGCGATCATCAGGCTGACGATCACCACGGCGACCAGCGCATCGACCATAATGGTGCCTGCGTCATTATGGTCCGGCGGTTCGTCCCGCATGTTACTCGCCCCCTTCGGTTATCCCGTCCGAGACACGGCGACTGCGTTCCATCTACCGGGGAAGGCCTTTGCGCGCCGCAATCGGACATTGTACGACCGGTCTCCTGCAAGACGAGTACCAGTCGCATGATATCCTCCCGGGGAATCCTTCATCGCCACCGCAAGCCGGCCGCCATGATCCTGGCGCTGCTTCTGCATGTCGTTGCGATTGTGTGCCTGATCCTGCCCTCGTCGGGGCATTTGGGTGAGGATGCAGCCCTAGGTCCCAGCCAGACGGGCGTCGAAGTCGCCTTCTACATGCCCGGTTCGACCGGTGAAACCGTCATGCATCCAGCGCTGCGCACCCCGCCCCTTACCCAGGCGCTGGATCGTTTCGCCGACATGAGTGACACGCCGGCAGAGAGTCAGACTTTGAAGGCGCCGCAACCGTCGCAATCGCTCGACCAGGTGTTCGGCAAGGACATGTTCGCCCAATCACCCAAGGCGGCCCAGACACCAACGCCATCCGCTTCACACGTCGACGTCAACGGCCGGACAAGCCGGACCCTGAACGACCTATGGAAGGCGATCGCGCCATGCTGGCACAGGCTGGCGGACAAGCAGGCCACCGGCGTGCGACTATCGGTAAGCTTCTCAAGTCTCGGCAATCTGTCGAAACCACCGGTCATCGTCCGCCAAGCCGGCGTAAATCTGACCGACCGGCAGCTGAAATCGGAATCGCTGGCCATCGCCGCTTTGGCGCAGTGCGGCCCCTATCCGATGGCCTTCGGACAAAACGACGTCACCGTGGATTTTCCGGCCGGAGACTAGGCGGCGCCTAGGAACCTACCTTGGTTATGCGCACGGCCACGCACTCGCCGACATAGACAAAACCGAGATATTCATAGGCCATGCCGCGTTCGGCGACCATTTCCTGGAACGCCTTGTACTCATGGTTCTGCCAGTCGTTATAGTTCCAGTACTCGTCAAATTGAATGACGGTCCCCGGCCTTATCAGATGCCAACAGCAGTCGAACACCGTCTTTGTCGACGAATAAAGGTCGGCGTCCATATGCATGAAGGCGATCGGTTCGTTGTTGTCCTTAAAGAACGCCGGCGCCGTCTCGTTGTACCAGCCCTTATGCAGAATGACGTTCGACGGCACCTCCGGGATGACGCCGCCCACATCGAAAGCCGCCTTGTCGTTGAACGACCAGCTTTCCGGCAGTCCCTCGAAACTGTCGAAGCCGTGCCAGGTGTATTGCGGATAGGTCCGCCCCATCCAGCTGATCGAGCCCCCCATATACACCCCGAATTCCAGGCGCTGGCCCTCAATGCTTATCGATTCGCATGCATGGGCGATCAAATGATCCCGATGACTGAAGCCCCGCACCCCTTGCATGTTCGCTTCCCAGTAACGCGCGCTCGATTCCGAGCCGGCGCGATGGGAATGCTTGTAGATATTGCGGTAGTCGAAAACATCGACATTGAACACATGGTTTTTGATCTCGGCGACTTCGGCGCGCAACTGACGCAATTCATAGGTCGTGCTGTTCAGGTTTTGCAGATCCTCGAAAAGCCACTTTTTAAGCTTCACACCGATGCCCGTACCAAACATGCCTGCGCTCCTGATTTGCGAATGCCCGGGAGAAGTAAGCACAGGTCGGCGGCCCCGCCAATAGGCTGAGATGACCCGGCCAGCCGGCGGGCGCGAGGGGTGGCACGGAGGTAGCGTCCGCTGTTACTGGGCGGCGCGGATCTGCGACTCCAGGTCGCCGTCCGCCGGTTGCGGACGCCCAAGCAGATAGCCCTGCGCCTCGGCGCAACCTTCGCTTTGCAGCAGGTCGAGCTGATCGCGCGTCTCAACCCCTTCGGCCAGGACCGGCATCTTCAGGCTGCGGCCCAGCGCGATGACGGCGCGGATAATGGCGCGCGACTGGGGATTGGTGTCGAGGTCGCGCAGGAACGACTGGTCGATCTTGATCTTGTCGAACGGAAAGGCGTTGAGCGTGGCCAGAGACGAATAGCCGGTGCCGAAGTCGTCGATGGCGAAGGTCACGCCCAGGGCCTTGATCTGACGCAGGATATGCAAGGCGCGGGCGGTATCGCCAATAATGGCCGACTCGGTGATTTCGAGCTCCAGGCGGTGCGGCGAAATGCCGGTCTCGATCAAGGTCTCGCGCACGGCGTCGATGATGTCGACCGACGACAGCTGCACCGGCGACAGGTTGACGGCGATCTTGATGTGGTCCGGCCATTGCGCGGCCTGGCGGCAGGCTTCCTTGAGCACCCACTTGCCGATGTCGAGGATGGCGCCGCATTCCTCGGCGATCGGGATGAACTCGCCCGGCGACACCATGCCGCGCTCCGGATGGCGCCAGCGCAGCAAGGCTTCGTAGCCGGTGATCTCGCCGCTGCCGATGGCCTTCTGCACCTGGTAATGCAGGTGCATCTCGCCGTTGGCCACGGCCTGCCACAGGTCCTTGGCCAGGGCGCGCTGGGCGCGGGCGGTCTCGTCCATGCGGGCTTCGTAGAAGCAGAACTTTTCACCATGGCTGGATTTGGCGCGATACAAGGCCAGGTCGGCATTGTTGAGCAGAACGTCACGGGTCGTGCCGTCTTCCGGATAGAGGGCGATGCCGAGGCTGCCGCCCGGCTTGACTTCGAAGCCATCCAGGTCGATCGGATCGGTCAGGCTGCGGGTCAGGTGTTCGACAAAGCCATTGAGTTCATGGTCGTTCTGCAGGCGCTTAACGGCGACGAATTCGTCCCCGCCGAGCCGGGCGACGAACTCCATCGGGCTGCGGTCGGCGTTCATGCGGTCGGACAGGGCGCGCAGAACGGCATCGCCGGCGGCATGCCCGCGCAGGTCGTTGATTTCCTTGAAACGGTCGAGGTCTATGGCGATGACGGCGATGCGTTCATGGCGGGCCTCGGCGCGGGCCAGTTCCTGTTCCAGCCACTGCACGAAATGGTCGCGATTGGGCAGGCCGGTCAGGCTGTCGTAGCGGGCCAAGTGGTTGATGCGCGCCTCATAGGCCTTGCGGCGCGAAATGTCGCGGGTGACCTTGGCGAAACCGACATGGTTGTCGCGTTCGTCATAGATGGCGGTCATGATGACATTGGCCCAGAACTGCGAGCCGTCCTTGCGGACACGCAAGCCCTCTTCGATCTCGTGACTGCCGTTTTTCAGGGTCTGGTCTAGCAGCTTTTGCGGTTCGCCGGCGGCGCGAGCCTCTTCCGTGTAGAAGACTTCGAAATGGCAGCCGACGATCTCCTCCGCCGTATAACCTTTGATAGCCTCGGCGCCGCGGTTCCAGTTGGTGACCTTGCCGTCTCGGTCCAGCATGCAGATGGCGTAGTCCTTCAGGCCCTCGACCATCAGGCGGAAGGTGCGTTCGGCATTGGCGAGCTTGCGGCCCTGCAGGGCGGCCACGGTGCAGACGAACAGCACGCAGGTGACGACCGAGGCCAGGGCGACGCTCATGCTGCCCGACGACAGGTCGACCCCGTCGCCTGAGATGCGCGTCGGATCGGGAACGACCGTGGCGGCGCCCATGGCGGTGAAATGCATGGCGACGATGGCCAGAAGCAGCAGGAGCCCGCCCATGGCGGTGCGGTAGCCTTCGCGCGCCCGGACGGCGGCGTACAGCGAAGCAGCGCACAGCAGCATGGAAAAGATGATGGAAGAGGTCACCAGGTCCGGCGCCCACGCGATATAGCCGGGGAAACGCAGGGCGGCCATGCCCATGAAGTGCATGATGCCGATACCGGCGCCGACGACCGCGCCGCCGACCATGGTGCCGCGCACGCTGGGATGACGCACGGCCAGGCCGATGCCGCACGCCGTCACGGCTACGGCGGCATAGAGCGAGAACACAGTCATCAGGATGTCGTAGCGCAGCGCGACGCCGGGATCGTAGGCCATCATGGCAATGAAGTGCGTCGCCCAGATGCCGGAGCCGGTGGCCAGGCCGGCCACGGCGATCCACTTGAACTGGCTGAGCCCTTCGGTGGCGCGCGCCCGCTGTGTCAGGTGCATGGCCGCGAAGCTCGACATCAGGCAGATGACGGCGGCCAGGAACACCAGTCTCAGATCGTGATGATCCTTGATGCAGTAGAGAACACGGAACATGCAACCTCCGGAAACGCTGTACTCAAGTCCCGGAAAGACGGGCAGCGCTCGGAAGTTTCGCCGAAAGTAGCTAAAAAAGAGTATGTTTCCGGCTACCGGCCGATATATTATTTCACATTGGTGTGAAACTACCGCCCCGGCGGTCCGGCCAGGCGCACCAGATCGGCGGCGCGGGCGACGAAGGCCTCCCAGCGGTAACGCGCCAGACCCAAGCCGATCGCCGCCTCATCACCTGCGTCGGGAACCGCCTTCCCGGCCGCGACCGCCCAGGCCTGGGCGAGTGGCGTTTCCGTACAGACAATATGCGGAAACTCGGCGCGTAGTTCACGATGGGCGGCGATATCGGTGGCGACGACCGGCTTTTGCAAAGACAGGGCTTCGAGCACGCCAAGCGGCTTCACATCATCTTCGGACAAGGTCATGTAAATGTCGGCCCCGGCAACATGGCGCATGGCCGCCTCACGCGGAATGCGGCCGGTGGCGCGGATCGACACGTCCGGCGGCAGGCGGTCCGGAGCGATGAACGCGGCGACCTGTTCCGGATCGATACCAACCAGGGTGACCGATACGGGCCGCGCCGGCCGGCCCAGGGCGGATATCTCTTCGAGACGATAGTAGCCCTTGCGCCGTTCCTCGCTGCCGACAATGCAGATGTCCAGCGTTCCGCTTTCCACCCGTGGGCCGAAATCCGGGCGAAGCGGATCGCGCCCCAGGCAGGCGTCGAAACGCCCGACCGGCACGTCCGGAAAGCGGTCGCGAAGGGCTTCGATCTGAAAGTCGGCGACGCCAAGCAGACGATCGACATGGGCCGCCGGGATATGGGCAAAGGCCAGGCCGGCGAAATAGCGATCATAAGTCGGCGACTCATGGACCCACATGGCCACGGCAGGGATGAGGCTTTTCAGCTCGGGCAAGACCTCGGACGTCAGCACCGTGTTGGCGATGCACAGGTCGAAGGCGCCGACGAATTCGCGCGCCGGTTCGATGCCGGCCGCCAAAAAATCTTCACCCAGAGGCCCATTGATCAGCGCCGCCATTTTGACCGTATGGCCAAGCGAATGCAGGGCGCGGCCGAGGTCCAGCAACGCCAGGGGCGCGCCGGACCGGTCGAGCTGGTGCGACATGAGCAGTATTCGCGATGGCAACGCCCCCTCCCCCAGACGGTAGCTATTTCTTCTTGACCTTGCCGGCGGCGGCGGGCGCCAGGTTCATATCGGCGATCTCGGTGGCGGTCAGCAGGAAGGCGCCGACGCCGTAGAGTTGCGTGTTCTCATAGTCGACATTGTCCGGACGGTCGCTGACCGGCTGGACGTAGCCGAGCTTGCCATCCGGGTGGACCGAGCGCACCAGGGCGGCCCAACCCTTGCGCACCACAGGCTCGTATTCGGCACGGTCGAGGATGCCGGTGCGTACACCCCAGGCAAAGCCATAGGTGTAGAAGCCGGTGCCGCTCGATTCCGGCAGGCTGGTGGTCGGATCGCCGAGCAGGGACGGCGACCAGTAGCCGTCCGGCTTCTGGATCGATTTCAACTCGACCGCCATTTCCTTGTAGATGGCGATGATCTTCGGCCGGTCGGGATCGTTGTCCGGCAACAGCGAAATCATGCGCGCCAGGCCGGCGAACACCCAGCCGTCGCCGCGGCTCCAGAACACCTTCTTGCCGTTGGCGTCGCGGCGGTCGAAGAAGCGGCTGTCGCGGAAATAGAGATGGTTTTCCTTGTCGAACAACTTGTCGGTGGTCGCCCAGAATTCCGACTTGGCGAAGTCGGCATATTTGGCGTCACCGGTCACCTTCGACATCTCCAGCCACACCGGCGGCGCCATGAACAGGGCGTCGGCCCAGCACCAGCGCGTCTGGCACGACGCCTCGCCGGGCGCTTCCACGAAGGTCAGGTCGACAGTGGGGCGGTTGGCCAGCACATAGTCGAGACTGGCGCGCATCGGCGCGATGGCCTTGTCGCCGGCGCCGTGCTGGGCGTCCCAGAAATAGCTGGCGCCGATGGTGAAATCATCGGCATGGAACGGGCGTTTGCCGAGCTTCCACTCATTGGCCTCGCCGCGCGCCAGCAGTACGGTCTTGAATTCCGGCCGGTCGCTGTGATCGGCCAGGGCGCGGAAGCCGACGAACAGGGCGCCCTGCTCCCAGCCCTGCGGATCGGGATAGGCCTTGACGCTGTTGGGTTTCAGGCCGGCGGCCATCTGGGCCAGCTGCCAGTCGCCGACCTTTTCCGCCAGGGCGATGACCTCTGCGCGCTTGAATGGCGTGGCGGCCACGGGTGCCGGCGTCGCGGCATGAGCGGCGATAGGCGCCAGGGCGGTCAAGGCGACCAGCGCCGCCGACAGTTTGAGGATCCGCTTCATGATGTTCTCCCGTGCTTTTTGAATTCAACGCAATTCGGCGATATCGACCGCGTCCATGTCGCCGTAGTCGAGGTTCTCGCCACCCATCGCCCAGATGAAGGCATAGGCTCCGGTCCCAACGCCGGAATGCAGCGACCAGGGCGGCGCGATAACCGCCTCTTCGTTGGCGACGACGATATGACGGGTCTCGCCCGGGTCGCCGAGGAAATGGAACAGCCGGTCGTTGTCGCCGAGGTTGAAGTAGAAATAAACCTCGGAACGCCGGTCGTGGCGATGCGGGCTCATGGTGTTCCAGACGCTGCCCGGCTCCAGGATGGTCAGGCCCATCAGGAGCTGCGCCGACGGGCAGGTTTCCGGGATGATGTACTGGTGGATCTTGCGGGCATTGCCGTTTTGCAAGCCACCGCGTTCCATCGGCGTAATCGAGGCACGCGGCAAAAACGTTGTTTTATGACTCTGGTGGGCCGGTGTGCTGGCCAGGTAGAAGTGCGCCGGATCGCGACGGTCGGTGCTGTCGAAGGTCACTTCGGCCACGCCCTGGGCAACATAGAGGCCGTCGAACGGCGCCAGGTCATAAGCCTGGCCGTCGACCGTTACGCGTCCGGCGCCGGGGCCGATATTGATGATGCCCAGTTCGCGGCGTTCCAGGAACGGCTTGCTCTCAGCGCTTGCCGGCTCGGTCTGGCGCGGCAGGCTGAGCGGTCCTTCGACGGGGCTGGCGGCGCCGATGACCAGGCGCTCCTGATGGACATAATCAAAGACGATCCGGCCGGCGGCGAACAGGTCGCGGATCAGGTAGAGATCGCGCAACTTGGCATTGCTCGCGCCGGCGACGGCGGACGGATCGGTGGCGTAGAAGGTCTTGCGGAACATGCCCCAAAAATACCGGGCTTAGTTATTCGGCCAGGCCGTCTTGACCGCCTCGCGCACGCACATGTCGGCAATCTCGTGCGGCACGTCGGCGATGGCGACACCGCCGATCACCTGGCCGTTGAGGTGAAGCGGCATGGAGCCGGGATGGTCGTTATACAGGTCCTTGTGCGCCGCCAGTTCGGCCGCGAAGGCCTGGTCGGTCTTCTCGCGGGCTTCCAGTTCCGTGCCCGGGGCGTTGAAGTGAGCGGCGGCAGCGGCCTTGAGCGGCGCTGCGGCGGGCGGCGAGCCGGCATTGTCGGCGCGCAGCAGCACCCGGATCAGGCCGATCGAATCGACGACGCTGACCGAGGCGTTGTAGCCCTTGGCCTTGCAGGCGGCCAGGCCGGCCTGGGCCAGGGTCAGGGACTGGGCCAACGTCGGGCTTGGGGCGGGCTTGGGCCGTTTGGCGGCGTCGGCCTCGGGGCTCAGGGGTTCGGCAGCAAACGCTGGCGCGGCGGCCAGTATCGCCAAAGCGACGGCAAAGTTGCGGGTTAGGTGTCCGAAGTGCGCCAATCTGGCCTCCTGTTGTGTCCTCGATATCCCGGTATTTTTGTGTTCGTAAGTAAGACGTGCGCGGACGCAAGTTCCGTCACCCCTCGCGCAACTTTTTTTGCATATCAGGGAAGTTCGTCCCGAATATGGAGACGCGCTAACCCTTGAAGCCGAAATCGCGGCTGATGGCAAGCGCGGTGTCGCGAACGTATTGCTTGACGTTCTGGATGCGGGCGTCGTCCATATATTGCTGGGCGGACGAGACGCTGATGGCGGCGATGATACGGCCACCGATATCGCGGATGGGCGCGGCAACACAGCGGATGCGGTCCTCGTTCTCGTCCAGGTCGAGGGCGCAGCCTTCGGCGCGATAGGCGTCCATGACGTCGAGCCAGGCCTTCAGGTCGTACTTGTAGCGCGGGAACTCGCGGGCTTCGCGCTGAAAGACTTCGCGCAAGACGTCCTCGCCTTCGTCCATCAGCAGGGCCTTGCCCAGGCCGGTCGGGCGCAGCCATTGCCGTTCACCGATGACGCAGCGGACCTCGATGCGGCGCGTGCCGGGGATTTTATCAATATAGTGAACCTGGTCGCGATCAAGTACGCCGAGATTGACCGTGTCGCCGGTATCGGCCGACAGCTTGAGCAGGTGCGGATGGGCGATGCGGGTGACGGTGATCTGCTGCGAGGCGGCAAAACCGAGTTCGAGCAGCTTGGTGCCCAAACCGTAGCCATCGCGCGGCGACAGGATGAGGTAGTTGGATTCGACCAGGGTCGTGGCCAGGCGGTGGACGGTCGACTTGTTCAGGCCCAGCGACCTCGACATCTTGGCCAGGGTGTTGTCACCCTTGGCGACGCGTTCCAGCACGTCGAGACCGCGCATCAGGGTCAGGGCGCCGTTGACGCCACGCGCCGGCTCCACCTCGGCCGCCACGAATTCATTGCTTGCCATCTCGTCCATTAACGCAACCTGCAAAGGCCACGCGCCCCGCGCGGCCGGATCGGGAAAAAACTCAAGCGCCCTCAATCTGTTCCCGGCAGATCGGCGGTTCAACGCCCTTAATCGAACAAGTATAGAGGATTCCGTCTACGGAAGGCAAGCCAGGCGTGGTCAAGCCACTTTGACGGCGCGCAATCGAGGTTGTACAAGGATATCGAGGAAACAAAATCCAGGACATGAAGATGCGTAAATCCCTTGGCTTGACCAGCGCGGCGGCGCTCGCCCTGACGATGACAGCGCTTACCGTGATGGCGGCGACGCCGGATGAGCGGGCAGATGCGCTGATCAAGCAAATGACCCTGGCTGAGAAAATCCAGCTAGTTTACGGCTATTACGCCACGCCGTCGCCGGGCAAGAATTACCTCCCGGCCGCCGAGGTGATCCCCTACTCCGCCGGATTTGTGCCAGGCATCGCGCGCCTGGGCATCCCCAATCAGTGGGAGACCGACGCCGGCCTGGGCGTGGCGTCGCACCGGACCATGCCCGATCCGCGCCAGCGCACCGCCCTGCCTTCCGGTATCGCCACTGCCGCGACCTGGAGCCCGGACCTGGCCTATAAGGGCGGGGAAATGATCGGCAACGAGGCGCGGCTTTCAGGCTTCAACGTGCAGCTGGCGGGCGGGTTGAACCTGCTGCGGGAGCCGCGCAACGGGCGCAATTTCGAATATGCCGGCGAAGATCCGCTGCTGGCCGGGACCATGGTCGGCCAGACGGTCAAGGGCATCCAGTCGAACCATATCGTCGCTACGGTCAAGCACTTCGCCTTCAACGACCAGGAAACCAGCCGGATGGCGGTCGACGCGCGCATTGATGAAGGCGCGGCGCGGACGTCCGACCTGATGGCCTTCCAGATCGCCATCGAGACCGGCGGTCCGGGGTCGGTGATGTGTGCCTATAATCGCGTCAACGGCGCCTATGCCTGCGAGAATGACTGGCTGCTCAACGGCGTGCTGAAGACCGACTGGGGGTATAAAGGCTATGTCATGTCGGACTGGGGCGCCGACCACTCGACCGTCGAGGCGGCCAAGGCTGGGCTGGACCAGGAATCGGCCGGGCTGATCTTCGACAAGGCGACCTATTTCAACGCCGCGCTGACCGAGGCCGTGGAAAATGGCCATGTGCCCGAGGCGCGGTTGGACGACATGGTGCACCGGATTTTGCGGGCGTTGATCGTCAGCGGCGCAGTCGATGATCCGGTCAGCCGGCGCGACGGCGAGATCGATATGGATGCCCACGCCGCCGTTACACAGGCCGATGCCGAGGAAGCCATCGTCCTGCTGA
Organism: uncultured Caulobacteraceae bacterium; assembly: GCA_964445605.1. Classification (GTDB taxonomy): domain Bacteria; phylum Pseudomonadota; class Alphaproteobacteria; order Caulobacterales; family Caulobacteraceae; genus Asticcacaulis. Next base: position 4,119 of record CAYULN010000026.1, on the reverse strand, counting down.
AGAATAATGGTGTGCTGCCGCTGGCCGGATCGGCCAGGACGATCGCCATCATCGGTGGCCATGCCGACAAGGGCGTGCTGTCGGGCGGCGGTTCGTCACAGGTACACGGGCGTGGCGGCATGGCGGTACCGAACGAGGGACCGAACGCCTTCCCCGGGCCGATGGTGTTCTATCCGTCGTCGCCGATGGCCGCATTGCAAGGTTTGACGCATGCCAAGATCACCTATGCCGATGGCAAGGATATCCAGGCGGCGGCCAGGCTGGCGGCCCAAAGCGATGTCGCCATCGTCTTCGCCACGCAATGGACCGGTGAAAGCCTGGACGCGACGTCGTTGAGCCTGCCGAATGGTCAGGACGCCTTGATCGACACCGTCGCCAAGGCCAACAAGAAGACCGTGGTGGTGCTGGAAACCGGCGGGCCGGTGACGATGCCGTGGCTCGACCGGACGGCGGCGGTGCTGGAGGCCTGGTATCCCGGCACATCGGGCGGCTCGGCCATCGCGCGGGTGCTGACCGGCGCGGTCAACCCGTCCGGACACCTGCCCGCCACCTTCCCGGTGTCGGAGGCGCAATTGCCGCGTCCGGTAATCGACGGCAAAGAGTCGCACGACCGAGTGACGGCCAATTACGATATCGAAGGCGCGGCGGTCGGCTACAAATGGTTCGATAAGCAGGGCCTCAAACCTTTGTTCCCGTTCGGTCACGGCCTGTCCTATACGCGGTTTACCTATTCCGACCTGAAGGTCGAGGCGATCGGCGGCACGGTGCGGGCCACGTTTACGGTGCGCAATGTCGGGTCGATGGCCGGCCAGGCGGTGCCGCAGATCTATGTTTCGCCCGGCAAAACCGCCTGGGAGGCGCCGAAGCGGCTCGGCGGCTGGGACAAGGTGATGCTGGCGGCCGGCGAGGCCAAAACGGTCAGCGTGACCGTCGATCCACGCCTGCTGGCGGTCTACGATCCGGCCGCCAAGGCGTGGCGGATCGCCGACGACGATTACAGTGTCTCTTTGGCGCAATCGTCGGCCGCGCCGGTGACAGCAGACAAGGTGCATGTGACGGCGCGGACGCTCGGTCTGAAAAAGGACTGGTGACGGGATACGGCTCGCCCGTCCGGCGAATTTCTGCTAAGCCTCGAGTCACTTTCAGAAGCGGCGCATGGGGTGCGAGCCGATGAAAACCCTCACGAGTGAAATCATTGCTGCAGATGTGGCGGAGGCCAAGGCCTTCGAGCGGATGTATGCCTGCGCGCCGGGTCCGCTACGCGTGGCGCTCGGGCTTGAAGTCCGGCACGTGGCGGGCGCGACCCTGCTGCTGGCGCCGGCCGTGCCGAACTTCATGTTCAACCGGGTGATCGGGCTTGGCAATGAAGGCCCAGTCGAGGACCGGCAGATCGACGCCATCACCAAGATTTATGCCGGGTTGGGCGTGCACGGTTGGTGGGCGCACGTGACGCCGGACGGCGCGGCCAACGGCGTGGTGGCGCAGCTTGAGGCGCGCGGCTTCACCCGGCCGGAGCGGCGGACGTGGCGCAAGTGCGGGCGCGGCCGGATGAGCCTCGCCTTCCCGGACACCTCCTTGCATATCCGACCGTGGAAGCCGGCCGACGCCGAGGCGGTCGGCGTGGCTATCACCAATGCTTTCAGCATGCCGCCGGCCTTCGGGCCGTGGTTCGCCGAGATGGCGGCAGCGCCCGACTGGCGCTGCCTGGTGGCGACGCGCGAAGGCAAGGTGGTCGGCGGCGGCATGTTGCACCTGCAGGGCGGCAGCGCCTGGCTGGGCGCGGGCGGCATGTTGCCCGAGGCGCGCGGGCTGAAAGGTCACCGGGCGCTGATGGCGGCGCGCATCCTGGCGGCGATCGAAGGCGGCTGTCAGCGCATCTATACCGAAACCGGCGAACCGATCGGCGACGAGGCCAATCCTTCCTTGCGCAATATGGAGGTGTGCGGGTTCGAGACCCTCTGCTCGAGGGAAAACTTCGTCGCCCCCAATTAATCCCGGAATTAGACCCACTTGTCGAATTGCTGGGTGCTCGGGCAGTTGGCGCAATCGTGGGCCGGCATGGTGCGCTGGTTGTGGCGGAACCAGGCGCCGAGCTGTTCGAGCGGCCAGTCGGGGCCGATGTCGTCGACCGTCCGGCCGAAATGCTGCGGTGTGAAGCTGCATGGCGAGATGCGGCCGTCCTCGTCGATGAACAGGAAGCTTTCGGCCACCCGGCAATCGCCGATCGGCAGAACGTGGTCGAGCGTCGTGCCTTCGATGCGGTCGAGATAGGCGTCGCCGCCGATCAGCCGCGTCCGGCCCAGGCTGGTCCGCAGTTCGGGCAGTATAGAGCGTAAATAGTCGACATCGTCGGCGCGCAGGCGGTGCTGCGGCCAGAATTCCGGCCGATCGCGGCCGCCGAGCTGGTTAAAGCTGATTTCGTCGATGCCCCAGTGGGCCAGCTCGCGGCACAATTCGCCAAAATCGGAAATATTGTCGCGCATCAGCACGACATTCGCCCGGATTTTCAGGTCGCTGTCGCGTTCGGCGACCAGCGCCTTGACGCCCTTTTCCAGCTTGGCGAAGGCGTCCTTCCAGCCGCGCATGGCGTTGTGGAACCATGCGAAGCCGTCGATGCTGACCGTCACTTCGGAATAATGCGAAATGAGATGGCGGCGCGACAGCGGGCTATTGAGCGTCGTGCCGTTGGTGGTGACGCTCAAGGCCAGGCCGGCGGCATGGGCCTTGCGCGTCAGCGCCTCCAGTTCCGGCCACAGTAGTGGTTCGCCGCCGAGCCAGCTGAGCAGGATCTGTTCACCGGTGGCGCGCCAGTCAGCCAGGCGGTCAATAAAGCGCATCACCTGGGCCGGATCGGCCTGCCGCCGGGCGAAGTCGAGGCGGCGGTCGTAGGCGCAGAACGGACAGGCCAGGTTGCAGCTGTCGACCACGCGCCAGACGACGATCATGGCCTACTCCGCCGCCCGGGCGCGGATGGCAGCCAGGCTGTCGTCGCGCAACAGCTCACCGTTGCGATAGACCGGCGTCAGCAGGTTCCTGCCCTGGACGGGTTCGAACGTGCCGTCGGCCACGGGGACGCAGGCAAAACCGCCCTCGCCTTTCACCAGGCCGAGCAGGCCGCGCTTCGAACGCTTTCCTGAATCCGTCACCGGGTCCTTGTAGACGTCGCGCCACACGCCGTTCACCTTGGCGGCCGAGGCCTTGTAGGCGAACTGCATGGTGTCGCGGTCGCACTTCTGCAGCAGGGCGCCGCCCATGCCGAAGGCCAGGTTCGAGGCGCTGAAACCATCTGCAATAATGCGGTCGAGGATGGCGGCGATCGATACCGGATTGACGCCGTCGCCCTGGATGACGCGCACGTTTTTTAGTACTCGAAAGCCCTTTTCATTAACAGTCGTGCCGAACTTGGCGGCCAGCAATTGCAGGGTTTTGGCCACCACCGTCACGGGATCGCCGCTGTCCGGGCGGACGACCAGGGTGGCGCCGGCATCGATCACCTTTTGTCGCAGGGTTTCGCCCCACAGGTGCTCGACGGCGTTGTAGAGGTCGTAGCTGTCCGAGACGACGGCATAGAGGCCGCCGGGCTTGGCGAACGCCTTGATCATGTTGGCATAGGCGTCGACCTCATGGTCGCGGCCCCAGCTTGTGATCGTCGAGTGCTCGGCCGCCGGGATGCTGAAGCCGGCCATGGGTTCATTGTACAACTTACGCGCCGCCATGATGGCGCCCAGGGTGTCCGTGCCCATGAAGTTGACCAGGTGCGCCATGCCGCCCAGCGCCGCCGAGGCGCCCGACGACACACCGCGGGCGCCGAAGTCGTGCAGCTTGAACGGCAGTTCGGCGGCGGGATCGTCGGCGGTCTTGTCGAGCGCCGCCTTGATGATGCGGCGGACGCCGTGGCTGATGGTCGCCACCGTGATCGGGTACCAGACGCGCAGCAGCGCCGTTTCGGCATAGGAAGTCAGCCAGAAGAAGTCCGGATCGGTGTTGACCACGGTCATCAGCGGCTGGTGCACCGGGACGACGGTGCCTTCCGGCACGGCGCGGATATCGAGTGGCAGGCGGCCACCGTGCCGTTCGATCAGCACTTCCCAGCCCCGGCGATGGAACGGCAGGCCGTGC
>CAYULN010000025.1:0-16107 GCA_964445605.1 uncultured Caulobacteraceae bacterium | reverse complement strand
CGTTTTGGGGCCTTAAAATAGAAAGAATTAGGACGGTTTTTTGGGGGCCCGGCCCCCAAACCCCATAACATATTCTTTGTGGGTCACGCCGCGCGGCGGCGGCCGCCCATCAACATCGACATCAGCGCGCCGAGCACTTCCGGCAGCTCCGTCCGGTGCACCACGCGGTCGACCATGCCCTTTTCCACCAGGTATTCTGAACGCTGGAAGCCCTCGGGCAGCTTTTCGCGGATGGTGGTCTCGATGACGCGCGGACCGGCAAAACCGATCAAGGCGCCCGGCTCGGCCAGGTGGATATCGCCCAGCATGGCGTACGAAGCCGTCACCCCGCCGGTGGTCGGATCGGTCAACACGACCAGATACGGCAGTTGCGCCTTCTTCAATTCCTGGATGGCCAGGGTTGTGCGCGCCATCTGCATCAGCGACAGGGCGCCTTCCTGCATGCGGGCGCCGCCGGCAGCGGTGAATATGACCAGCGGGCACTTGCGCTCGACGGCGGCCCGTGCGGCGGCGATGAAGCCTTCCCCGGCGGCCATGCCCAGCGACCCGCCCATGAAGGCGAAATCCTGAACCAGCACGATGCACGGCACGCCCTGCACCTTGCCATAGCCGATCGACATCACGTCCTTTTCGCCGGTGGCGGCGCGGGCGGCCTTCAGGCGCTCCGAATAGGCCTTGCCGTCGGAAAACTGCAGCGGGTCCTCAGGGACGTCCGGCGTCGGCAGGCTTTCCCATTGGGCGTCATCAAAGGTGTACTTGAAACGGGCTTCGGGACCGATGCGCATATGGCGGCCGGCGGGGGTGACCCACATGGCGGCTTCCAGGTCCGAGCGGTAAATCATCTCGCCGGTGTCCGGGCACTTCACCCAGAGATTTTCCGGTGTCTCACGGCGGTTGACGAACTTCGACACGCCGGGGGCGATCTTGGCCAGCCAGCCTCCGCGCTCGCGCCGTTCCGCGGGTCGTGCGGTGGCAGGTAACTTGGGGCCTTTTGTGGAATCAGCCATAGCCATGTATTTCGATACTCCCGCGACTCTTACCGTGACATTCTGCCTGAGCTCATCGCGCCGAATGGACAGCCTGAGCTAAAATCGTCGCCTTTTCCAGCACTTTTAAGTTAACGCTATCTTTTTCGGGTAAAGAATTCTTGATTTCCTCGACCAGCGCTGAGCCGACCACGGCGGCGTCGGCGACGCGCGCCACTTCGGCGGCCCTTTCCGGCGTTCGGATTCCGAAGCCGACAGCGACGGGAAGCCCGCTCGATTCACGAACGCGTGATACGGAACCGGCCACCGCATTGGCGTCGGCCTCCTTCACGCCGGTGACCCCAGTGACCGAGACGTAATAGATGAAGCCCTTGGTCCGCTTGACAAGGGTCTTGAGCCGCTTGTCGTCGCTGGTCGGTGTCGCCAGCCGGATCAGCGCCACGTCCTGGGCGTCCAACGCGTCGGTTAGTTCGGAGGCTTCCTCGGGCGGGCAATCGACGACGATCAGGCCGTCGGCGCCGACCTCGGCCATCGCCTTGGCCCAGTTGTCGTAACCTTTTGATTCGACGGGATTCATATATCCCATCAGGATGATCGGTGTGGTCTGGTCGATCTCGCGGAAGCGTTTCACCAGGCCGAACACGTCCTTGATCTTGGTTCCGGCCTTGAGCGACCGCTCGGCGGCGCGCTGGATGGTCGGGCCCTCGGCCATCGGGTCGGAGAACGGGAAACCGAGCTCGATCAGGTCGGCGCCGGCGCCGGGCAGGCCTTTCAGCACTTCGAAGGACGCTTCCAGATCGGGATCGCCGGCCATGATGTAGGCGATAAACGCGGCCTTGTTCTGCGCCTTCAATTCCGCGAAGCGCGCGTCGATACGTGAAACCGGCACTTACAGGCCCCCCATTTCGGAACCGAGCGCCTTGGCGACGGTGAAGATGTCCTTGTCGCCGCGGCCGGACAGGTTGACCACCACGATGCCGTCCTTGCCGGCTTCCTTGGCCAGATCGCCGACGCGGGCGATGGCATGCGACGATTCCAGCGCCGGGATGATGCCCTCGAGCTTTGACGTCAGCTGGAAGGCTTCCAGCGCCTCGTTATCCGTGGCGGTGACGTAGCGCGCCCGGCCCGTATCGAACAGGAAGGCGTGCTCCGGACCGATGCCGGGATAGTCGAGGCCGGCCGAGATCGAGTGGCCTTCCAGAATCTGGCCGTCATCGTCCTGCAGCAGATAGGTGCGATTGCCGTGCAGCACGCCCGGACGGCCGCCGTTGAGCGAGGCGGCATGGCCGTTATAGACCTCCAGGCCGTGACCGGCGGCTTCGACGCCGACCAGCTTGACGCCGTCATCATCGAGGAACGGATGGAACATGCCGATGGCGTTCGATCCCCCGCCGACCGCCGCCACGATGATATCGGGCAGGCGGCCCTCCAGCTCGAGAATCTGCTGCTTGGTTTCCTTGCCGATGACGGTCTGAAAGTCGCGGACCATCTCCGGATAGGGGTGCATGCCGGCGGCGGTGCCGATCATGTAATAGGTGTCGTGGACGTTGGTGACCCAGTCGCGCAGGGCCTCGTTCATGGCGTCCTTGAGCGTGCCGTTGCCGTTGGTCACCGGCACGACCTGGGTACCGAGCAGGTTCATGCGGAAGACGTTCGGCTTTTGCCGCTCGACGTCGAGCGCGCCCATATAGACGATGCACGGCAGGTCGAAGCGGGCGCACACGGTCGCCGACGCCACGCCATGTTGGCCGGCGCCGGTTTCGGCGATAATCCGGGTCCGGCCCATGCGCTTGGCCAGCAGCACCTGGCCGATGCAGTTGTTGATCTTGTGCGCGCCGGTGTGGTTGAGCTCCTCGCGCTTCAGGTAGATCTTGGCGCCGCCGAAATGCTCGGTCAGGCGCTCGGCGAAATAGAGCGGGCTAGGCCTACCGACAAAGAACTTCAGCAGCGAATGATATTCGGCCCAGAAAGCGGGATCGTTCTTGGCGGTTTGCCACGCTTCGTTCAGCTCCAGCACCAGGGGCATCAGGGTCTCTGGCACGAAGAGACCGCCGAATTGACCGAACCGGCCCTTGTCGTCGGGCTGGTGGTAGGCGTTGGGTCTGACGACAGCGTCGCTCACTTTAGTCTTCCTCTCGAACGGCCCAAACCTAGACCATTGAAATTACGGCATTCTTTCCATGGTGGAGCGTGTCGCCTTGTGACCGACCATGTCAAGGATTTACCGCCGAAGGCGGCGCTTCGCGTCCTTGACATGGGCGGTCAAAGGCGAAAAATCCTGCCATGGAAACAATGACGAAGGCTCCGTCATTCCCTTCCGGGGCTGAAAAGAATTGGCGTTATAGCGACTTTACGGCGTGAAGGAAGGCCGAAATGCGCGCCGGGTCCTTGACGCCCGGCGCCGATTCCACCCCGGACGACACATCGACCAGCTTGGCGCCGCTGATCTGCACCGCCTCCGCCACATTGTCCGCGGTCAGACCACCGGCCAGAAACCACGGCTTGCCGCCCTCGAAACCGCGCAGCAGCGTCCAGTCGAAACTCAGGCCCCACCCGCCCGGCCGCGTCGCGTCCTTCGGCGGCTTGGCGTCGAACATCAGGTAATCCGCGTGCGGAACATATTCGTCCGCCCGCGCCAGATCGGCCGCTTCCGATATGCTCAGCACCTTGATCACCGGCATACCGAAATGCGCCCGGATATCGCGCACCCGGTCCGGGCTTTCCTTGCCATGCAATTGAATCAAATCGGGTTTTACCTCGTCACGCACCGCCGTCAGCAGCCCGTCATCCGGATCGACCAGCACACTGACCAATGACGGTGCGCCCGGTTCCGCCCGAATCGCTCGCATCAACGCTGCCATGTCGGCCAGGCTCAGATGGCGCGGGCTCCGCTCGAAATGCATGAAGCCGAGATAGGCCGCGCCGCCGTCGCGCGCCGCCCGCGCCGTCTCCAGCGTGGAAAGACCACAGATTTTGGCCGCGACCGTCATGAAATCCCACACAAGTTTCGTTGGGTGTAAATCGTTGGGCTTTTAATAAAAATCAAGAATTTAATCTTAATTTTTGGTGTGTTTAAAAAAGACGTACAAAAGCAAAAATCGGGAAACTCAGGATTTTTAAGGGATTCACATGAACCAGGTCCTGCTTAGCGACATCAGCAACGGCCTTTACATGAAACTGGCCCTGGCACCGAAAGGCGAGCGGCCGGAAACCACCACGCGCTATGCTTGCGACAGCCTCGACGAATTCAAATCGGCCATCACCGATTTCCTCCAGGCCCACGGCAATCCGACCTTGAGCGGCGCGGCGATCTCGGCCGGCGGCTGGGAAGAGCATGGCGTCATGGCCATGCCCAACCACGCGTTTCGCATCAGCCGCTCCGCCATGCGCGAATTCCTTGAGGTCCAGCGCCTGAACCTGGTCAATGACTGCGTCGCCAAGGCCCTAGCCATCCCGCACCTGGCGGAAGACGAAAAGATCAAGGTGTGCGGCGGCGAATCTCTGGACGAACAGGTGATTGCCCTGATCAGCACCCATCGCGGTTTGGGCATGTCCGGTCTGGCGCCGGACGGTATGGGCGGGTACACCGCCATGCCCTGCGAAGGCGGCCATTCCGACTTGCCGATCACCAGTCAGACCGAATTCGACGTGCTGCAATGGATGAGCCGCAAATATAAGGGCCATGTCTCGCGGGAACGCGCCGTGTCCCTGCCGGGCCTGGTCGACATCTTCACCGCCCTGACCGAGATCGACAAGGACGAAATTCGTCCGATGGCGCCCGAGGAAGTGATCGCGGCGGCGGCGGCCGGCGAAAACCGGGCCTTGCGGGCCATCAACCTGGCCATGGGCTGGCTGGCGTCGACGGCGTCGGACGTCGCCCTCACCCTGGGCGCGCGCGGCGGCGTCTTCCTGCATGGCGAGCTGATCGACATGGTCGGCGACCTGTTCGACCCGGAGGCCTTCGCCAGCCGCTATCGCGACAAGGGCCGCCTGAGCCGCTATATGACGGAGATCCCGGTGTACCGCACGACGGCGCCGGATATCGAGGTGATCGGCCTGGCGACCTTGTTTGATTGATCAAAACAAAAGGCCGGGAGCGATCCCGGCCTTTCTTTTATTTCGCGTTCTGTTTCTTCAGTTCCGCCAGGATATTGGCCAGCAGCTCTTCCTGGCTGGGCGTGTCGGCGGGCGGTGGTGGAGGTGGTGGCGGCATCAGCTTGTTGATCGCCTTGACCACCAGGAAGATGGCGGCGCCGATGATCAGGAACTGGATGATTGTGTTGATGAAGACGCCATAGGCGATGGCGACCTCTGCGGTCTTTCCGACCGCGGGCACCAGGATCAGCTTCTTGTTGGAAAAATCGATCCCGCCCGTCAGATAGCCGATCGGCGGCATGATGATGTTGTCAACCAATGAGGTGACGATCTTGCCGAACGCGCCGCCAATGACCACACCGACCGCCAGGTCGACGACATTGCCGCGCATCATGAAGGTCTTGAATTCGGATACGATGCTCATGCGCCCTTCTCCCTAAAAGCCGCTGAAAAATCCCCCGATTTACGCAGACTAGTCGTTGTCGTCGCCGTTCAGGTTGAGGCGCTCGCGCAGCTCCTTGCCGCTCTTGAAGAACGGTACGTGCTTGGCCGGCACCTTGACGCTTTCGCCGGTGCGCGGGTTGCGGCCGGCGCGGGCGGGGCGGGAGCGGACCGACAGGGCGCCGAAACCGCGCAGTTCGACGCGGCCGCCCTGTTCCAGGGTTTCGATCATGGACTCGAGAATCAGGTTAACGGCGCGTTCGACGTCTTTTTGCGTCAGGTGCGGGTACTCGGAAGCGAGGCGCTCAATGAGCTCGGATTTCAGCATCGGCTGGTCTCCCCCAACAAGTGAACGGTCATCGGGGCGCACCATGATCGAAAATTCAAAACGGTTCAAGGGGTTGGTGAAAAATTAACGCACTGATACCGGTAACATCGTTAATATTTATGGCGCAGGGCACAAAAACCTCCGGACACCGGTGTCCGGGGGTTGAAAAAATGACCTCGCCGATGAAAAAGCGTTTGACAATGGGCGGTTAGGAAAAAAGACCGTCCGGGTTCCCGCAACCGCTTTACCGCAAACGGTCTCAGCCGGCCCTGGCCTCGTTAACCGCCCACAGAATGCCGAACGGGTCGATCAGCTGGCCGTAGCGGTTGCCCCAGGACTGCGTGTCGAACGGCAACGGGCGCGTCTTCAGGGGCTAGGAATTGTCAGCAGGCAGTCAATTGCCGGACGGCGTATATCCCTTCCACAGCCATTCCAGCGCTTCGGGCAGGGTCTGCTGCTTCACCGCCCGGTCGCCGTGGCCGGCATTGCGCGCGAAGACAAACTGGTAGTCGTAGCCCTTGGCGGTGAGGACCTTGGCCATGTTTTCGTTGGCGACCACCCAGTCGTGCATGCCGTCGCGCATGACATTGGGATTGTACAGGTCGCGGTCGCCGACCATCATCCACAGCCGGATCGGCTTCTTCGGGCTATTGGGAATGAGCGTTTCGTGGAATCCCCAGGCGCCGTGCGGCGTCTGCGGATCGGACGGCCATTGCTGATTTATGAAGGTGCCGGAATAGGTCAGGACGCGGTGGTACAGGTCGTTGCGGTACCAGGCCATGATCAGGGCGCACGACCCGCCCGAGCTGGTTCCCATGCTGGCGCGGCCGTCGGGATCGCGGGTCAGGCGGACATGGTATTGCGCTTCGACCAGCGGCAACACTTCGGTTTCGATGAACTCGGCGTAACGGCTGGACATCGTGTCGTATTCCAAGCCGCGCTGGCTGCCCTGCGCGTCGCCGCCGCCATTGGCCACCGAGATGGCGATCATAACCGGCACGCGCTTTTGCGCGATCAGCGTGTCGAGCGCGGTGAACAGCGCCGGATCGGGGCCGTCCATGCCGACGATGAACGGCGCCGGCGTCCCGGGAACATACTGCTGCGGCACGTAGACGGTCACCTTGCGCGTATAGGGCGCCGGGTGGCTGGTGGTGACGACAAGTTTCGCCGGATCGGCCGGGTCCGGCGTGCCGAAGGTGCCGGGATCGCGCGTGATGCCGGGATAGATCTTGCTGTCGGTCGAGTTCATCACGAAGGTGTAGATCGTGCCGCGCGGCGTATCGGCGGCCGTCGTCATTTCCGGCGCCGGCGCATGGGTCGGGCCGATGACGAAGTTGCCGTTGCTGTCGGCGCCCGGCACCTGGCCGTCGGGCAGCTCGGTGGCCTTGACGTAGCCCGGCGTGTGCGGATCGCGCACCGGCCGGGGCGGCGCTTTGTAGGTCTGGGCCTCGGCGGCGGATACACTCAGCAGGCCGATAACGGCGAGATACAGCGCTTTCATGATCGTGTCCTCCCTCTGGCGACGGAACTTATGCCCCGGTCGCGGTGCGGTCAACCAGCCGATTTTCGCGGCCTGCCGCTTCAGGACATATTGAAAACAAGGAATTAATCCCCGCCCGTTTGGTCATGGCTACCCTAAACCCATGACAAACGCACATGACCTCCCCCTCGCCACCGATGAACAGCGCCGCGCGCTCCGCCACCACCAGGCCCAGCGCATGCGCGACCAGGCCGAACGAATCCTGCGCGCCTTCGAAGCCCTGCCGGACCCGAAGACCGTCGCCGAGGCCGAACGCATGGCCAAGGCTTTGAAGGTCATCGAAACCGTCGTGACGCAAACCTGCGGCCGCGAAATGCGCACACCGGAAACCGAGAAGGAATGGCAGGCCCATAACGTCGCCCTGGCCCAATGGCTGCCGATCCTCGACCAGCGCCTGGCCGCCCTGGCGCCGCCGGAAGACCCGGAGCCGGCTGCCGGTGACACGCGCCGCTGGCCCTGATCGCCGATATTGGGGTTTCCCGCCAGCCTGTGCTACGGTCGCGCCATGGTCGACAGCGCCCAGACGCGATCCATCGCCTTAGCCCTGCCCGGCGTGACGGATGAATCCACGCCGGACCGGCTGATCTTTTGCCATTCCGAACGCGGCATCGCCTGGACCTTCATGCAGCGCGACACGCCGCGCCAGCCGCGCCGGCCCAATATCGAGGTTCTGGCCGTCAGCTGCACGCTCGACCGCAAGGAACTGCTGATCGAAGCGTCGCCGGACGCCTTTTTCGACGACCCCCATTATCGCGGCTATCCGGCCGTGCTGGTACGCCTGCCCGTGATCGATGCGACGACGCTTTCTGAACTGTTCGGCGAAGCCTGCGCCTGGGCGGCCAGCCGGCCGAAAAAGAAAAAACGCTGACCGATCAGTTCTTTGGCCGTTCGGTGACGGCCCAGGTCCCGCCGCCGTCGCGATCGAAATCGACAGTTAGCTTGCCGTCCGGCCCGTTGTCCGTTTCACACCGGGCCGAGAAATGATCGCTGCCGCGCACGGTCATGCTGTCGCAACGATGCGGATAGTTCAGCAAAACCTTACGGCTTTGCCAGTCGATAATGTCGGTCGAACCATAGCCGATTATCAGGGTCTTGCCGTCGTCGCTAACGGCATAGTGCTGGTAGGCGAACTGCGGCGGCGCGTAAGGCGGCGCGAGGGCAGTCAGACTGAATTCACCTTGTCGGCAGTCGATTTCCGCCACTGGACTCTTCGTCCCGGTACGGGCATCGTAAAGGGCTGCGCTGCGTCCGAAATACCAGTACTCGCAGCCGTCATCACGCAGTCGCCGGCTCTCGTGCCCTTTGTCGAGCAGAACCAGTTCCGGGCCGTCGCGCCGCACCAGACCCGGATGCGCGGCAATCGCCTTGGCTTCGGCGGCGGCGGCAACGAAGGGATCGCTGGCATTGCTGAAGGAAATTATTATACTGTCGGTCATGTAGTAGCGCTTGTCGTCAGATGGCGTACTGAGATTGTACAGACGCCATGCCTTGTAGCCGTTATCCGGCTTGGCCGGGTCGGTGGCGGCGAACCGGGCGTCGAAGCTTTGGCCGGTCTTGGGGTCGGTGCAAAGGGCGCGGAAATCGGCCGGCCCGTCCGGCCGCGATTGCCGGCAAACCACTTTGAACGGCCCGCCGCCACCGCCGCCGCCATAGGTCCATTTCTCGATTTCAGCCACTTGACCGAGATCGATGGGCTTGCCGCTATCGTCCTCGCTCCACCGGTGCCGGGCTTCGATAAAAACATAGTGTCCGTCGGCCGAAGCGGTGAGCTTTCGGCCGGTCAACAGCGAGCCGTCGTCACGCACCAGGGCGTGCTGCGAACCTTCGGCAGTCAGGCACAACAGCTCCGCCACCGGCTCGAGACGGCGGGTATGGGCGTCGAACAGCCGCAGCGCGCCGGCAAAGCGGTAGGTCTGGCACTCTCCGACACCGTCGGTGAGGACAGCGGCCTTGTTGCTGAACTTACCGCCGCCGTGGTTCATGACCAGCAGATGGTTGCCGTCGCGTTGCGCCAACTGCGGCCATTGGAAGAGGGCCCAGGCTTCGGAGTTTGGCTCGGGTAGAACAGGGGGTGGGGGAACGGTAAGGGCGCCGGCATGACCTGCGGTTACGGCCAGTGCAACCAATGCAGCGGCGAAGCCTTTGACAATCCCGGCCATTTAATCCCCCCATCTTGTTTTGCTATACCGTACCACTTTCGCGGGCATAAAAAAAGCCGGTGCGGTGGCCCGCGCCGGCTTTTTGGTTCGGTTTGGCATCTCAGCCCCGGACGGCCGCCTCGATCTTGGCGACGTCGATCTTGCCCATGTCCATCATGGCGTCGAAGGCGCGTTTGGCGACGTCGCCGCCCTGGGCCATGGCCTCGGTCAGGACGCGCGGCGTGATCTGCCACGACAGGCCCCACTTGTCCTTGCACCAGCCGCAGGCGCTTTCCTGGCCGCCATTGCCGACGATGGCGTTCCAGTAGCGGTCGGTTTCCGCCTGGTCGTCGGTGGCGATCTGGAAGGAGAAAGCCTCTGTTTGTTTGAAGAAATCCCCGCCGTTGAGGCCGAGGCAGGGAATGCCGAAGACCGTGAACTCGACGGTCAGGACCTGCCCGGCCTTGCCACCGGGAAAGTCCGACGGCGCCTTGTGCACGGCAGTGACTTTGCTGTCGGGAAACGTCTCGGCGTAGAAGTTCGCGGCGGCTTCGGCGTCATGGTTGTACCACAGGCAGATGGTGTTCTTAGGCATGGCTGGGCTCCTCTTGGGTCTGGCTTGTATAGACCCTTTTCCGCCTAAAAATGTCATGTGGTTTTCGGCCGGCCCGCTGACACAAAAAAGCCGGTGCGATGTCCGCACCGGCTTAATGTTTCGGGGTCGAGGGGTCCGAGACCCCTCGCCTACCTCTTATTCCTTCACCTTATCGCGCAGCGCGGCGCCCAGGATGTCGCCGAGCGAAGCGCCCGAGTCCTGCGAGCCGTACTGTTCGATGGCTTCCTTTTCGGCGGCCATTTCCAGGGCCTTGATCGACACGGAGACCTTGCGGGCCGCCTTGTCGACATTGGTCACCTGGGCGTCGATGCGGTCGCCGACGGCGAAGCGTTCGACACGCTGTTCGTTGCGGTCACGGCTCAGGTCCGACTTGCGGATGAAGGTCGACATCGGCGCGTTGTCCTCGCCGAACTTGACCTCGATGCCGCCCGAGGTGACTTCGGTGACGGTCACGGTGACGGTCTGGCCCTTCTTGAAGGTGTCGCCGGTCATCGGATCGCTGCCGAGCTGCTTGATGCCCAGGCTGATGCGTTCCTTCTCGACGTCGACGTCGAGGACCTTGGTCTTGACGACGTCGCCCTTCTTGTACTTGCCGATGGCTTCTTCGCCCGGCACGTTCCAGTCGAGGTCCGACAGGTGGACCATGCCGTCGATGTCGTTTTCGAAGCCGACGAACAGGCCGAATTCGGTGGCGTTCTTGACTTCGCCTTCGATGGTCGAGCCGACCGGGTGCTGGCGAACGAACGATTCCCACGGGTTTTCCTGGGCCTGCTTCAGGCCCAGCGACACGCGGCGCTTCGAGGCATCGACTTCCAGGACGACGACCTCAACCTCTTGCGAGGTGGAGACGATCTTGCCCGGATGGACGTTCTTCTTGGTCCAGGACATTTCCGAGACGTGGACCAGGCCTTCGACGCCCGATTCCAGCTCGACGAACGCGCCGTAGTCGGTGATGTTGGTGATGCGGCCGGAGAACTTGCCGCCGACCGGATACTTCTGGTCGACGTTTTCCCACGGGTCGGACTGCAGCTGCTTCATGCCGAGGCTGATGCGCTGGGTGTCCGGGTTGATTTTAATAATCTGCACGCGGACCTGGTCGCCGACGTTGAGGACCTGCGACGGGTGCGAGACGCGCTTCCACGACATGTCGGTGACGTGCAGCAGGCCGTCGATGCCGCCCAGGTCGACGAACGCACCGTAGTCGGTGATGTTCTTGACGACGCCGTCACGGATTTCGCCTTCGGCCAATTGGCCTACGAGCTCAGTGCGTTGCTCCGCACGCGCTTCTTCCAGGATGGCGCGACGTGACACGACGATATTGCCGCGCGGACGGTCCATCTTGAGGATGGCGAAGGGCTGTTCCTTGCCCATCAGCGGGGCGATGTCGCGCACCGGACGGATATCGACCTGCGAACCCGGCAGGAAGCCCGAGGCGCCGTCCATATCGACCGTGAAGCCGCCCTTGACGCGGCCGACGATGGTGCCCATCACCGGCTCGCCGCGGTTGAAGATGGCTTCCAGGCGCGTCCAGGCTTCCTCGCGGCGGGCCTTTTCACGGCTGATGACCGCTTCGCCCATGGCGTTCTCGACGCGCTCGAGATAGACCTCGACCGTGCCGCCGGCCTTCAGGGCCGAGGCTTCGGAGCCGAATTCCTTCAGCGGGATGCGGCCTTCGGTCTTCAGGCCGACGTCGACCAGGACATAGTCCTTCTCGACGCTGACGATCAGGCCGTGGACGACCTGGCCTTCGAGCATGTCGCGGCCCTGGAGGCTTTCGTCGAGGAGCGCGGCGAAATCGTCGCGCGAGGGATTGTAATCGCTCATGTAGTCTCTTTGTTGTGTCGGCGCGTGTCCCGGTCCTTGATGTCCCCAAAGCCAAACGGAGGCGTATTGCCTCTGGGGAAGGTGCGCGGGGGTGCGGCTTTATCGATATTGTGAACCCGTGACGGGTGGAGGGTGTGCTGCGGCGGGAGTCCCCGCCCGGGGCGTCTCTTGTGGGTTTGCCTCGCCGGCCGCCGGGGGATTTGGCTTCAAGAGCCAGAGCGGTCTTTCACAAGGGATCGCGCAGCCGCGATGGCGGCTTCTATATCCAAGTCTGACGTATCAAGCAAGAGCGCATCTTTCGCCATTTCCAAAGGCGCCGCCGACCGGCCGGAGTCGCGGGCGTCGCGGACGCGGATATCTTCGAGCACATCCTCGAAGGCCAGGGCCGGATCGAGCTTGGAAAGCTGCAACCAGCGCCGGCGAGCGCGGACCTCCGGCGCGGCGGTGACGAACAGCTTCACCTTGGCGTCCGGGGCGATGACCGTGCCGATGTCGCGGCCGTCGAGCACGGCGCCGCCGGGCTGGTGGGCGAAGTCGATCTGGAACTGTTTCAACGCCTGGCGCACTTCCGGCACGGCGGCGACCTGTGAGGCGCGCTCGCCGGCTTCGCGACCGCGCAAGGCGTCATGGGCCAAGAGATTGGGGTCGATGTACTGCGCCAGCGCCGCCAAGGCTTCGCGTTCTTCGTGAGAGACGTTTTGATGATGGGCCAGGTGGCCGATGGCGCGATAGAGCAGGCCGGTGTCGAGAAACGGCAAGCCATAATCGGCGGCGATGACCGAGGCCAGGGTTCCCTTGCCGGAAGCGGCCGGTCCGTCAAAGGCGATGAGAAGAGGGCTATTCGGCATTCGAGTATCGGTGGGAGGCGGCGCGGCGAATGGGTACACTTAAAGAGCTACAAAGCCATCAATTTTTTGATGAAAATATTAGACGCTATAGCGATGAAAGCAAATTTCGGATCTATTCCATCTACGGCAATGATTATCATGTCTTGGTAGCCCTGAGAGTTTTCACACGTCCAGTACCAACCAAATGGTTTCCCGCTGAATTCGGCAAGCTCATTGATGGCACAGGCATCTTCTGGTGGATTGCTGACGGCGATCAGGATTTCGTCGGTATCCATGTCGACAGAAAGGTGGACCGACGCGTTTCCACCAACAAGCCAAATATCCTCATAGTCGGTACTGCTATCAATATTTGCGGATTTACCCTTGCCAAGAATTCGCAAAGGCTGGCCGTCCAACGCGTCGAGGGCTTCACGGATCATGATTTGGCAGCAACCAGGATAGGCGCATTAACAATGGTTAATATGCCACGATCGGTGTAAAAAGGACCCGCTCGAGGGGCGGGTGCGTTTGAAAAGCCTCCAAAGCGCGCTAAAGTCAACCTATCCGCTGGGGCTGCCATGAATATCTTGTCTTGGGATGTGCGTTGCTACAACCGCCGCCTGCTTCGCGACAAAGCCGAAGCGGCGCGCAAGGCCGTGCACAAGGCCATTGCCGACGCCACCCCTCAGATGGACGACTTCTTCAAGAAGATCGACGAGGTGGTCTACACCTTCAACCACCAACACATGGACTTCGGCGACAAATATTTCCGCCTGAAGTTCGCCTACAAGCTGGTCGACCTGCCCGCCGACTTCATGATCAACTGCGCCATCCTGAAGAGCGAGTGCAAGCAGTTCGCCAAGCCGTCGGAAGCGCTGCGGCTGGCCCATGACGCCGAGGCCTTCCACGCCTTCGTCACCGACCACAACAAGATCCTGTTCCGCTTCGCCGGCTATGACGGCAATATGCGCGCCCTGCTCAAGACCATCGAGGAGGTGCACCTGCGGGCGTTGGGCAGCTATGTCAATTCCGGCCAGGTCGGCGGTTCGCCGATCGGCGTCAATCCGATCATCAAGGATTTCGACAATACGCGTGGCGACTTTACCCTGAAACAGCAGGGATTTCAGAACCTCGCTACCGACCTGGGCAGGCTCAAGCTCGACTGATCGACCTCAGGGTTTCTTTTCGAAGCACCTGTGGGTCGGCGCCTCGACCCACCCGCCCGTCAGCTTGGCCTCGAAAGGCGCGATTTCCACCGTCGCCACCTGCAGCTTGGCGCCTTCCCCCAAGCTCTGGGTAAGGAAGCGGCTGGCATCGGCGAAATCGGTCGTCAGGTCGGCCGGCGGTGTGTAGCCGATAATCGTCTGGCCGCATTGCGCCGTCAGCGGGTTGGAGCTGTTCAGCACCCTGGGCAAATTTCCAGCCTGCACAGCCGCATCGACGCGCGTATAGTTGAGCATGCCGTCAATAGCACCCACAAAGACATAACCGCCGTCCGGCACGGTGAAATGCGGCGCGCCGGCGTCAAACCGTATCTGCCATCCGGCCTGCACGTTGAACCCCCAGATCAGGTCCTGACCGGCCGGCACGTCGTCGATCATGAAATAGCGGCCCGATACCGGATCGTGGAAAACCGGAAAGCTCCGGATGGTCGATTCCTGAATATAGGCGTCGCTCTTCGGGTCGTGCCGGGCGGCGACGATGGTGTACCCGGGATTGCCCTCTCCGCGAAAACCCGGATTGATCAGTTCGACGACGACGATCCCCCGGCCGGCCGGCGGCGCCTTGAGCTTAGGCGCGGCGGCGGCGGGACAGGCGAAGACGAGCATGGTGGCGGCCGCGGCCACCGTCAGGACTTTGACGAACATGATTACCCCCCGGATACATGCCGCCAGTCTAAAGCAAAACACCCTGTCTTGCCAGCCTACTCGAACGCCGTCTCGACGCCGACGCTTGCCAGGTCGCGCCAGTAGCCCGGATAGGTCTTGGCCGTGCAGCCCGGGTCGAGAATCCGGAGGCCGTCGATCACCAGGGCCGCCATCCCGAAAGACATGGCGATGCGATGGTCGTGATAGGTCTCGATATCGGCTTTCACCGTTTTGCCGATTAGGCTGCGGTCGGGTGTCACCAGCAGGTCGTCGCCGATTTCCTGCGCCAGGCCAGGCTGGATGCGGTTCAGTTCCGTCGCCACGGCATTGATGCGGTCGCATTCCTTGACGCGCAGATTGGCGATGCCGACGAAACGGACCGGGTGGTTGTTGAATGCCGCCAGCACGGCGAGGGTCGGGATGGCGTCCTGCATCTGGCTGCCGTCGATCACTTCCGGCAGGTTGGGAAACTGGCTGATGAAGTCATAGGCCTTGGCATCCGGCTGCATCATGTCGCCGGGCCGGATGCCGATGTCTATCTCGGCGCCGAGCAGCGCATTGATGCCCCAAACATAGGTGGCGGCCGACGCGTCCGGCTCGACCCAGTAGTCGCGCGCCACGTAGCCGGTGTTGCCGATCTCCCAGCTCAGAGCGCCAGTCTGGAGGATATCGGCGCCGAACGACCGCATGCAGTCGACCGTGATGTCGATATAGCCGCGCGCCCCGATATCGCCGCCCTTGACCGACAGGCGCAGCGGCCCGGCACCCTGGGCGCCGGCCATCATCAGCGCCGAAACGTATTGGCTGGACAGGCTGGCGTCGACCTCGATGGTCCGGTTGGCGAAGCCGCCCTGGCTGGTCACCGTCACCGGCGGGCAGCCGGTCGGGGCCGACGCCTCGACGCCCGCCGCGTTCAGGGCCTCGACCAGAGGCGCGATCGGCCGCTTTTGCATATGCTCGTCGCCGGTCAGCACCGTTGTGCCCTTGATCAGGGCCGCCGCCGCCGTGAGAAACCGCACCGCCGTGCCGGCATTGCCGAGGAACAGCGGCGCCTGGGATGGTGCCAGAGTCCCTGTGCTTTCAACCCCGAAATCGGTGTCGCCGGTGTCCGTGACGCTTACGCCCAACTGGCCTAGGGCGCGGGCCATATATGTGGTGTCGTCACTCTTCAATGCACCGCTGATCTGGCTCTTGCCGTGCGCCAGGGCGGCGATCAGCAGCACCCGGTTGGTGATCGACTTCGATCCGGGCAGGGCGATCCGGCCACCGATCTTGCCTTTGGGCGGGACAACTCGGACGGCGTGGGCTGGGCTGGGGTTTGGACTGGCGGTCATGAACAGGTCGAAGAAGAGGCTCGAAAAACCTCAGCAAAAAAAATTGAGGCCGGGGCTGATTTAAGCTTTTGACAGGAGGCCTATCTAGTGGCAAGGGGGCCAAACGCAAC
>CAYULN010000024.1:0-2940 GCA_964445605.1 uncultured Caulobacteraceae bacterium | reverse complement strand
TGGCATGAGCGCCATGGCCGCCGTCAAATCGTCGCGCAAGATTGCTCTGTCGCTATGCCGGACGCATAGCCATGGCGATTTAAGCTATCTTGAGATGGGGCAGGCGGATGCGCCAACCCTGTTGTTTTTGCATGGTTTCGGGGCCGATCTCTTAACCTGGCAGCTTTGCCTGGTGCCGCTGGCGGCCGAGTATCGGCTGATCGCACTCGATCTTCCGGGACATGGACGAAGTGCGGCGGATGTTGGCGAAGCGTCGCTGAAATTCATGACCGATTGGCTCGAAGAAGCCTTTGATGTGCTCGATATCGGTGAAGCGCATCTGGTCGGCCATTCGATGGGGGCCAAGATCGCGCTCGGCTTTGCCTTGGCGCATCCTGAACGGGCCGCTTCGTTGGGTTTGGTGTCACCGGCGGGGCTGGGCGGTGAATTCCATCATGATACGCTGGATGCTTTTTTGAGCGATCAAAGCCAAGCCGAGGGGCTGGCGCGGCATCTGCTGGGACCGCGTGGCGAAAATCTTTTGCCGTCCTTGATGCGGTCGTTAGCCGAGGCGGCCGGCGATGCCGCCCGGAACGATGCGTTGAAAAAACTACTCGGCCAGGCCAAGACCTATGGTCTAGCGTTATCGCCGGAAGGTTTCGACTGGTCGAAGATCCGTGTGCCCGTAATGGTAATGTGGGGTGACCACGACCGGCTGATTCCGATGCCGGCTGGACATCGTCTGCCGCCGCGCGCTCCAATTCACATTATCCAAGGTGCCGGCCATCTACCGCATATGGAAGCGCCGGGCGAAGTCGTCCGCGCCCTCAAGGAATTTTTAGCCTGATGTTCGCTCTCAGCCTAATCCACGATGAACTGATGCAGATCCTCCGCGACAAGGGTGCGACGACCGGCGAGATCAATGCCGACACTTTGCTGCTGAACGGGCCCTATGACATCGACAGTCTCGACCTGGCGACGCTGGTGGTCAGTCTGGAGGAAAAGACCGGTATGACTCCTTTCGCCAATGGATTTGTCCTTTTCCATACGGCGGGCGAACTGGCCAAGTTGTTCGGCGACTAGCCATGGCGGAAAGTTTCCTGAATCCCGGATTTGTTTTGATCGAGGACGGGAAATCTTTTTCTATCCAGGATTTTCGCGGTAGGGCCGGTGTCATTGACGTCGGTCAGACCGGCGTAAAAGGCGTTATAGAGGGCCTCCTTGCCGCCCAGGCCGGTGAGGCGGTCTGGTTACTGCGCGATAATTCTTCTTCTCCAGAAATGATGCCGGCCCTACCGGAGTCGGTCCATTTGCAGACCTCCGGTACGACCGGTAAGCCTAAATGGGTGACCCACGACCTGAGCCGTTTGGCGTCGAAAATTTCCAGCGGAAAGGAAGGGTCGGAACGCGCGCGTTGGCTGCTCAGTTTCAATCCAGGGAGCTTTGCGGGAGTCCAGGTGATCCTGTCGGCCATGATCGGCGGACATGATCTGGTCGCGCCGACCTATGGTGCCAGTGTCGGCGAAATGGCCGATCTGGCCGTCATGACGCAGGTGAGGAATATTTCGGCGACGCCGACCTTCTGGCGCGCCTTCCTGATGGCCCTGGGCGATCGGCCGCTGATGCTGAAAAGCGTTACGCTGGGCGGGGAAGCGGCCGATCAGCCGATCCTGGACGCTTTGCGCGCAAGGTTTCCAGAAGCGCATATCCGCCATATCTATGCGACCACCGAAGCGGGTACGGTTTTTTCGGTCAGCGACGGCCGCGCCGGCTTTCCACGGGCCTGGCTAAGTAAGCCATTGAATAAACTGCAATTATCTATTTCGGAAACAGGCAACTTACAAGTTGCTAATCCGCAAGCCTCCGATTTGGCCAAGGCGCAGACCTGGGACACGGGCGATGTGGTTGAACTAACCGAGGACCGCGTCCTGTTCAAGGGCCGCGCCGATTCGATGGTCAATGTCGGGGGCGTAAAAGTCTATCCGGAAAGTGTCGAATCGTTACTGTTAGAACTTTCGTTTATACAGGATGTGCGCATTTTGGCCAAGCCAAACCCGATTACGGGCCACATCCTGACAGCGGATATCCTTTTGAAACCTTTTTCTGGTCAGGTTGACGAGTTAACCAATCTGATTCGGGCCCATTTGGCGAGCCTGCCGCGCGCCTTTCGTCCGGCATCCCTGCGATTTGTAGAGGCGCTCGATATCGGGATGACGGGCAAGAAGCTGAGGACATGAGCGACATCGCGTCGAAATGGCTGCTGATCAGCGGGGTGAGCCGGGGGCTCGGCCTGGCGCTGGCGCGTGACCTGCTGGCGCGTGGCTACGGCGTCGCCGGCTGCAGTACGACGTTCAATGACGATCTGCAGGCCCTAAAGGATGTCCATGGTGGCAAATTCGCCTGGTTTGCTGTCGATATGGGCGAGACGGCAGCCATTGAAAACTACGTGTCGGAGGCGGTCGCCGCTTTCGAAGGTCAGCGTTTGTGGGGGATCGTCAACAATGCCGGCATGTCGGTCGAAGGCATTTTGTCGACCCTGCCGGTGACCGATATCGAACGCGTGCTTCAGGTCAATCTGACGGGCGCTATCTGCCTGGCCCGGGCCGGGCTGCGGCAGATGATGAAGTCACGCAAATCCGGCCGTGTCCTGAACATTTCGTCTATCACCGGCTTGCGCGGTTATACCGGCCTGAGCGCCTATGCGGCGTCGAAAGCCGGGATGGATGGTTTTACTCGTGCCCTGGCGCGTGAAGTTGGACGGCTGGGCATTACGGTCAATTCGGTGGCGCCAGGCTATATGAAAACCGCTTTGTCCGAAGGCTTGGACGACAAGCAGCTTGATCAGATCGTCCGGCGAACGCCGCTCGGGCGCCTGTGTGAACTGAGCGATATCGTCCATCTGGTGCATTTTCTGCTGTCGGAGGAGGCCGGTTTCATCAGCGGTCAGACCCTGGTGGTCGA
>CAYULN010000023.1:0-4647 GCA_964445605.1 uncultured Caulobacteraceae bacterium | reverse complement strand
CTGATGGACGCGCTGCGCAAGAGCCTCAAGGAGCCGGAGGCGGCCCCCAAACCTGCGGCAAACCAAGACAAGCCAGCGTCTCGGAAACGCAAGAAAGCGAGCTAAGTTATGGCGGATTCACTCGAACGCTATCGCGAAAAGCGCGATTTCAGCAAGACCCAGGAACCCGGCGGCGAGGTCGGGAAAACCAAAGGCTTCCACTATCTGATCCAGAAGCATGACGCCACGCGGCTGCACTACGACTTCCGCCTGGAACTGGACGGCGTGCTCAAGTCGTGGGCGGTGACCAAGGGCCCGAGCCTCGATCCGGCCGACAAGCGGCTGGCGGTCGAGGTCGAGGACCACCCCGTGAAGTACGGCGCGTTCGAAGGCACCATTCCGCAGGGCCAGTACGGCGGCGGCACGGTGATGCTGTGGGACGAAGGCACCTGGGAGCCGGTCGGCGATCCGCGCGAAGGCCTGAAGAAGGGCGACTTGAAATTCATCCTGCACGGTGAACGGCTCAAGGGGTCATGGGCGCTGGTGCGGATGAAACCGCGCGAAGGAGACCGGGGCCGCAATAACTGGCTGCTGATCAAGCACCGCGACGAAGATGCCGTCGACGGTCACGGTGACGTGGCGCTGGAAGACAATATGACCAGCGTGGTCTCCGGCCGGACCATGGACGAGATCGCCGCCCACCCCGGCAAGGTGTGGAAAGGCGGCGCGGCGCACCGGACGTCGGAAACGCACGCCCCGGAACCGCACCCCGCGCCGCGTAAAAAAAAAGCGCCAAGCTCGCTGAGCTTCGTCGAACCGGAATTGGCGACCCTGAGTGACGATGTTCCGGACGGCCCGGAATGGGTGCACGAGGTCAAGTTTGACGGCTATCGCACCCAGGCCGTGATCGTCGGCGACGTCGTTCAGATGATTTCGCGCAATGGTCTCGACTGGACGGACAAGTTCCAGGCCCTGGCCGACCGTCTGGCCGGGCTGGGCGTCGAGGATGCCATCCTGGACGGGGAAATCGTGGCGCTGGACGACCAGAATGTGTCGAGCTTTACCGCGCTCAAAAAGGCTTTGAGCGACGGTTTCAGCGGTGATCTGCAATACTACCTTTTCGACCTGTTGCATCTGAATGGTGAAGACGTACGCGCCCTGCCCTTGCTGAAACGCAAGGCGATGCTGAAGGCGCTGCTCGAAGGTCGTGATTTCGCCAACCGGGTCAATTACAGCGAGCACTTCAGTTCGGACAGCGGTTTTATCGGCAAGGTGTGCCGGCTGGGCCTGGAGGGTCTGGTGTCGAAGCGGGCCGATGCGCCCTATCGCAGCGGCCGCAACCGGTCGTGGCTCAAGATCAAGTGTCACAAGCGCCAGGAATTCGTCATCGGCGGTTTCAAGCCACCGACCCATGCGGCGCGAGGCATTGGCGCCCTGATGCTCGGCTACTACGAAGAGGAAAAGCTGGTCTATGCCGGCAAGGTCGGTACTGGCTTTGACGGCGTGACCTCGGTGGCTCTGCGGCGGCTGCTTGACAAGCGTTTGCGCCAGGCTTCGGCGTTCGACGCCGTGCCGCGCGAGGTCGAACGCGAGGCGACCTGGGTCGAGCCGGACATCGTCTGCGAGGTCGAATTCACCGAATGGACGCCGGACGGGCGGCTGCGCCATCCCTCCTTCCAAGGTATAAGGGAGGACAAGCCGGCCCGGCAGATCGTCCGCGAACAGGAAATGGACGTCAAGCAGGCGGAGAAGGAGGCGGAGATGGAAGTGGAGTCCAAACCGCGTAAAGCGCCCAAGAGCAAAAGCGGCGATGCTGAGGTGGCCGGTATCCGTATCAGCCATCCCGACCGGATCATCTATCCCGATACCGACATCACTAAGCTCGATCTGGTGGAATATTATCACCAGGTCGCGGAGCACATTTTGCCGTTCGTCGCCGGGCGGCCGCTCAGCATGGTGCGCTGTCCGGAGGGCATCGGCTCGGAGTGCTTCTTCCAGCGCCACCTGGCGCATGACCAGCCGCATATCCTCGATACCGGCATCAAGGTGAAGGGCCGCGACGAGGACTATCTGATGATCGAGGACGAACAGGGCCTGGTCAGCCTGATCCAGTGGGGCGCCATCGAACTCCACCCTTGGGGTTGCAAGGCCGACAAACCCGAGCAGCCCGATCGGATGATCTTCGACCTCGACCCCGATCCGGAGGTGCCGTGGGCGCACGTGGTCGAGGCCGCCGCCGAGGTGCGCGACCGGCTGACCGAGCTGGGCTTGCAAAGCTTCCTGAAAACCACCGGCGGCAAGGGCCTGCACGTGGTCGTGCCTATGCAGCGCAAATATGGCTGGCTGACGGTCAAGGCGTTCGCCCGGGCCCTTGCGGAGTCTTTGGCCCATGACCGCTCGGACCGCTACATCGCCAATATGAGCAAAGAAAAGCGCAAGGGGAAGATCTTCGTCGACTACCTGCGCAACGACCTGACCGCGACGGCGGTGTCGGCTTTTTCGGCGCGGGCGCGGCCAGGCGCGACGGTGTCGACGCTCCTCGATTGGGACGAGTTGTCGGCCGATCTAAAACCGGCCGATTTCACCATCGAGACCGTGCCGGAACGACTGGCCAAGCAGAAACGCGATCCCTGGGCCGACTTCCACGGCAGCCGACAGGTGATCAGGGCCGAATATCTGAAAGCGCTTGGGATCGACGCGGTATAACGCCGCTTCCTTCGCGGCCGGCCGCTCGGGATAATTCTGTTTAAAAGCGGAAAAAAATAAACACCGCCGTTGACCACGTAAATCCTTTCCCCTATAGGTCGCCGCCTTCGGTGCGAGCATCGAAGTTTTACCACCTAGATAAGTGCCCAGGTGGCGGAATTGGTAGACGCGCTGGCTTCAGGTGCCAGTGGCTTAACGGCCGTGAAGGTTCGAGTCCTTTCCTGGGCACCATCTTGGCTGATGCCAGTGCGCGATTTATCCTCGCGCCACGCCCTTGCAAACCTCCCGAACCGGCGATTTCAGGCGAAATAGTTTCTTGGAAACCTTATGCCGCGCGGAAGCGGAAGCACCCTCGAGAATAAATCAATAGAATTTTCGGCGCGTCACTGAAGCCGGAAGCCGGCCGCCCGTCCTCACGATAGAGGAAAGTCATGGTCCGATAGAGCCGCCTTTCCGCACATTCCAAAACCAGAATTTGCGGGCCAAATTTGGCCAGCTCAACCCACGCGCCGTCGTACAATTTTAGCTTCATAGAATCGCCCTAACTCGGCGACTCTGATTCGGCCAGTAAACTTCCCGGGATATTCCCGCAGCTTAGCACCGACTACATCATCGGGCCTTTGAGCAGTTCCGGCACTTCGCTGACCAGGACCATCAGCGAATAACCGCCCCAGAACAGGCAGCCGATCAGGATGATGACCAGCGCCAGGGCGCTTTCCATGTCCCAGGGAAGATGTTCGTAGCGTTTCATGGCGTGTCTCCTTTGCGCCAGTCTACCGCCGCCGGCGATAACCGCCCCATCCGCAAGGCCGCGCGCGGATATCAATAGGCAATAAGTTGTTGATCCCGCATCCGCTTTTTATGCCGTAAGCGGTGGATCGCGTCGAATTCTTAGAGCCATGCGCCGATAAAAAACCGGTTGCCGGGTTTCGGGCGGAAGCGCGGCCTTTTCCGAGGAGAGCCTCCATGTCCTTCAAGACCCCCCTTGCCGCCCTGCTGGCGGCGCCGCTCATCCTGGCCGCCCCGGCTGCTTTCGCCGTCGACTCGCCGGTCGATTTCGTCACCAAGGCGTCGAACGCCGGCATGTTCGAGATCAAGTCGAGCGAACTGGCGCTCAAGAAGTCGAAGAACCCGACCATCATCGCCTTCGCCAAGCAGATGATCGCCGACCACAAGGCCGCCGACATCAAGCTCAACGCCGCCGCCAAGGCCGCCAATATCGTGCCGCCGAAGGTGATCAGCAGCGACGAACAGGCCAAGGTCGATGACCTGGCCAAGAAGGGCGACGACTTCGACAAGGCCTATGTCGACGCCCAGGCCAGCGCCCACAATGACGCGGTCAACCTGTTCAGCGACTTCTCCAAGAACGGCCAGAGCCTCCAGTTGCAGAACTTCGCCACGGCCACCCTGCCGACCCTGGCCGCCCACAAGGCCAAGATCGACGACATCAAGGCCAAGCTGTAATTTTCCGGAACGTACCACGCCCAATTGTACGTTTCCCATTTTTCGGAATTAACCATGAGCCCGCTCGATTACCAGCAAGAGGCGGCCGAAACCGCCACCGACGGTCGCCGCATCCAGAAGGACCTGGCCGAACGCGAAAAGCGCATGCCAACCGAGGCGCCACCCAAGGCCATGCAAGCCGGAGCCCGTAAATATCCGGAACCGCCACTGATCGGCCAACACCTCCAAAAACCCGGAAATGAAGCCGACCTGATGCTCAAGCCGATGTATGATGCGCCCTATTACAAGGGCTCCGGCAAGCTGCAGGATATGGTCGCCATCATCACCGGCGGCGATTCCGGTATAGGCCGGGCGGTGGCCGTGCTGTTCGCCCGCGAAGGCGCCGACGTCGCCATCGTCTATCTCGAGGAGACGCAAGACGCCGAAGAGACCAAGGCCGCCGTCGAAAAGGAAGGCCGCCGGTGCCTGCTGATCCAGGGCGACGTTGCCGACCGCGCC
>CAYULN010000022.1:0-8134 GCA_964445605.1 uncultured Caulobacteraceae bacterium | reverse complement strand
TTTTCCAGCAGTTCGCCGACAGAACGGACCCGGCGGTTGCCGAGGTTGTCGATGTCGTCGATTTCGCCCTTGCCATCGCGCAGGCCGACCAGGATCTTGAGGATCTTCAGGATGTCGTCCTTGAGCAGCACGCGCTGCGTGTCGGCGACGTCCTGCTCCAAGCGCATGTTCATCTTGACGCGACCAACCGAGCTCAGGTCGTAGCGCTCCAGTTCGAAGAACAGCGAGTTGAACATGGCTTCCGCAGCTTCGATCGTCGGCGGCTCACCCGGACGCATGACGCGGTAGATGTCGAACAAAGCATCTTCGCGAGACGAGTTCTTGTCGATGCGCAGGGTCGAACGCATGTACGGACCGACGGTGACGTGGTCGATGTCGAGGACGTCGACCGTAGTGAAGCCCTGCTCTTCCAAGGCTTTCACAGCCGCGCCGTCGAGTTCGTCACCGGCTTCGGCGTAGATTTCGCCGGTCGTGTAGTTGACGGCATCGCGGGCCAGGTAGCGACCGACCAGGGCGTCCGGCGACAGCAGCAGCGACTTGACGGTGTCGCCGAGCTTCTTGGCGGTACGGGCCGAGATCTTGGTGCCGGCCTGGGCGACGACTTCGCCGGTGTCGGCGTCGATCAGATCGCTTTCCGGCTTCACGCCGCGCCAGCGCTCGGGCTTGTACGGCGTGACCCAGCCGGCATCCTTTTTCTCGAAGGGGACGACGTCATAGAAGGTGGTCAGGATTTCTTCGCCGTCCATGCCCAGGGCATAGAGGAACGACGTCGCCGGCAGCTTGCGGCGGCGGTCGATACGGACATAGACGATGTCCTTGGCGTCGAATTCGAAGTCGAGCCACGAACCGCGATACGGGATGATGCGGGCGCCGAACAGGAGCTTGCCCGACGAGTGGGTCTTGCCCTTGTCGTGATCGAAGAAGACGCCCGGCGAACGGTGCATCTGCGAGACGATGACGCGTTCCGTGCCGTTGACGACGAAGGTCCCCTTGTCGGTCATCAGCGGGATGTCGCCCATGTAGACGTCCTGCTCCTTGATGTCCTTGACCGAGCGGGCGCCGGTTTCCTCGTCGCTCTCGAACACGATCAGGCGGAGCTTGACCTTCAGCGGCGCGGCATAGGTGATGTCGCGCTGGATGCATTCCTCGACGTCGTACTTGGGCTCTTCGAACTCGTACGACACGTATTCGAGCGTGGCGCGCTCGTTGAAGTCCTTCACCGGGAAGACCGACTTGAACACCGCTTCCAGGCCGTCGTCGGCGCGCTGGGCCGGACGGACGTCGCGCTGCAGGAACTGCTCGTAGCTGGAGCGCTGCACCTCGATGAGGTTGGGCATGCGGATGGCTTCAGGGATCCGGCCGAAAGACTTGCGAATCCGCTTCTTCTGGGTGAACGACAGGGGCATCGTTTTTCCTTGGAATATAGAAGATGAGGGCGTCGGGGACGCCTGAATGTGGTCAAGGATGCAGAGGGTCTCTGCGCGCTTAAGGGTTACCGAAAGGCCCGACCCGGGCCCGAGTTTGCCTTGCGCCTGCTCTTTTTTGGCAACATCCTCTCCGGGTATGGGGCCAAAGACGCTTTATGTTTTGAGCCGGTATTCCGGCTCGCCCTTCGCCGACGGAAAGAGCATAAGATCGGCCTGCGGGCCCCGCATCGAGGCGCAGTACGCCTCAGAGGGGAGCGTGCCATAGCGCACTTATCCCCCTTCGTAAAGGGGTAAATTTGCATTATTTTGAAAATGTCAAGCGGGAAAATTTTCTGCCTGCTTATTGTAGGGCGCGCGGTCATCTCGACAGATTGTTACAGTCATGTCATTGATGCGTATACCGACAAAATAGACATCGGTAACGACCATGGGGGGTACGGTTATGGGTAGGAATCACGCCGGTACGGCGCTTTGGGCTGCCTTGGCCATTGTGATCTTGTGCGAGGTATCGCCGACCGGGGCCGAAGCGCAATCGTCCAATGCGCCCAGCGCCGCCGACCTTGGCAACAGCCAGCGCATGTTCCAGCAAAGCCAGCAGGACGCCTTCGGCAGGCGGCCAGCCAACGGAACCTTGCCTTCCAACGCGGCGAACAGCGGACGGGCGCCGATGCCGGCACAACGCTTTACCCCCTATTATTCGTTCAACACGCCCTATTTCAACGCCGACCTGCAAAAGGCGATCGACGCCAAGGACTACGCCTTTCTGCTGGCCTACTACGACAAAAGATGCCAGGCCAAGGACGCGGCCTCTTTCACGGCCATGGAAGACTATATCAGCTCAGGCAAGGGCGTCGGCAATTGCTATTTTCTGGCCGGACTGTATCGCGACGGCCAGGGCGTGCCCGCCGACATGAGCAAGGCGCTGACGCTCTACCAGACGGCTGCCGACGGCGGATTCTGGCCCGCCGTCGTGACCCTGTCAGTGCTTTATCTGGATGGCAGCGAAACCGGCAAGGATGTCGCCAAGGGCATCGGCTACCTGACCAGCTACACGACCAATCCCAAGAACTCGGACAAGGGCGTGTGCACCGGCGCCGCTACGCTGGCCCACTTTTCGATCCAGGGCAAATACGTGCCGCAAAGCGGCGTTGAAGCGGAAAAATGGTACAAATACTGCGCCGACAAGCTCGGCAGCCCGCACGGCGCGCCGTCGGACCTTTATGTGCATAACCTGCGAATGCTGGGCGACCTGTACAACGACAAGACTCTGATGCCGGGCCGGGAAGCCGACGCCGCGGCGGCCTATGCCCGCATCATCGACTACGCCGATGGCAGCCATTACCGCGAGGACGCCCAGCCGGCCCAGCGTGGCTTGGGCCAGATGTATATCGAAGGCCGCGGCGTGGCGAAGGACGTCAACAAGGGGATCGGCCTGCTCAAGGCCGCCGTCAATCGGAGCGTCACCGATCCGGCCTCCGCCGTCATCCTGTACAAAGTCTATAGCACCGGTGAGGTCGTTCCAGCCGACCAAACCCAGGCCAACAGCTATCTCGACATCGCCCTCCAGGCCAAATCGCCGGAGGCGCAGACCATCGCCGCGCAAAACGCGCTCAAGGCCGATCCGCCGCAACCGGACAAGGCCAAGGCCCTGCTGCTGGCGGCGGTTGTTACCGGCTACGCTCCGGCGCAATATGAATATGGCAACTATTATCTGAAGTACGGCAGCGCCGCTGCCGGGCCGGTGACGGCCTATCTGTGGTTCGACCTGGCGGCGCAGAACGGCCACGCCGACGCCGCCAAGGCCCGCGACGCGCTGACGGCCAAGCTGACGCCGACCGACCTGCAGCAGATCAAGAATGCCGAAGTGCAGCTTAAAGCGAAATATCCCGACATTGTCGGGGACGAATAGAATTAGGGAGTGGGGCTATGATTAAGGGGTATATGAAAAAGGCGTTTTGGGGCGGCTTCGCGGCGTCGGCCATCGCCGGACTTTCCGTCTGCGGCGCGTCGGCCCAGCAAAGCAGCGCCAACGCGACGTACATTCCCCGAAGCCAACCAAGCACTCCCACCGAGTCGCGCATAGGGGCGAACACCGGCCGAGCCAGGGCGTCGGCCTATATGCAGGTCAATCCGCTTTTCAGCCCCAAGCTCCCGTTCCGGCCCGCGCCGGGCGCCTATGCCAATCCTGACGAACAGAAGGCGGTCGCCAACAAGGACTATGCCTTTCTCCTCGATTATTATGGCAAAAAATGCCCGCCGAGTGCGCAATCCTTCAACGCCATGGCCGATTTTCTCCGCTCGGGCAGCGGCGTGGGGAACTGCTATTTTCTCGCCGGGCTGTATCGCGATGGCCATGGCGTTCCCGCCGATATCAACAAAGCGCTCGTCTACTATCAAACGGCGGCCGACGGCGGCTTCTGGCCGGCCAGTGTGCAGTTGGCCCAGCTCTATTTTACCGGCGACGGCGTGGCGAAGGACACCGCCAAGGGCATCGACTATCTCGTTCAATACACGACCAACGTCAAGAATGCGCCGGAAGGCATGTGCTACGGCACGGAAATGCTGGGCTATGTGTACATGAAGGGCAAATACCTGCCTGCCAATGGCGCCGAAGCGGAAAAGTGGTACCGGTACTGCCTCGACAAGGTCGACAAGCCGTCCGATCCCTACCCGGACGCCTTCGTTGTCCATAATCTGCGACTGCTTGCCGATCTCTATGCCGATGAAAATCTGGTGCCCGGCAAGCTGGATGCGGCGGTGCAATCGTACAACCGCATCGTCACGCTGGCCGGCGAGCGATACTACCGCGAAGACGCCCAGCCCGCCCAACGCGCTCTGGGCCAGATGTATATCACCGGCCATGGCGTGCCAAAGGACGTCAACAAGGGTATCGCGTTGCTCAAAACCGCCGTCGAGCGAACCGTCACCGATCCTGCGTCCGCGGTCGCCCTGTACAGACTCTACAGCGCGGGTGATGTCATTCCCGCCGACCCGGCGCAAGCGGCGATCTATCTCGACATTGCCGTCAAGGCCAACTGGCCGGAAGCCCAGACCATCGCCGCCCAGAATGCGCTCAAGGCCAACCCGCCACAGCCGGACAAGGCAAAGACCCTGTTACAGGCGGCAGTGGTCACCGGTTACGCGCCGGCGCAGTATGAGTTCGGCGACTACTACCTGAAATACGGCAGCGGCGTGTCGGGCTCGGTGACAGCCTATCTGTGGTTCGATCTGGCGGCGCAGAACGGCCACGCCGACGCGGCCAAGGCCCGCGATGCGCTGGCCAGTAAATTGTCCGCAGACAATTTGAAACAGGTCGCCGCAGCCGAAGTCCAGTTGAAGACGAAATACCCGGAAATTGTAGCAGATTAAGCGACGCGCAGGTTGCGCACGAAGGCCTCGACCTCGGACTTCAGTCGTTCCGACTGTTCCGATAGATCGCCCGACAGGGTCATCAGGCGGTTTGACGCCGTGCCGGTTTCCTGAGCCGCAGCGCCGACGTCGCTGATCGTGCTGGTTACGTCAGTCGCGCCTTCGGCGGCGCGTTGCGTATTGGCGGCGATTTCGCTGGTCGCCGCGCCCTGCTCCTCGACCGCGCCGGCGATGGCCGTCGTCA
This sequence comes from uncultured Caulobacteraceae bacterium, assembly GCA_964445605.1. GTDB lineage: Bacteria > Pseudomonadota > Alphaproteobacteria > Caulobacterales > Caulobacteraceae > Asticcacaulis. Next base: position 3,094 of record CAYULN010000022.1, on the reverse strand, counting down.
CTTCGCGGATGCTCTCGATCTGGTGGACGATGCTGGAGATCGAGCTGACGGCGATGTCGGTGGCCGACTGGATTTCGCCGATCTTGGCGCTGATCTCGTCGGTGGCGCGTCCCGTCTGCTGGGCCAGCGCCTTGACCTCGGCGGCGACGACGGCGAAGCCCTTGCCCGCCTCGCCCGCGCGTGCCGACTCGATGGTGGCGTTGAGCGCCAGCAGGTTGGTCTGCGAGGCGATGGCCTGGATCAGGGCGACAACGTCACCGATCTTCTGGGCAGCGATGGCCAGGTCACGGATATTCTGATCGGTACGTACAGCTTCCTCGGCGACGGCGCCGGCCATGACCGCCGAATGGGCGACCTGGGCGTTGATCTCGCGGATCGAGGCGGACAGTTCGTCGGCGCCGGCGGCGACCGTGGTGACGTTGGCCGAGGCGACCTCGGCGGCGCGGACGACGGCCTGGACCTGGCGGGCGGTTTCGTGTGCCGTGCCGGACAGGGCATTGGCGGCACCGGCGACGTCCTGCGACGACTGGACGAACGAGTCCGCCAGGGCCCCCATCGTACGCTGGAAGTCGTCAGCGATGGCGGTGCGTTCTTCGGTCAGCGTTTCCTGGTTGCGGCGTTCCTGCTCGGTCTGACGGGCGCGGATCGCCTCGTTCTCACGCAGGCCGTCGCGGAAGATGATCAGGGTGCGCGCCATATGGCCCAGTTCATTATGGTTCTTGCCATAGGGAATGTCGGTCTCAAGCTTGCCATCGGCCATGGCCTGCATAACCTGGATGATGCGGTTGATCGGGCCGGTCACCTGGCTGAGCAGCAGGACCAGGCCGCCCAGGCCCAGGGCCAGGCCGGCGATCACCGTGCCCCAGGACAGCATCAGGGTCTGCCTGTAGGAGGTCAGGCCGCGGGCCAGCATCTTGTCGCCCTGGTCGTTGGCCAGGGCTTCGGCGTCATTGAGCGTCTTGATGGCGGCGTCAAAGGTCGTCTTCGATTCGGCGCCGAACAGGTCGACCGCCTCGGGGATCTGGCCGACGGCGCCCATGTCGAGCACCTTGTCGTGCCATTTGGTCGCTTCCTTCCATTCGTTGTTGAACTTCGCCGCCAGCTCGGCCTGGGCGGGGTCCTTGGCAACCAGGTCGTGATACTTGGCGACGGAGGTGTCGATGTCCTTCTGCGCCAGGGCCAGGTCCTTGCGATTCTTGGCCTGACCGACCGGGTCGGGGGTTTCGGCGGTGCGCACGACGCGCAGACGATAGCGCGTCATGGCGTATTTCATGTCGCCGATGGCGCGGACCACGGGCAGTTGCTCGGTGCCGACCAGTTGCAGGTCCTCGTGGGCCGCCTTGAGATTGTGAGTCGTAACGACGCCGATGACACCGATACACAGGACCAGAGCCCCCAAAAGGCCGATAAGCCAGGTCTTGATGGTCAGCTTCACTTACGCTCTCCAAGGTCTTGCCGGCGGCCGGACGGCGCCGATTGTCCCGATCTTCCTGACTTATCGTTCCCGCTCGTGTCAGTTCACGTACCAACTTCCGGGAATTGGGTTAACGAAGGGTTGCCACCGGTGTCGGCTTTTGCTCACATTTTGCGTTAAGAGCATGATAGCAAAAGAAAACGGGCCGGACGTTCGCACGTCCGGCCCGCTTGACTGGTCTTTGCTCGAAAGCCGATATTACTTGATATCGACCTTGGCGCCGGCTTCTTCCAGCTTCTTCTTGATGTCGGCGGCTTCTTGCTTCGAGACGTTTTCCTTGACGGTCTGCGGAGCGCCTTCGACGAGGTCCTTGGCTTCCTTCAGGCCGAGGTCGGCGCGAATCGAACGGATTTCCTTGATCACGTTGATCTTCTTGTCGCCGCCGTCGGTCAGGACAACGGTGAACTCGGTTTGCTCTTCAGCGGCTTCCGCCGGAGCGGCGGCGCCACCGCCAGCGGCCGGAGCGGCGGCAACGGCGACCGGAGCGGCGGCGGAAACGCCCCACTTTTCTTCGAGCAGCTTCGACAGCTCAGCGGCTTCGAGCACGGACAGGGCGGACAGGTCTTCGACCAGCTTTTCCAACTTAGACATGTGATTTCCTTAAAGATGAGTGTGTTGATGAGGAACGATCTGCGGTGTTCTTGAACTTTTTTGCCAGACGCCGTTTTTAACGGAAAAGTGCACTGTTTGATTGCATCACACTTTTCCTAAACGGCTTTAGCCCTTCGCGGCGTAAGCGCCGACGACACGGGCCAGCTGGCCGGCCGGAGCCTGCAGGACGCCGGCGATCTTGGTGGCCGGGGCTTGCAGAAGGCCGATGATCTTGGCGCGCAGCTGGTCGATCGACGGCAGCGTCGCCAGCGACTTCACGCCGTTCTCGTTGAGAACGTCGGTGTCCATGATGCCGCCAATGATCTTGAGCTTGTCATTCTCTTTGGCGTACTGGACGGAAATCTTGGCGGCGGTCACCGGATCGGCCGAATAGATCAGGGCGACCGGGCCTTTGAACAGGGCATCGCCCTTTTCGCCGACCTTGCCGTCCAGAGCCTTTTGAGCCAGACGGTTCTTGAACACCTTCACGACGGCGCCTTCCTTGCGGAGACGGTTGCGAAGTTCAGACATTTCCACAAAGGTCATACCCGTATACTGGGTGACAACCACGGTCGCATTGTCAGCGAAGACGCCCTTGAGCTCTTCGATCGACGCTGCTTTTTGTGCGCGGTCCATAATGTGACTCCATGTGGTGACGCTCCGGGAAAGCCCCGGAACAACAAGTGACTTAAGCACTTCCGAAAAATCGGAAATGCCGAAGTTAGCTGTCCAGATGAGATGCTGATCACCAAGGGTCACGTTTCCGCATTTAAGGAAACATGTTGATCCTCAAGTGGCTTTGCGCCCCGTCTCAATTCGGCGTCTGAGGGCTCTCAGACATTATGGATCAGGTGGCCCCTGATCCCCGAAGGTCTCGGACAGAACGACTTTAGGTGCGCTACCGCTTCGCTGCTTGAGCGCGGTTAGGCGCTCAGGTCCTCTTCAGCGGTGCACGCGACTCTAGCCGAGGCGCGCCCTTTACAGGTAATGCGCGTTAAAATCAAGAGCCTGCGGCGTTTTTCGCCAGCA
>CAYULN010000021.1:0-3091 GCA_964445605.1 uncultured Caulobacteraceae bacterium | reverse complement strand
AGGGCATCATCAAGCACAACGGCCCAGTGTCGCAGCACATGGCCGAGCCGTCGTGGAAGGCCATCGCCGACTTCAACGAACAATGGAACCTGCGGCCGGATACGTTTGCCTCACTGGAAGCCCAGGTGGCGGCGATCGCCGACGACATCGCCTATAACAATCACGACGTCGATGACGGCCTGCGCGCCGAATTGTTCACCATCGCCGACCTGCTCGAGGTGCCGATGATCGGCCCGGCGCTGAAGTCGGTGCAGAAGGACTGGCCGACGATCAACGACCGGCTGTGGCGCCTGGAAGGGGTGCGGCGGATGATCGGCGTGATGATCGCCGACGTGTTGAGCGAAACCCTGCGCCGCCTCGCCGAGGACGATATCCGCACGCCGGAGGATGTCCGGACCGCCAAGCGTCAAATGGTCGCTTTTTCCAAGGGCGTGTTCGATGACCTGTCGCGACTGCGCGGCTTCCTCTATGAGCGCATGTACAAGCATTACAAGCTGAACCGCACACGCTCCTACGCCAAGCGCACCCTGAACGAAATGTTCCACCTGTTCATGAGCGAGCCGGACACCTTGCCGACCGAATGGTTCCAGCGGGTGTGCGAGAAGGACTCGGAAACGGCGCGGGCACGCGTCATCTGCGACTATATCGCCGGCATGACCGACGCCTATGCCATCGATGAACACCGCCGCCTTTTCTCGTTTTAGGCAAGATTCCACATCTGATTTTTATAATTAACCGCCGGTAAACGGGCCGCTTATTTACGGCTGCCCGCCCATCTTGGCCGGGCTTACGGAGGTTAATGCCCGGCTGTTCGAACCTCCTTGGGCTACGTTCCCAACCAACATAAGGAGTTCGATCATGCGTAAGCGTTCTTCCCTCATCCTGACCCTGGCGGCGGTTACGGCCCTGGCGGCCTCGGTTTCAGGCTGCTCCTGGTGGCATTCCATGATGCACAGCGACGCGACGGCGGGCAGTTCGTCCTCCTCCAGTTCGTCATCTTCTTCGACCTCGATGTAAGAAAAGGCGGCGCCGGGGGGCCTCCGGCGCCGTTGCTTTTAGGGACTGCGGTTTCTTTACACCGGGTGGACGGCAAAGGCGGCGCTTCCTTATTCCGCCGCGCGCATCATGAATGGGTGTTAACCTTTTGAAGGATACTCCCATGCATACCAGCAAAACCTGGTTTGTCGCCGTTGCCGTCCTCGGCGCGCTTGTCACCGCCTGCGGCGAGATGGGCCATACGGGTACCGAAACAACCACATCCGTCACCACCAAGGATGGCGCAGTGACCGGCGTCAGCTCGACTTCGGTCAGCAGTTCGGTGGCGCCGGACGGCTCGACCAGTACGACGGTGAGCAGCAGCAGTTCGTCGATGTAAGAGAAGGGGAGAGCCGGCTTTTTGTTTGTCGCGCAATTTATCCCAAAAGTGCGCGATAGCATGCCGTACACTTTTGGGATTGCGCTTAACGGCTCGACTTCTTGACCAGGAACATGGCCGCGTCGGCTTCGGACAGCCAGGCTTCGGCGCTGGTCTGTCCGGCGAAGGCGCGTACCCCGAATGAACCGCCGGTCTTCAGATAGAGGCCGCGGTGTTCGAATGTGCCCAGGGCCAGTTCCGCCTCCAGCTTCAGAGCCTTGATGCGTGACGAATTGAGGTCGGCACGGCGCAGCAGGATGGCGAATTCGTCGCCGCCGATGCGGCCGACGCTGTCGCCTTCGCGGACGCTGCACCGCAGGGTGTCAGCGACATAGATCAGAGCGGCGTCACCGGCCGCGTGGCCATAGGTGTCGTTGATGCCCTTGAAGCCATCCATGTCGAGGAAGATCAGGCAGGCCTCTTCGCCATAGCGCTTGCAGTCGGCCATGGCGCGCTGCATCTCGCGCAGGAAGGCGCGGCGGTTGAGCGTCGGGGTCAGGACGTCGGAATCGGCCTGGGTTTCGGCGAACTGCGTCGCCAGGGTCTGGGCCTGCAATTCGGAGCGCAGACGCTCATTTTCCGCCATCAGGGAATCGATCAGGGCGATGGCCGACAGCGGCCAGCTGTCGCGCGGCTCTGGCTGGGCAGGGGCAGGCGCGGCAGGCGGTGGCGCGGCAACGGTCGGAATGAAAGCGGCCTCGATGGCCGGAGCCAGGGCAGCGATCGGCTGACCAACCGGACGATGACGCGTTTCGCTCTGGCTGCCGGCCAGGGTATGCGGCCGTACGGACTCGAACGGCGGCGACGGGGCACGCACCGGATCGAAATGCTGGGTCTCGAAATACTCGGCCAGCAGGCTTTGCATCGACGCGGTCGTCGCCTGGCGCGCCATTTGCGGCAGCGCCGGGTCCGCCGGAAGGGCGCCCGTCAAGTTGGGTTTGGTGTCTGCGGCCATTGTCTCGGAGGTCTTCATTGCGGCCTGGGCGTGTATCACCCGCCCGGCCTGGCCGCAATGAAAGCACAGGATGGGCAGTTAGGCAATGCGCCAAACCGGCGTTAACCCTTTATACAGGCCAAGTTTTCGTGAGTTTTTGCAGCTGGGGGCCTGCAGGGATTCGGGCGGAAATGAGCGCTTGCAGTCCAGGAGTGCCCGACTATACTCCGCGCTCATTTTTCGCCCGCCGTCCGCCCAAGGAGTCCGCATGGCCGACACCCCCCCGGTTGCCATCATCATGGGGTCGCGTTCCGACTGGAGTGTGATGAAGGCGGCCGCCGCCATGCTCGACGCGCTGGAGGTGAAATATGAGGCCAAGGTGGTGTCGGCGCACCGCACACCAAAGCGAATGTATGACTTTGCCACGGGGGCCAAGGCGGCCGGGTTCAAGGTGATCATCGCCGGCGCCGGTGGCGCGGCGCATCTGCCCGGCATGACAGCGTCGTTGACGACCTTGCCCGTGCTGGGGGTGCCGGTACCTTTGAAGGATGGCCTGAAAGGGATCGATTCCTTGCTGTCGATCGTGCAGATGCCCGGCGGCGTTCCGGTTGGGACGTTGGCGACCGGTGAGGCGGGGGCTAAGAATGCCGGCTTGCTGGCGGCGCAGATACTGGCTTTGTCTGATCCCGCCTTGGCTGCGCGCGTCGAAGCATTGCGCCAATCCCAGACCGACAGCGTGCCTG
>CAYULN010000020.1:0-3686 GCA_964445605.1 uncultured Caulobacteraceae bacterium | reverse complement strand
CCGGCTACGACACGCCGACCGCCATCCAGGAACAGGCCATTCCCGTGGCGCTGACGGGGCTCGACGTGCTCGGCATCGCCCAGACCGGCACCGGCAAGACGGCCGCCTTTACCCTGCCCATGATCGAAAAGCTGGCCGCGGGACGCAGCCGGGCCCGGATGCCCCGCGCCATCGTGTTGGAACCGACGCGCGAACTGGCTGACCAGGTGTCGGAAGCCTTCGAGAAATACGCGAAATATCATAAGCTTAATTGGGCGCTGCTGATCGGCGGGGTGTCCATGGCCGACCAGGTCGCCAAACTCGACAAGGGCGTCGATGTGCTGATCTGCACGCCTGGCCGTCTGCTCGACCTGTTCGACCGCTCCAAGGTGATGCTCAATGGCGTCCAGATCATGGTCGTCGACGAAGCTGACCGGATGCTGGACATGGGCTTCATTCCCGACATCGAGCGCATCTTCAAGCTGACTCCGCCGGCCCGCCAGACCCTGTTCTTCTCGGCGACCATGCCGCCGGAAATCACCCGGCTGACCACCCAATTCCTGAAGAACCCGGTGCGTATCGAAGTGTCGCGCCCGGCCAGCACCAACGAAAACATTTCGCAATACGTACTCAAGGTCCCGCACAAGGATCCGCGCGCCAAGCGCATCGCCCTGCGCGCCCTGCTCCGCACGCTCGACATCAAGAACGGCATCGTCTTCTGCAACCGCAAATCCGAAGTCGACATCGTCGCCAAATCCCTGGCCAAATACGGCTTCAACGCTGCCCCGATCCATGGCGATCTCGACCAGGCCCTGCGCATGAAGACCCTGGATTCGTTTCGCAAAGGCCAACTCACCCTGCTCGTCGCCTCCGATGTCGCCGCGCGCGGCCTGGATATCCCCGATGTCGGCCACGTCTTCAACTTCGACGTGCCACATCATGCCGACGACTACGTCCACCGCATCGGCCGAACCGGCCGCGCCGGACGCACCGGCGAAGCCTATCTCCTGCTTAGTCCGGCCGATGAAAAGAACTACGACAAAGTCATCAAGCTGATCAAGAAAGAGCCCACGCCGCTCGATCTCGACGTCGATTACAGCGACCTGAGCGAATCACCTCGCCCGGCCCGCGACGCCAAGGGCAAAACCAGGGGTAGAGCCGACCGCGAGCCGAAGGCGAACGCCAAATCCGAGGCCGAACCGGTGGAAAAAACAACCGAAAAATCCGCCAGGCCCGCTGCGAAATCGGCGCCTGTCCGGGAGGTCGAATCCGACACCTCGGCACGCCACCCCAAGGACAAACCCAGAGATAAAAACCAAGAAAAATCAAAGAACAATGCAAAATCCGACACCGCGTTCGGTGAGCATGTTCCCGCATTCATGCTGCGCACCTCCGGTGTCAAATCCTGACCCTCCGTTTTTTATCGATATTTTTTAGGGCGTTAACCGGCTGTCAGAGAGTTTCGGTTAAGCTTTAGGCGTCACTTTAGGAATCAGTGCAAGAAGTGACGCTTAAAGGGCTCGCAAAAGGGCCGCCCAGAGGACCGGATGAACAACGACGTCGAGATCAGTATCAGAAGTCCAAGTGCCTATTCGCTGGCGAATGAAGCGCTCCGCCTGATGCAGGAACATGGCGTATGGCCTACGCCCGTCAATTACGAGCTGTGGCTGTATGTCGCCGGCGATCCGGAATGCGCCCTGTCCCAGGAAATCTCCCGGCTGATCAAGGCCGGCGAGACGATTACCGAAGAAGTTTCCGAAAGCCTGGCCACCAAGTTCATCGCCCGCCTGAAGCTGAACGACGAAGTGCGCGACGCCGGCCTGAAGCTGACCCGCGAACTGCAGTCGGTTACCGAAATCATCGCCGAGGCCCAGAAAGCGCAAAAGACCTATGGCGAGACCCTGGTCGACGCCAAGCAGACCATGAGCGGTATCGAAACCGACTCGCTGCAAAGCCTGGTGCAGAACCTGACCGAAGCCACCAACCAGATCCTGGCGCATCACGCCGAACTGGAAAGCCGCCTGTCGGACTCGTCGCGTGAAGTCAACCGCCTGCGCAAACACCTCGATCAGGTGCGCATGGAGGCAATGACCGACGCCCTGACCAACCTCGCCAACCGCAAGTCGTTCGACGAAACGCTCGACATGCATTGTGAAAACCCGGACAATGCCAATCCGCTGACCCTCGCCGTTATCGACATCGATCATTTCAAGCGCTTCAACGACACCTGGGGCCACCAGACCGGCGATCAGGTTCTGCGCTACGTCGCTTCGGTCCTGGCCCGCATCGGCCGTCCGCCGCGTATGGCTGCCCGTTACGGTGGCGAGGAATTCGGCCTGCTCTTCCCGGGCGAAAGCATCGAAAGCGTCGAACGCCTGCTCAACGAAGCCCGCCAGGAGATCGCTTCGCGTGTCTTGAAGCGCCGCTCGACCAATGAAGACCTGGGCACCGTAACCATCTCGGCCGGCATCGCCCAGCGCGATTATGGCGAGGATGCCTTCGACCTGCTCGATCGCGCCGACAAGGCCCTCTATCAGTCGAAGAACAACGGCCGCAACAAGGTGACCGTCGCCGAAAGCGACCGGGTCTCGGATTCCAGCGCCGCTTAAGCCTCCCACCTCCAGGACATCCAGACCAATCAGGGCGTTAAAACCGGTTGACTTCGATTTTGAACAATGTTCAAATCTGAACGTCATTTTGGGGAACTGTCATGAACAGCTTTCTGTTCGCCATCGCCTACTGGTTTCTGTCGATCGCATATAGCCTGATGGCACTGGTGCTGACGCTCTTGCCCGGCCGCAAGCCGGTCGGCTGGATCATTCATCGTTATACGCGTCGCATGGTTCAGGCGATGCGAATCTTCGCCGGCATCAAGCTTGAGGTGCGCGGACGCGAGAACCTGCCCAAGGACCTGAAGGCCCGACCGGTCATCTTCGCCTGCAAACACCATAGCTGGGGTGATGGCTTCTGCATCTATTCGCAGTTCGGCGACCTGGCCTTCGTCACCGGCGACCATCTCGAGAAATATCCGCTGATGTCGACTCTGCTGTCGAAGTTGGGGGCCATCGTGGTCAATAACTGCGGTGGGGTGAAGGCGCGCAAGGACCTGGCCAACCGGTCGGCAGACGCCGCCAAGGATGGACGCAGCATCCTGATCTATCCCGAGGGGCACCTGAATGCGCCCGGCACCTATCGCCGCTACCGATCCGGCGTCTGGCACATGATGAACAATTTCAACATGCCCGTCGTGCCGGTGGCGACCAATCTCGGCCTGTTCTGGCAGGAAGAGCACTACAAGAAGACGCCCGGCACGGCCGTCCTGGAGTTTCTCGAGCCGATCCAGCCCGGTCTGGCCAAGGATGCGTTCCTGGCGCTGTTACGCGACAAGATCGAGACTCGGTCACAGGAACTGATCAGCCAAGCAACCGGTCAGCCGTTCACGCCGTCAGTTTTAGTTAGTGACTGAGTGGCGAAGGGTTTATTAAGCCCCATATATTATTTCGAAATAAGGCAGGGGCCTTTTATTGAACCGCCGGAGTATCGGAGCGTATCATGCCCGCGGGCTTCCGTGTCAGCACGCGCGTTGACGAAGATAAGAAACAAATCGTCTTCAGTATGATAGGCGAGTTGTTTAGAGCGTAGCTGATCGTAATCTGGATTGAGGTTTATGACCGAATTTTCGATCCTTGGCGTTATGATCGTTTGTT
>CAYULN010000019.1:0-11717 GCA_964445605.1 uncultured Caulobacteraceae bacterium | reverse complement strand
GCGATGAAACCGGCCATCGGCTTCTTGCGGCCGCGCTTCGCCTCGTCCTTCAGGAACTGGGCGGCGTCTTCCTCCGCCGAGCCGCCGATTTCGCCGATCATGATGATCGACTTGGTCGCTTCGTCGGCCAGGAACATCTCGAGCACGTCGATGAACTCCGTGCCCTTGACCGGGTCCCCGCCGATACCGACGGCGGTCGTCTGACCGAGGCCGGCATTGGTCGTCTGGAACACCGCTTCATAGGTAAGCGTTCCCGAGCGGGATACCACACCTACGCTGCCGGGGCTAAAGATATTTCCAGGCATAATGCCGATCTTGCACTGGTTGGGCGTCAGCACACCCGGGCAGTTCGGCCCGATCAGGCGCGACCTGGAGCCCTGCAACGCCTTCTTCACCTTCACCATGTCCAGCACCGGAATGCCTTCAGTGATGCACACGATCAGCTCCATCTCGGCCTCGATGGCCTCCAGGATCGAGTCGGCGGCAAAGGGGGGCGGGACATAGATCGCGGTCGCGGTGGCGCCGGTCTTTTCCCTCGCTTCGCGCACGGTGTCGTAGACCGGCAGGCCGATATGGGTCTGGCCGCCCTTGCCCGGCGTGACGCCGCCGACCATCTTGGTGCCGTAGGCGATGGCCTGCTCGGAGTGGAAGGTGCCCTGGCTGCCGGTGATGCCCTGGCAGATGACCTTTGTTTCGGAATTGACGAGAACCGACATTACTTACCCTTCACAGCCTTGACGATCTTGGCCGCAGCGTCGGCCAGGTCATTCGCGGCGATGACGTTGAGGCCGCTTTCGTTGAGAATCTTCTTGCCGAGCTCGACATTGGTGCCTTCCAGGCGCACCACCAGCGGCACCTTCAAACCGACGTCCTTGACGGCGGTGATCACGCCCTGGGCGATGATGTCGCACTTCATGATGCCGCCGAAGATGTTGACCAGGATGCCCTTCACCTTAGGATCGGAGGTGATGATCTTGAACGCCGCCGTCACTTTTTCGGTGGTGGCGCCGCCGCCGACGTCGAGGAAGGTGGCGGGTTCGGAACCGTAAAGCTTGATGATGTCGAGCGTCGCCATGGCGAGGCCGGCGCCGTTGACCATGCAGCCGATCTCGCCGTCGAGCGCGATGTAGGAAAGATCGAACTTCGAGGCTTCGATTTCCTTCGGGTCTTCTTCGGTCAGGTCGCGCAGCTTGACGATGTCCTCGTGGCGGAACAGGGCGTTGCCGTCGAACGACACCTTGGCGTCCAGAACCAGCAGGCGGTCGTCGCCGGTGACGATCAGCGGGTTGATTTCCAGCATGTCCATGTCCTTGGCGTTGAACGCCGCGTACAGTTGGCTGAGCAGCTTGGCGCCCTGCTTGGCCAGGTCGCCTTGCAGGTCGAGCGCCTTGGCCAGCGCGCGGCCGTGCGTCGGGAAGACGCCGGTCGCCGGGTCGATGGTGAAGGCGTGGATCTTTTCCGGAGTCGAATGGGCGACTTCTTCGATGTCCATGCCGCCTTCGGTCGAGGCGACGATGGAAATGCGCGACGACACGCGGTCGACCAGCAGCGACAGATACAACTCGCGGCGGATATCGGCGCCTTCCTCGATGTACAGGCGGTTGACCTGCTTGCCCGCCGGACCGGTCTGGTGCGTCACCAGCACGCGGCCAAGCATTTCCGAGGCGTTCTTCTTGACCTCGTCCGGCGACTTGACGACGCGGACGCCGCCCTTGGCATCAGGCCCCAGGCCGTTGAAGCGGCCCTTGCCGCGGCCGCCGGCGTGGATCTGCGACTTGACGACGAAGACCTTGGCGGGGTTCGGCTTGGCGTTCTTCAGCTCCTTGGCGGCCTTTTCGGCTTCCTGGGGCGAAAAGGCGGGATAGCCGCGCGGAACGGCGACGCCGAACTCTTTAAGGACGGCCTTGGCTTGGTGCTCGTGAATATTCATGGAAACCGGGTCTGGTTAAGGAATGGACTGGAGAGCCGGCCCGCCCAATTTCTCGGCAAATTGCGCTCGGAACCAACTCTGATGTGGAGGGTAGCAACATCAGGGCGAACGCCATTGCTCGTCCAGGATGGCAGGCGTTATAAAGACCGCGCCATTTTTTCGCAACCGCCCAATCACAGAAACTTGACTTAAATTTTTAGGCCCGTGGCGTGAATGCCACCGGTGTCATCCAAAAAACATCCGCCACATCAGGCGCCCGGGCAGGAAGGCCAACAGCCCGGCGACGATCAGGGCACCGACGAACAGGCCTGACGCCATATTGGCGTGCGGCTTGATCCGGTGGGTACGCGCCGCCCAGATGATGAAAGGGATTTGCAGCAGAACGACGACCGACAGGATGTGGATCAGGCTGAAATGGCCGCGATTGATTTCGCGGATGAAGAAGGACGAAATCGCCACCGTCCCCATGATCAGCAGCCAGGCCCAGCCCATCACACGGTGCGGAATCGTGCCCTTGGGCGCCCATAGCTGCACCGCCCCCAGTCCGAAGGCCGACAGGGCGAAAGCCAGGTGGATAAGCACCGCCGGAGTCTGGCGCCCGAGGAGAGCAAGGTTGGGCCAATGCGGATGCGCCGACGCCAGGGCCTTCTTCATCGTGCCGAAAATATAGGGCGAACCGCCGGACAGCATGATCGCCAGCGCGACGATGACAAGGACGATCAGGCCGCGCACCAGGCTGCGGCGGAACAGATGAAGCGGTTCGGCGGTCATGGACATATCGGCTCCGGGAGGTTTGCCAGCAAAGCTTGACCAGTAAAACTTGGCAGTCCGGCGATCTGCCCCTACACTCCGGCCAATGACCAGAGGGGTGAAACCGATAATGCGTGAAGCGGAGCCAATCGTTCGTGAAACGACAGGCACAGCCGTTCGCGCTTCGCCACTGGCAAGGGTCGCCGGCCTTGTCACCGCGCCATGGGGCGGCCGGGTCTGGCTGCGGGTCTATGTGGTCAGCCTGGCCATGGCCGTGTTTCTCACCCTGATCTCCGCCGTCGGCAGCGGTGCTCTGCCCTTGCTCCCGCGCCTCGGCTACTGGCTGGTGGCCATCCTGGGCGGCACGGTGGCGACGCAATGGGTCAGCCTGGTCGTCAGCCGCCTCGCCCTCGAGCCTGTGCCCGACACCGTGACGCTGTTCGTCGCCTCGACGCCGGTCATCATTCTGGTGGTGTGGGGGCTGACGGCGATCTATCTCGGTCGGGCACCGATCGCAGCGAATTTGCCGTCATATGTCGTCCCCGTGACGGTGATCACTGCGGTCATGTCGGTGCTCCACTATCTGTTCACCCGTCGACCGCGGCAAAGCCATGCACATATCGGGCAATCGGAACCGGCGATCGCGCCGGGAAGTGCCTTCCGGGCACGCCTGCCGGCCAAGTACCGCGAGGCCGAAATCCTCGCCCTGTCGGCGGAGGACCATTACCTGCGTGTTCATACTTCGGAGGGTGAGGCGCTGATCCTGATGCGGCTCTATGATGCCATTCGCGAACTGGACGGGATCGAGGGATCGCAGACCCACCGCTCGTGGTGGGTGGCGAAAAACGCGATCAAGGAAGTCGTGCGCAGCGGAGGGAAGGTCACGCTGACCATCGCGGGACGCCTCCACATTCCGGTCAGCCGCAGCTATGCCAAGACGCTGAAGGCCGAAGGCTGGCTCGATCTGTCGACGCGCACCCGGCAGTAACGAGATCGCCCCCAAGCGGGTCCGATCATGCCTCGATATGGATGTAGTGCAGCACGTCCGGGCTGTTGGCGGCGGCGGCCATCAGCACCTTGTTGAGGTCGACCTTGGCGGTGCGTTCGTCGATCTCGCCCTTCCGGTACAGCGAGGCGATCTTGCGCAGATAGCTGCGCAGCGCGGCCCGGTCCTTGTGGCCGAAGCGGATCGAGGTCACGCCTTCGATCAGTGTCTGCAGATGCAGCCGGGCGGCATAGTGGTCGGAGTCGGTCGAGCGCAGCCGGTCCATGAGACGGGACAGGTAGTCGTGACGATCGGCTTCGTTGAGGACATTGATACGCATGGCGGGGAGCTCCACGAGAACAAACAATATCCTATGCTTTCATCCTGGCGCGCCGATCGCAATTAACTTCGATTCACAACGCCGTCATGACAGGCTCACACCCTGCGGTCGAAGTTGTGAAGTGCCGTGAGCCGCCTTCATAGATCGTAGTCGAACACGTAGCTGTGCGCGCCACCAGCAGCGATATGGATTTGCATGGTCCCGGTCAGGCCGGTGAGCGCCTCGGTGCCCGAATCCGGAATGACCTGGATATGCAGGCTGCCCTCGCCGCGATTGAGTATTCCATTGTGCTGCAAGCGGAAACGGCCCGCCTTTCCGTCGAGCATACCGGTCACCGTCTCGATGGCGACATAGCCGGCCGACCCCGGCGTGGCGCTGCCGGCGCTCAGCATTTCGCCGATGGACGTGCCTTCAAGCCCGCCGTGAAACGTCTTGGCCAGGCTGTGACGTCCCAACTGCCCGTCGGCCGCGGCGTGAACGGTTTCCGGTGTACGTTTGACCTCGAACGGACCTTCGGCGCGCGGCATCTACAGCTTCCCCAGCAAAATATCGAGCTTCTCGAAGCTCTGGCTCCAGCCCTGGGCGCTGCCCATGTCGGCAAAGGCGTCGCGTTCCGCTGCCGTGGCGAAGACCTGTTCGACGGTCAACCGCGTCCGGCTGGCCGACAAGGCCAGAAAGCCCACCCTGGTCACCACCGTCAGGGACGGCAGGGTGTCCTCGTCGCCGCCCGCCTTGCGGAACGCCTCGGCCAGATAGTCGTGCCAGTTGGCCGGATGGTCGTCGAGATGCATTTCCATGACCAGGCTGCGGTCCTCGGTCACATCGAGGAACGCGCCGGTGATCGGATAGTCGGTGCCGTCCGAAGCGTGCATGACCAGCTTGAGCTTGCCGCCCGTCCGCACATCGACCTCGGCCGAGGCCCGCATGCCGTGCGGCCCCCACCACGCTGCCAGGCACTGCGGATCGGTCCAGCATTTGTAGACCAGCGCGACGGGGGCGTCGAAATCGCGGGTCAGGACGATGGACAGATCCTTGGTGGCGACGGCGGTATCGGCCATTAGGCCCTCCTGTTTCAGGCGGCTTGGGTGCGATTGATATAGGCTTCGAGGTTGCTGAACATCTGCTCAGTGCCCTCGATGCGGTTTTCCAGATGGTCCGAGCCGTCTAAAAAAACAATCTGTTCCGTAAAGACCAGTTTCGTTCCCTTGGTGCTCGGCTTGAACTCGGTGGTCGCCAGCGAGGCGGTCAGCGGCTTGCCGTCGATATACATCATGAAGGCGTTGATGATGCGCTCGTCCGGCACGATCTCCAGATATTCGGAGTCATAGGTCGAGGTCCACTGCCCCTTCGGCCCGCCGGAGCTTTTCTCGCGGCCGCCGACGCGGAAATCGTGGCTGGCCTCGCCCCGCTCCCAGTCTTCCGGGCCGCGGAACCAGACCTTCTTCGCCTCGGGATTGGAATAGGCGAAGAAGACCAGGGACGGCGGATAGGCGAAGTCGCGCTCGATGACGAACGTCTGATGGTTGGTTTTGCGTTCAGTCATCGGATCACGCCGGTTTTTCGCAGTTGATCATCCACGGGATGCCGAACTTGTCGGCCAGCATGCCGAAGCGTTCCGCCCAGAAGGTTTCCTGCAGGGCCATGTGTTCCTGGCCGCCTTCGACCAGGGCCGCGTAGATGCGCTCGGCGGCGGCGACGTCGGTCGTCGCGTAGCTGACATAGAAGCCCTGCGGGCGGTTATATCGTTCCGGCGGCGCGTCCGAACCCATGATGGTCTGATCGCCGATCTGAATCGTGGCGTGCATGACCTTGTTCTGCCAGTCGGCGGAAACCATGTCCTTCATCGGCGACTCGCCGTGGCTCTGGGAAAAGGTGATCTGACCGCCGAAGATCTTTTCATAGGCAGCGAAGGCTTCTGCGCAGGTGCCGGCGAAATTGAGATAGGGGCTGATTTTCATGGGGAGGTTCCTCTCTTAAACCGCGACTTTAGCGGATTGGGCTTCGATATAGTTGGCCGCCATCTCGATCAGATAGCGGGTGCCGACCTCGCGGTCTTCCGGTGTCGGATAGCCGTCGAAATGGACCAGCTGCTCGGTGATCTTCAACAGCGTGCCCTTGGCGGACGGCTCGAATTCGATGGTGGCCAGCGACACGGAGATACGCTTGTCGTCGACGAACATATCATAGGTATAGGTGATGCGCTTCTCCGGCACGATGTCGTGATAGCGGCACTGGAAGTCGCTGACCTTGCCGTTGCCGAACCGTCCCTTGACGCGTTCGGAACCGCCTTCGCGGAAATCGAATTCGCGGATGAGCGCGGCCCAGTCGTTGGGCCCGACGAACCAGGCTTCCTTGCCTTCCTTGGTGGAGAACGCCAGATAAGCCAGGGCCGGATCGGCGGCGACGTCGCGTGCGATGGTGAAGGTGTTGAAATGGGTCGAATAGGTCATGGTGACAGCTCCTATTTCTTGAATTCGGGGCCGGTGAATTCGGCGTCGATGACGAAGGTGACAGCGTCGGAAACGCCCATGTGCGAACCGGCCGGAGCGATGCCGAAGCCCATGCCGTAATCGCTGCGCTTGAAATGACCCGTCGCGGTGAAACCGACCCGGGCATGCGGGTCGAGGTCCATGCCCGGATAACCGCCGTTGAAAGTGACATCGAGCGTCACCGGCTTAGTGATGCCCTTGATCGTCAGCACGCCTTCGACCCTGGCCGTATCGGTGCCGGTCTTTTCGACGCTTTGCGACACGAAGTTGAGCATTGGGTGCGCGGCGGCGTCGAACCAGGTCTTGCCCATCAGGTCGTCATGGAAGCCGGCCGGCGGCGCGTTGAGCGTCAGCGATTGCGGGTCGACCTGGGCGGCGATCTCCGCCTTTTCCGGGTGGGCCGGATCGAGCTTCATGGCGGCGTCGAAGGTGGCGAAGCGCGCCGTGTAGTGCGAGAAACCCATATGGTCGACCTGGAAGGTCAGCGACGAATGCATCGGGTCGAGCTTGTACGTCCCGGCCGGAATGCCCTCGGGCGAGGCCGCCGGGAAGCCGGCCGACAACAGGTCGGAGGCGGCGGTTTGCGGCGCGGGTTTCGAGCACGCCGCCAGGCTCGTCGCCGCGATGACCGCGGCGGATAAAAGCAACAGGCGTTTCATGACGGGTTTCCTTACTTCTTGAGTTTAGCCAGATAGGCGTCGAGCGCCATGAAGGTGCCGCCGAAGCCCATTTGCATGGAGGCGTGGCCGGCCTGGAAGACGGCGCGTTCCTCGGCCGTGGCGTTGATCGGCCACGAGCGACTTTCCATGGTGGTCTTGCCGTTGGCTTCGATCATGGTCATGACGGCCATGACTTCGAGCGGCCACAGCGGCGCCATCGGATGGCGGGTCGGCACGCCGGCCTCATTGCAGAACGACACCACGTAGGACAGGCGGTTCGGCTTGACGATCTCGCGGAACACCCACTTGCCCCACATGGTCATCCCCGGCATGCCCATGCCGTACAGGAAGACGCCGCCGGGCTTTAGGTCGAGCGACTTGACCTGGACCGTGGTCCCCGGCGGGCCGAAGAACGAGGATAGGTGCTCGGCCTTGGTCCAGACGTCCCAGAATAGCTCGATCGGCGCGTCGAAGGTGCGGGTGATGGCGAAAACCTCGGCTTCCGAGGCGGGTTGTTCGTTGGTTGCGGTGGCGGTCATCGGGAGATATCCTTTTAAGCGCAATCCAAAAAGTGTGCTTCTGCTATCGTGCACTTTTTGGTTAAATTGCGCGACTAAGCAAAATCTATTGTGTGAGTTCGGCCAAATAGGCCTTGAGATTGTCAAGGGTGACGGTCCAGCCGCCGGTCATGCTGTCGTGCGACGCGGCGAAGAGAACGCGTTCCGCCTCGCTGGCATTGTGCGGCGTCCAGTTGATGGTCAGCGTGGTTTTGCCGCCAACCTCGCTCAGGCGCATTTCCGAATAGGTTTCCAACGGCCAGTCCGGCGCCATCGCATGGCGGGTCGTGCCGCGGTTTTCGTCGGAAAACGAGGTGATGGCGCTGAGCAGTTCGGGCGGCACCACTTCGTCGATGATCCACTTGCCCCACATCAGCGAGCCGTCCTCGCCCTTGAGCGCATAGTGGAACAGGCCGCCGGGGCGCAGGTCGATGTCGCACTTGACGCAGGTCGTGCCGGGCGAGGACCACCAGTTGAGCAGGTGCTCCGGCTGGGTGATCACCGCCCATACCAGGTCGCGCGGCGCGTCGTAGGTGCGGCTGATGGTAAAGGTCTCAGCGGTATGCCGAGGAGAGTCAAGCGTCGCGGTCATCGGTCTTGTCCTTCTTGATCTGCTTCTTCTGCAAAGCGTTCAGATAGATTTCGAGGCGGTCGAGGGCGGTTTCCCAGAATTCATGCCAGAGCAGCCACATGACCTTGTCCTCCTATTTAGCCGCCGCCAGATGGGCGGCCAGCCGGTCGAAGTTTTCCTCATTGGCGGCGAGGATAATGTCCTTGAGCTGATGGGTATGCGGGTCCGGGTCGAAGTCGAGCACCCAGGTCATGTCCGTTCCTCCGTCCGCCTCTGAGAGGATTACGGTCATCAGGAAATCGTGCATCGAACCGGTGTGACGCATGACGATGCGCTCGGGTTCGCTGA
Organism: uncultured Caulobacteraceae bacterium; assembly: GCA_964445605.1. Lineage (GTDB taxonomy): Bacteria > Pseudomonadota > Alphaproteobacteria > Caulobacterales > Caulobacteraceae > Asticcacaulis. The sequence continues at coordinate 3,088 of CAYULN010000019.1, read as the reverse complement.
CTTCGAGAAAGGTCCTGTGGCCGTCGAAATCCTGACCATCCGGGCTGTGCATCACATAGGTCCAGACGCCGCCGGGGCGGAAATCGAAGGCCCGGAAGGTGTTGGAAAAGCCCTTCGGCCCCCACCATTGCGCCAGGCGGACCGGGTCGGCATAGGCGGCCCAGATGGCGGCCGGCGTCGCCGCCAATCGCCGCGTGCTGGTCAGGCTGAGGCCCGCGGTCTGCGGTTCCATGATCATCAGTGCACCTCCCCGTCGGGCTTGAGGGTCTTCAGGTACGCGTCGAGGCGGTCGAGCCGCTCCTCCCACATCTTGCGATACTCACCGAGCCAGGCGTCGACGGCCTTCAGGGGCTCGGGTTCGAGCTTGCACGGCCGCCACTGCTTTTCGCGCGACCGCGAGATCAGCCCGGCCTTTTCCAGCACCTTCAGGTGCTTGGATACAGCCGGCAGGCTCATGTCGAACGGTTCGGCCAGATCGTTGACCGTGGTCTCGCCCAGGGACAACCGCGCCAGGATCGCACGGCGCGTCGGATCGGCCAGGGCGTTCAGGGTTTGGCTTAAGCGGTCGGTCACTTCGGGCACTCCATTTAACAAATCAGTTAAATAACTGTTCGGTTAAATACGCCTCAGCCCCCGGCTATGTCAAGCGACAAAAAATCAAAAAGCGATAAGAAAGAAAAATCCTAACCAGTTCAGTCGGTTAGTCGTCACGCCGGCGCCGGTCGACATAGACATAGCGCGTCACCACCTGGCTGCCGCCGCCGCCCCAGACCGCGCCGATGCCGAGCAGGAAGCCGAAATCGTACCACCGGCCGATATTGGGATAGGCGTACATGCGGATATGGTCGGAAAACAGGCTGAGCACGAAGCTGATCGGCGCCAGCAGGCCGTCGATCAGACCGCGCAGAAAGGCCGGATCGCCGGGATGGCCCATCGGCCGCTCGGCGCAGGCCGCCAGCAATACAAGCGCCCCAAGCGCCAGAACAATGTGAACATGGCTGCGGCGCATAGGTATCTCCTAAACTGCGGCCGGCCTCTTCGGCATCAGCCGCTTGATCAGGGCATCATAGGCCTTTTGCAAACCATAGGCGAGCGCGATCAGCACCGGCAGGGCGCCGCAGATCAGCACCGCCGTCCGCACCGGCACGCTCAAATTGGCCAGGAACGGCGTGACGGTCGTGTACAGCGGCCGGTGATAGAGATACATGAAGAAGCTGGCATAGCTGACCACGCCGACCACGCCCGGCGCCTTGACCTTGTCGAGGAAGGCATAGGCCAGCAGGAACAGGGCGATGGCCGAAACCACCCCGAGCGGGATCTGCAACGGGCTGTCGCGCAGGCCTTCGAAAGAAATATAGGTCGTCAGCCACATTGACGCGCCCCACAACACAGCCAGAAGCGCCGCCAGAGCCCAGGTCAGCCTTGGCACCCTGTGCGCGAACAGGATGCCGGTGACGAAGCACGGCAGGAACAGCATCAGCCGCAGGTCGAGCAGGTGGGTGAACAGGTCGTACCCGGCCGCCACCGCCAGGACCGCCGCCAGCACGCCCAGGCAGGTCCACACCTTGTCGCGCGCCCACAGGAACAGCGGCGCGATGGCGTAGAACATGACCAGCATGTCGACGAACCACAGGGTACGCGGCGCGTTCTTGTTGAACATGGTGATCAGCAGCACGCCGTCGAGCAGCTTGTCCGGCTTCTCGATATTCATCACGAAGAACAGGAACGACGCCAGCAGGAACGGCGGATAGAGCCGCCAAAACCGGCCGGCGTAATAGGCGCCCAGACCTTTCAGGCCCTGGATCGACGTCCGCCCGCACAGAAAGCCGGAGATCAGGCAGAACAGGGCCAGCACCACCGTGGCACAGCGCCGGGTAATCTCATTGGCCCACAGCTCGTGCGAGATACCGGTATATTCGAACAGGTGCCAGAACCCCATCAGATAGAGGATGCAGCCGGCCCGGAGATAGTCGATGCTGTGGTGGCGTTGCATGTCGACCCTGGATATTTTTATCGTTGCCCTCAGGGGTAAGCCCCCCGGTCCGGTCCGTCAAGCCGTCGATGGTAGCGCTCCCTTTTCACAAATAAAAAAGCCGCTCCGTTGCCGGAGCGGCTTTTCTTCAGAATATCCGGGAACTTAACCCAGCGACGGGTCGATCTGCTTGCACGCCGCGATCAACCCCTGGACGCTTTCGACCGACTTGGCGAACATCGCCTTTTCGTCGGCATTGGTCGGGAACTGGATGATCTTCTCGGCGCCGTTCTTGCCGATGACGCACGGCACGCCGACGTACAGGCCGCGCAGACCGTATTCGCCTTGCAGATAGGCGGCGACCGGCAGGACGCGCTTCTTGTCCTTCAGGTACGAGGTGGCCATGGCAATGGCCGATTCCGCCGGGGCGTAGAAGGCCGAACCGGTCTTCAGCAGGGCGACGATTTCGCCGCCGCCGCCGCGCGTCCGCTTGACGATGGCGTCGAGCTCGTCCTGGGTGAACATGCCTTGGGCGACGCATTCCGGCAGCGGCAGGCCGCCGATCGTCGAATGGCGCACCATCGGCACCATGTCGTCGCCGTGGCCGCCCAGCGTCCAGGCGTGGATGTCCTCGACCGAGACGCCGGTCCGTTCGGCCAGGAAGTAGGCGAAACGCGCCGAGTCAAGCACGCCGGCCATGCCGACGACCTTGGCGTGCGGCAGGCCCGAGAATTCGCGCAGCGCCCACACCATGGCGTCGAGCGGGTTGGTGATGCAGATGACGAACGCGTTCGGGGCATACTTCTTGATGCCTTCGCCGACCGCCTTCATGACCTTCAGGTTGATGCCCAGCAGGTCGTCGCGGCTCATGCCCGGCTTGCGCGGCACGCCGGCGGTGACGATGCAGACGTCGGCGTCGGCGATGTCGGCATAGTCGTTGGCGCCCTTCAGCGCCACGTCCTTGCCGAACACGGCGGTGGCTTCGGCGATGTCGAGCGCCTTGCCTTGCGGCGTGCCTTCCATGATGTCGAACAGGACGACGTCGCCCAGTTCCTCGCGGGCGGCGATGTGGGCCAGCGTGCCCCCGATCATACCTGCACCGATCAAAGCAATTTT
>CAYULN010000018.1:0-11209 GCA_964445605.1 uncultured Caulobacteraceae bacterium | reverse complement strand
AGCCGCGCATGCAGGAAAGCAAGGTCCGCCTGAGCTACAACTCGGTCCAGGCGACCATCCAGAACACCGGCAAGACCGTCCGCATCACGCCGCAAAACGGCGGCGGCCTGGTGCTGGATGGCGTCAACTACCCCTTGAAATATATCGAGTTCCATAGCCCGAGCGAACACGCCATCGGCGGCCATCGTTCGACCTTGGAAAGCCAGTTCGTCCACCAGAACGCCAAGGGCGATACAGTCATCGTCGCCGTGCTGTACGACGTCGGCGTCGCCGATCCAATGCTGGGCTCGCTGTGGACCTACCTGCCGACCGATCCGGGCCAGCCGATCCCCCTGCCCGACCTGTTGATCAATGCCCAGGACCTGCTGCCGGCCACCGAGGATTTCTATGCCTATTCAGGGTCGCTGACCACGCCGCCCTGTACCGAGGGCGTAACCTGGATGGTCTATTCCTCGCCCCTCAGCATCAGTGCGGAACAGGCCGATGCCTTCGCTCGCCTGGTCGGGCCCAACGCCCGGCCGATGCAGCCGCGCAACGACCGCGACTTCCTGCATATTTCAGGATCCTAAGCTTTCGTATCCGGTGTCACCGGGCCGGGAAGCGGCGCCAGGGCGCGATAGGCCGCCACGGGCGCACCGAGCAGAATAGCCATGACCAAGGGCACGGCCAGACCGTTGAACAAACACTGATCGGTCAGGGTTTGCGGCGTTAGAAAAGCCTGTAACGAGGTCATATCCGGCAAGGCTTCCGCGGCCTTCGTCCCAAAGGCGACCCCCAGAATCGCCTCTATGATCTGGCTGCATAGGACCGTAACGCACAGGCCCAGGCCGGTCGCGGCGAGATATCCCCAGAACAGCGGCCAGAAACGGCCGCGTGTCAGGGCAAAGCTGCCGAAAATATCCAGGCGCCGGGTAGCGAAGCTTTGCGGTACACTCAACGACAGGCGCACCTCCAGCCACATCACGGCGCAGAACGCCGCCACAAGACCGGCCATTTGGAGCGTAGTCTCGCTGGCCGGATTTACGGCGGCGCCGGCACTGATCGCCACGCCCGTGACAAACAGTATCGCCACCGCCAGGATCAGCCTGATGACAAACAACAGGAAAATGCGGATCTCGCTGAAGCCGAACTGCAGGAAGCCGAAGCGGTCGTCCCCCTCGCCCAGTCCGGCCCGGCAAACGGCGCCGTTGATCACCGCCAGGGTCAGAAGCTGTACCGGCAACCAGGCACCGATACCCGGCATTATTTCGCCCAGAAGCTGTCGCGCGAACGCCTCTTCGACCGGCTTGGTGCCGATGCTGATCATCGTCGCCAGGGCCGGACCGCTGAACGCGACCAGGACCAGCACCGCCAGACCGTTGCCGAACAAGGCCGTCGCGCCCCAGAACAGGATCAGCTTGGGCCGCTCGCGAATGGTGCGGAAGCCTTCGAAGGCGAAATCGAACGTCAGAGCCAAGAAATCACACCGCCATGGGCTCGGCGATTGCCGGCCGAGCCCATTTAACGCGCATTTTCAATTGATTCCCAGAAAATTCCGGTAGGCCAGCCGGCTCAGAATACGTTCTGAACCTGCGTCGTGTGCCCCCGCAACATGTTGTAGGCCGCCGCCGGCGCACCATAGGTCAGAGCCATCATCAGGGGCGTAACCAGCAAGTACATCACCACGAAATAGGCGATCACCAATGGGTTCTTCATCCCATCCGGCGTCATCATCTTAGTTTGATCGAAAATCGACAGAGCCGCGACATTGCCGTGACTAAAACCCGCCGCGATGGCCATGAAGATTATCATGCAGGCGCCATAAACCAACAAAGCCATGATGCCTGTGATGATATAGCCTCCCAGAAGCGTAAACGCATGCCCCTGGGTGAGACTCACTGAACCGAAAGCGTTGAACTTCTTTTCGGCAAAGCTCTGCGCCGAGTTCAAGGACAGGCGAAGCAGGCCCCAGCAGAAAAACCAGATGAAGATCACGAAACCAACCACAAATCCGATAGCGGCCAAGGGCTTGGCGAGCATCGACAAAACCAGGCCGATCAGCCCGCCGATAATGCCGGCGGCCAGTAGCGCGGCCAGTTCCAGGCCGACAATCAAGAAGATGTTGACGATGCTCAACAGGATCTGCCGGATTTCATCCCCTCCGAGCGCCAGGTAGCCAAACCCGCCCTTGCCGGATTCCAACACGCAACGGAAAACGGCGCAGGTAATGATCGCACCCATGATCACGGCGACCAGGATCATGACGCCATAGGCGGGCAGGAGCTTGGCGAACACGGCCAAAACAGCTTGCGGATCCTGCGTGGCGGCGGCGCTGCCTTGCATTTTCATCAGGTCCTGGAAGGCCGGTCCGGCCATCGCCATGAGGGCATACAGGGCAAGCCCGTTGCCGATCAGGCTGATAACACCCCAAGCCAGGACGACCTGTGGCTTTTGGCGAACGATGCGAAAGCCTTCGAACGCGAAATCAATCGACAGTTTCATGTGTAACCCCCTCAATTTGTTATTCGTTGAGGCCGCTATTTTGCCCTTAAATCAACGATTTGCCTATAGGCCGAGGACAAAAAACCCGCCGTCAGTGGTCCGGCGACACCCAGCAGCAGGGCGTGCATGACGGCGTGCATCCACATTGCGGGGCCATAAAAAGTGCCGCCGACGTGAATGAAGCCGGCAATCATATGCCTGGCCAGAAGATACATAAACCCATGAGCGACAAGCACGAACGGGATGATAATGACGATCAGGCCAAGCAACAATTTCCAAACGTTTCCAGAGCTTAAGCCCAAAGCATTGAGCGCCACGATGCGGCGTTCCGCCACCGTGGCGGCATGACGCAGGACAAGCTTCAGGCTGAGAAAAATGAGCAGGATCGCCGAACCGATCAGATAGACGATAAACACCCAGTCGCCGCCCTGATGGCGGCAGACCAAGGCGCGTATGGCGGTAAGACTGTCATCATAGCCGTGCCCCTGCCCCGAAGTCGCCAAGGCGACGGCAAAAACGATGAACAGAGCCACCATGATGACCAGGATAAACAGGCCGACCAGCAGATCGGAGACCAGCAAGCGCAGCTCCGGCAGGCCGAACTGCAAGCCACCGAAGCCCAGACCCTCTTTACCCGCCGTCTTGCCGAACAGGATGGCGCGATAAACCGCGCCTCTGGCCGCGAATGCCAGGAGAAACAAGGCAAGGCAGAAGCCGAGCAGCACGGGCAAGTGCCCCACGCCGCCGCCGATCACACCGCCACCCCGGACGACATGCACGTCCATGGATACCACGAACGGCATACCGAAAGTCCCGGCCGCCCAGAGCAAAATCAGCACCAGCCAGGCGCCGCCCCAAGCCGCAGGCAGGGACGCCGCCGCCGCCGACAGGGCGCGCCCAAGAGAAAAAGACGGCTTGGCACTCATAAAACTTCCACCCCTAGTCGCGTTCTGCAGCCCGCTCACGCGGAAACCGGCCCTAACCCAGCACTTTCAGGCCATTAAGGATTTAGTGACAAATCCATTCGCTTTAAAAGCTTATTTCGTCAGCGGCCTCACATTTCCGCCCCAACCTTGCTATAGGGCCACACCATGACAAACAGATTGCAACCCATTCACGTTATCGGCGGCGGCCTCGCCGGCTCCGAAGCCTGCTGGCAGATCGTCGCCAAAGGCGTGCCCGTCGTCCTGCACGAAATGCGCGGCGTAAAGAAAACTGATGCCCATCAAACCGATGGCCTGGCCGAGCTGGTGTGCTCGAACTCGTTCCGTTCCGACGACTGGCAATACAACGCCGTCGGCCTGCTGCATGAAGAAATGCGCCGCGCCGGCAGCTTGATTCTCACCTCGGCCGATAAGCACCAAGTGCCGGCCGGCGGCGCCTTGGCCGTCGACCGCGAAGGCTTTTCCGCCGCCGTCACCGCGGCGCTGGAGGCCCATCCGCTGGTCACCATTATCCGCGAGGAGGTCACGTCGCTGGCCGATAGCGACTGGGACAACGTCATCTGCGCCACCGGACCGTTGACCTCGGAAGCGTTGTCGAAGGTCGTTATCGGCCTTACGGGTCAGGAATCGCTGAGCTTTTTCGATGCCATCGCCCCCATCATCCATGCCGACAGCATCGACATGTCGAAGGCTTGGCGGCAATCGCGCTACGACAAGGAAGGCCCGGGCGGCGACGCGGCCGCCTACATCAACTGCCCGATGGATCGTGAGCAATACGAAGCCTTTATCGACGCCCTGCTGGCCGGGCCGAAGTCGGAATTCAAGGAATGGGAGCACGTCCCCTATTTCGACGGCTGCCTGCCCATCGAAGTGATGGCCGAACGCGGCCGTGAAACCCTGCGCTACGGCCCGATGAAGCCCGTGGGCCTGACCAACCCGCACAATCCGACGGTCAAGGCCCACGCCATCATCCAGCTCCGGCAGGACAACGCCTTGGGTACGCTGTACAACATGGTCGGTTTCCAGACCAAGCTGAAGCACGGCGCCCAGGCCGACATCTTCCGCATGATCCCGGGCCTGGAAAACGCTCAGTTCGCCCGGCTCGGCGGTCTGCATCGCAATACCTTCATCCAATCGCCGAAAATCCTCGACCGAAAGCTGAGGATGAAGGCCGTTTATCCCGAAAAATCAATTCGCTTTGCCGGACAGATCACCGGTGTCGAGGGCTATGTCGAAAGCGCCGCCATCGGCCTGCTGGCCGGGCGGTTCGCCGCCGCGCAAGCCCTCGGCCACGATCTGCCGGAGCCGCCGGAGACGACAGCCCTGGGTGCCCTGCTCAACCATATCACGGTCGGGCATTTGGAAGGCGGCGCCTTTCAGCCCATGAACATCAATTATGGCCTGCTGCCGCCGATGGAAGCGCCCAAGGCCGACGAAAACGGCGTCAAGATCCCCGTCAAGGAACGCGGCCGCGCCAAAAAACGCCTGATGAGCCTGCGGGCTTTAAATGACCTCAATTCCTGGCTAAGCACGGTGCCGGAGTTGGCGTGAAGTGAGTCCTGTAAAGCGATGAAAAGGTTAGGGTTGTGCCGGGGGGCGGCAATCTGTGTGGCGGCGGCTTTGGCCCTGGCGGGCTGTGCCGAAAAGACGACGACCGTCTATGTACCGGTCGCCCCGCCCGTGGCGCCGAGTTCGCTGACGCCGCAACCGGTCATCCTGTTCGACAAGACCAAGCAGGGCCGCAAGCTGTTCACGCTCAACGAGGAATTCCCCTATTGCGACGCCGCCACCGGCCGGGTGATCGTGGTGCCCAAGTGGTACGTCACCGACTTCGCTTCGGTGCCGTGGTACGGTCAGGGCGTCATCGATCCGCAAGGCCCGACGGCCCGCGCCGCCATCATTCATGACTGGCTGTATACCATCGGCGAGCCGGGCAAACGCCTGGAGGCCGACGACACCTTCTATCGCGCCATGATCGCCTTCGGCGTCGACGAATGGCATGCCCGCATTGCCTACAACGCCGTACGCACTGGCGGTGAAAAAGGCTATGGCCTCAAGGGCGACTGGTCATTTGTCGATCCGACGCGCCCGGACCTGCAACAGCCGCCGCCTTTTGCCAAACCGGTATCCGGCGTCGTGAAGGTTCTGCCGGGCTGCAAAGGCTTTAAGGAAGCCGTGTTGGCCGGCTGGAAAGCCTATCCCGACAAGATTGTCCTCCCTGCCGCGCCGCCTCCGGTCACCGTGACCAAGATGCCCTATGACGGGCTCCTGAAGCGGGTCTGGGGAAAGAAAAAGTAACGGAGTTCAGGGGCCGAAAAAACATTTCTTGGGCCCCATGGCCTTCATATCTTTCCAGTGATGAATGCCGTTAGCAATCGCCACCTGCGACTCAACGGCCCCGCAGGCTTTCCTCGCCACTGATCCTGCGCCAGCACGGCCGGCAGCGCCAAGGGCATCAAGTTAGATGGCAAATGCGCCGCATCGACACGCGCGTCGATGCGTATATGCTTCTGTTCCTCCGGCCCGAAATCGTCCGGCCGGACAAAACCGCCCGCCCGCATCGCCGTCAGGCCGCAGAGCCGCGCGCACTGTTTGCCACTTGCTGGATCAGCCGCCGGATCGAGCATTTGCACCGCTAATGCCGTGACTGTCGCCTCTCCGGCCTCCACCACATCCATCGCGTCACGCAACGACAAGGGCCTGTCGAACAAGGCTTCCTGGCCTTCGACCATATCGAGAAAGGCCCGCACCGGCAGGCCATATTGTTCGATCAATCGTTGAATATATTCCGTTAACGGATGATAGCGCGGCGCCCGGCCGTCGCGGATTTCCTCGAACGCCTCAAGCCACCAGCACAGCCGGATCTGCCCCATCAGCGGCTCAGTCACCCGCGCCGGGATATCGCGCAGCGTCTCGAGCAACGCGAAAAGCGCGCCGACATCGGCACGCTTCTGCGCATCGGGGATAAAGGCGAGGCTTAGACGGACGTCCTCGGACCGGGGCTCAGTCTCCGACGACATGCCCTTTACGGCATTTCCTTCGGCTTCTTGCTGCCCTTGAAGCCGCCCATGTCGACGATTTCGGCATCCGGGTCGTTGCGGCTGATGCCCCAGACCAGGATGATCGGCAGGGCCACATAGATCGACGAATAGGTGCCGATCACGATGCCGAAGACCATGGCGAATACCAGCGGGAACAGCGCCGGACCGCCAAGGAACAACATCCCGGCCAGGGCCAGCACGGCCGTCGAACCGGTGATGATCGTCCGCGACAACCGCTCGTTTTCCGACAGGTTGATGATATCGGCCAGAGGCGTCTTCTTGAACTTGCGAAGATTTTCACGCAACCGGTCGAAAGTAATGACCTTTTCGTTCATCGAATAGCCGATCACCGTAAGCAGAGCGGCGATCGAGGTCATGGAGAATTCGATCTGCAGCACCGCCATGATGCCGACCGTCAGGATAACGTCGTGCAACACGGCGATAACCGCGCCGGAACCGAACTGGAAGCCCGACGGGAAACGGAAGGCGATATACAGCAGCATCAGCAGCAGCGCGGCGCCGAGCGCCAGCACGCCCGACCGCAGCAGTTCACCCGACACCTTCGGCCCGACCACTTCGGTGCGCTTGAAGCTCATGCCCGGAAACGCCGCCCCCAGCTTGGCCTTGATAGTGTCGACCTGGCTGTTGTCGTCGCCGCCCTTGCTTTCGGCCAGCTTGAACTTGATCACCGCGTCCCGGTCGCTGCCGAAAGTCTGGGCGGTCGGGTCCTCGGCGCCGAACGTCTTCATCTTGGCGCGCACTTCGGCCACCGGCACCGGGCCGGGCGTCTGGACTTCGAGCACGTTGCCGCCGGCGAAGTCGGTGCCGAGGTTGAGGCCCATGGTGAACAGGACGATGATCGTCCCGAGGATCGCCAGGCCGGAAATGATCGCCGCCACCGGCGCGTACTTGGTGAAGCGGAAATGGAACTCGGTCGGCAGGTTTTTAATCAGTGGCCAATGCATGGTTGCTTCCTAGATCGGCAGGGTTTTGGGCTTGGCCGCCTTGTACCACAGGCCCAGCAGGACCTGGCTGACCAGCACGGCCGAAAAGACGGAGGTGAAGACGCCGATCATCAGCGTCCAGGCGAAGCCGCGCACCGGGCCGGCGCCGAAGGCGAACATGATCAACGCCGAAATCAGCGAGGTGATGTTGGCGTCCAGGATCGACACCAGGGCGCGCGAGAAGCCGACATCCATGGCGGCGATCGGCTTGTGGCCGGCGCGCTCCTCGTCGCGGATACGCTCGTAGATCAGCACGTTGGCGTCGACAGCGACGGCCAGCGACAGGATCAAACCGGCGACGCCCGGCAAGGTCAGGGTCGCCTGGAAGACCGTCATCGACGCCAGGATCAGCACCAGGTTGACCAGCAAGGCCACGATGGCGGAGCCACCGAAAATGAAGCCGTAGGCCAGGAACATGAAGACGACGATGACCAGGAAGCCGACGATCGTCGAATAGATACCGGCCTGGACGGCGTCCTTGCCCAGTTCGGCGCCGACGGTGCGCTGCTGGACGATCTTCAGAGGCGCCGGCAAGGCGCCGCCGTTCAGCACGTTGACCAGTTCGGCGGCTTCGGTCGGCGTGAAACTGCCGGTGATCTGGCCGGAGCCGTTGATGATCGGGTTCTGGATGCGCGGCGCCGACACCACCTTGCCGTCAAGGATGATGGCGAAGCGCTGGCCGACATTGGCCGCGGTTGCCTGGCCGAACTTCTGCGAGCCCGAGCCGTCGAAACGGAAATCGATGGCCGGACGCTGGTATTGGTCGCTGCCGACATTGGCCTTGGTCAGGTTGGTGCCCGAGACCAGGACGCGCTTCTTGACCACCACGCCATAGGGGTCCCCCTGCTCCTCGCTAGGCAGCAGTTCCTCGCCCGGCGGGATGCGGTTGGCCTGGATGTCGGACGGGCTGATGTTGGAATCGACCATCTGGAAGGTCAGCTTGGCCGTCTGGCCGATGACGCGCTTGAGCTGCTCCGGGTCGCTCTCGCCCGGCGCTTCGACGACGATGCGGTTGACGCCCTGGCGGACGATCGACGGTTCCTTGGTACCCAGGGCGTCGACGCGGCGGCGGACGATTTCGATGGAGGTATCGACGGCCCCGGCTGCCGTGTCCTTGATGCCCTGGTCGGTAAAGGTCATGACGATCGACTGGTCCGGGCCCTTGACGATGTCGATGTCCTTGATCGCCGGGTTCTTCGGCAGCGGCGACGCCAGGGTCAGCAGCTTTGTGTAGGCTGTGTCGACATTCGCCGCGTCATTGATATGCACGCTGACACGCGTACCCTGCGCCGCCAACGTACTGAAATTGATGTTGGCATCGTGCAGACGGCCGCGCACGTCTTCCATCAGGTTGTTGGCCTTTTCCGTCGTCAGCGCCTGCGTATCGACCTCAAGCAGCAGATAGACGCCGCCCTGCAGGTCAAGGCCGAGGTTGAGCACCTGGGTCGGCAGGAAGGATTTGACGCTGTCGCGCGTCTCCGGCGACATGAAGTTCGGCGCGGAAAACAGGATGCCGATAAGGGCGGCGAGGACTACCAGCCCGACCTTCCAGCGAGAGAGGTTGATCATTGCGTTCTTGGCCCGATTGATGACGCGGCATGAAAACGGCCTCGCGGACGACCGCGAGGCCTGAAATGGGGACGGTTACGCCGCCTTGTCGTTGGCCGGTGCCGGCTCGCCCTTGGCGCGCACCTCGCCGATCATCGTCTTGACGACCCGCACATTGACGCCGGTGGCGATTTCGATCATCACCTCCTGCTCCTCGACGCGCGTCACCTTGCCGATCAGGCCGGACGACAGCACGACCGTATCGTTGCGCTTGATGCCAGCCAGCATCGCCTTGTGCTGTTTCGCCCGCTTCGACTGCGGCATGATGATGAAGAAATACATCGCGCCGAACAGGATCAGCATCATCGGCAGCATCGATATGAGGCTGTCCATGCCGCCGGGAGCGGCGGCGCCAGCGGCCTGGGCATAGGCGGGAGTGGCGAAGAACAAGGGGCGTCTCCTGAAAAATCAGTGCGTTACGTAGCCGGGCCCGCCCGGCGGCAAAAAAGGTGTGCCATACATAGGCACAACAAAAAAAAGGTCAATGGAATATTAGCGCGCCCGCTCCGGCACGGTGCAAAACCGCATCGGAGACAAGGGCCCGACGGCTATTGCGGCAGCACCAGGTTCGGATCGATCGGCTTGGCGATGTCGGTCGACGGCGTGTAGCGGACCTCGAAATGCAGCTGCGGCCGGTCGATAACGCCGGTCTGGCCGACCTTGGCGATCACCTGCCCTTTGGTGACGTGCTCGTTGTTCTTCACCGTCATGCTCAGCAGGTGCGAATAGCCGGTGTACCAGCCGTTCGGATGCTTGATGTAGATCGTGTTGCCCAGCTCCTTGACCTGGTCGCCTTCATAGACGACCACGCCGTCGGCCGAGGCCTTGACGTCGGTGCCGGCGTCGGCGGCGATATTGATGCCGTCGTTGCGCACGTTCGGCGCCAGCTGGCCGAACGGCACCAGGATCTTGCCCTTGACCGGCCAGACGAACAGGCCCTTGCCCATCTGGGCGATCTGGGTGTTGCTCGGGAAGCCCGTAGCCGCAGGCGGCGCCGGCGGCGTTTCCACCGGCTTGGTCACCGTCGTGGTCGTAGTGGTCGTCGCCGGACTGGACACCGTCGGTTTGGTGGTGGTTGTCGTCGTGGTCGTGGTGGTCGGCTTCGTGGCCGACGTTGCCGGCTTGGCGGGCGCGGGCGTCGCCGGCTTGGCCGGAGCCGGTGTCGTTGACTTGGCCGGCGGCAGGGCGGCATTCAACTTGACCATGCCCGGCCCATTGGCGTGCTCCTCGGCGCCCTTGTCGACCGCCGTGTCGGGCAGCAGGATCTTCTGGCCGATGCGCAGCCCGGAATCGGGCGCCAGGCCATTGATTTCATAAAGGGTCTTGACCGGCACGCCGAACCGGCGCGACACACCGTACAGCGTATCATGCGCCTGAAGGATATAGACATAGGCGGCGCGCGTGTCCTTGACCGGCGCCGACGCCGTCTCGCTCGACGACGAACTGCTGGCGGACGTCGAAGGCTCCGGTGGAGGCGGCGGAGGCGGCGGTGTCAGATCGCTGGTCGTCACGCTACCGCTGCTGGCCGGCCCCTTGATCGCCGGCGGTTCCTCGGCCTGGGCCGGGGTCTGGGTCGCCTCGGCCGGCTTGTTCTGCATGTAGATCGGATATTTCGGCTGCGGCATCTCGTCCGTGGCGCATCCCTGCAGCGCCAGCGCGGCGATCCCGCCCAGCGCCGCCAGCCAGAACGCCTTGCCGAGCCAGCGCTTCCGGCGTGTTCCGGTCGGAATGTCTTGCGGGGTCATGGTCTGGCTCCTGACGAGGGCTGAGGTGTCCGAATCCTATGCGAGGCTATGGATAACGAATCGTTAGCAATTTCGCAATCAAACCCGAAAATCGGGCAAAATGACGATGACGGCCAAAAAGTGATCGGAAAGCGTCCCGGCCGTTGTTAATCCTTGGCCACGCCGGCGATCAGCGGCACGAACCGGACCTCGCCCAGGTCTTCGATTTTATAATCCCCCTCGGCCGTCTTGGTGTAGCGCAGCAGGCGCTGCGTCGACCCCTTGCCCTGCGGCCCGACCATGATGCCCTTGGGCTTCAATTGCGCCAGCAGATTGGCCGGCGCTTCCGGCAGGGCGGCGGTCACCAGGATGCGGTCGAACGGCGCCTGCTCCGGCCAGCCGTCCCA
>CAYULN010000017.1:0-5606 GCA_964445605.1 uncultured Caulobacteraceae bacterium | reverse complement strand
TATGTGTCCGTGGGCTATGTCGTCGCCCTGAGCTATCAAAACCCATATTTGTCGCCCTATGACGAGTTCCAGCGCTTCAAGACGCACCCGACGGTGGCCGAGCAGCTCGAAGGCGGCGAACGCGTCGCCTATGGCGCGCGGGCGATCAATCAGGGCGGCTATCAATCGGTGCCGAAGCTGGTGTTTCCAGGCGGTGTGCTGATCGGCGACTCGGGCGGCTTCGTCAATGTGCCGCGCATCAAGGGCAGCCATAACGCCATCAAGAGCGGCATCCTGGCGGCCGACGCCGCGTTCAAGGCCATTCATTCCGGTAACCCGCCCAAGGTTCTTGCCGCCTATCAGACGGCCTATGACCATTCCGACATCGCGCGTGAACTCAAGCTGGTGCGCAACGTCAAGCCGTTGCTCGGCCAGTTCGGCACCAGCCTCGGGACCTTGCTGGGCGGTATCGACATGATGGTGACCTGGCTGCTCGGCGGCTTCAGCCTGTTCTCCGGCACGGGCTCGCTCAAGCACGGCAAGTCGGACGCCCATTCCATCAAGCCAGCCGCCGAATGCAAGCCGATCAATTATCCGAAATATGACGGCAAGCTGACCTTCGACAAGCTGTCCTCGGTGTTCATCTCGTCGACCAATCACGAGGAGGACCAGCCGGTTCACTTGAAATTGAAGGACCCGCGCATCCCGATCGACATCAACCTGGCCAAATATGCCGAACCGGCGCAACGCTATTGCCCGGCTGGAGTGTATGAAATTGTTGGCCTGGAAACGCGCGAGCCACGCTTGCAGATCAACGCCCAGAACTGCGTCCACTGCAAGACCTGCGACATAAAAGACCCGACGGGTAACATTGTCTGGACCTGCCCGGAAGGCGGCGGCGGCCCCAACTATCCAAACATGTAAATATAAGTTAAGAGTTTTCGTGTTGGGTGAGAGGGCGTTGAAGTTTTTGACGCGCGATTGCTCCGGAACGGTTTCAGAGGGACGGTTCCGGCACCGCGCATCGGATAGGCAAGGTACCCAAGGTGAAAATGCGTGGAGTAACGAGCCGGGCCCGGTTGGTGTGCGGCTCAGCGATGGCGGTATTGGCGGCGGCGGGCCTGGCGACGGCCGCACCTGCCTGGGCAGCGAAAACGGCGGTGAAGCCGGCACCGGTCGAGGATGCAGCGCCGATCTATACGCCGGGCCAGACCAGCGCCTATGCCTATTATCTTGTCGGGCGCTACGCCATGGCCATGGGCGACATGGACACGGCGGCGGACGCCTTAAGCCGGGCTTCGGGCACCGATCCGGTCGACAGCGATCTTCGTGAAAAAGCCTTTCTGATCAATATCCTCAACGGAAATATTGATGCAGCGGCTAAGGAAGCGCCGCACCTCGGCAAAACCGGGACGACGGGCACGCTGATGAACGGCCTGGTCGGCGCGGCATCGGCGGTCAAGGACGGCCACCCGGCGGCGGCGCTTAAGTCCATCGACGCCGTGCATAAGTCCGATCCGGCGGAACGCACCGCGGCGCTGATGCGGCCCTATATCCTGGCCATGAATGGCGATTGGGCCGCCGCCGTCGACGAATCAGGCGATGCGGCCCTCAACGCCACCGATCGCGGCCGGCTGCTGGTCTATCTGCTCAAGTCGGAACGGGCGCGCATCTTTGAAATCCGCGGCGACAAATCAAAAGCGGAAGCGCTGTACAAGGGGCTGTATCAGCCGGGGGCGGCCAGCTTTATTTTTGGTCCGGACTATGCCGGCTTCCTGGAACGCCAGGGGCGTCCGGACGAAGCCCGCGCCATTTGGAAAGGCGTCGCCGATGCGTCGCCCGATCCGGTCGCGGCCCAGGCTCTGGTGCGGATCGACAGCAAGGGCAAGCCGTTGGCGTTGCCGGATTTGAAAACCTCGCTGAGCCAGGCGCTGCTGTTGTCGGCGACGCTGTATTCGAGTGACCAGGATCCGGAAATGGCGCTGGCTTCGCTGCGTCTGGCGCTCTATCTCGACAACAGCTCCGACCGGGCGCGCATCTATCTCGGCCAGGTGACGCAGGTGCTCAAGGACGCGCCCGCCGCCGAAGCCGCCTGGGCCAGCGTGCCGGCGGATTCGCCCTACAGCGGCGAGGCAACCCTGCGCCGGATCTGGAGCCTGCGCGGACGGGATGAAAACGATGCCGCCCTGGCGCTCGTCGATGGCGCGCTTCAGAAAACGCCGGACGATATCGGCTTCATGGTCGAAAAGGCTGATATTTTGCACGACCAGGGCAAGGACAGCGAAGCCTTGCAGGTCCTCGACGGCCACGCCAAGCGGGCGGGCGACAAGGACTTCAGTTGGCAGGCCTGGTTCATCGAGGCGATCGTCTATGACTCGCTGGGCCGCTGGTCCGATGCCGAAACGGCCATCGCCAAGGCGCGGGCGATCGACGGCAACCGCCCGGAAATCTTGAACTTTCTCGGCTATGGCTGGATCGATCACGGCCTGCACGTCAAGGAAGGCATGGACCTGATCCGTCAGGCGATGGCGCTTGATCCGCGCTCCGGCGCCGTCGTCGATAGCTTGGGGTGGGGCTATTACAAGCTCGGCGACTACGAACAGGCGCTGAACTACATCGAACAGGCCGTGCAGATGGATCCATCCGATGCCGAGGTCAACGACCACCTGGGTGATGTCTACAAGGCCTTGGGCCGCAATGTTGAGGCGGGATATGAGTGGCAGCGCGTTCTGACGCTCCAGGCCACCGACAAGGAAACGGCCAGCGTCAAGGCGAAGATCGAAGCCAATGCGGCGGTGGTTGCCGAGGCGTCGGGGCTGACCAAGCCCTTGCCCGTCAAGACGGAAACCACGGCACTCAACGACCCGGCTCCGGCGAAGACGAAAACCAGCCGATGAGCCTGGGGCGGTGAGTTTCATGAGATTGGCGCCGGCCAAGGTCAATCTGTACCTGCATGTCGGCGCGCCGGACGCCCGCGGTTATCATCCGTTGCAAAGCCTGGTCATGTTCGCCGATGTTGGCGATGAGGTCAGGTTTTTACCCGCCTTATCAAATGGATCTGATGAAAAGTTAAGAGTCCACCTGAGCGTTGACGGGCCGTTTGGCGGTGGCCTCAGCAATGGTGAGGATAACCTGATCCTGAAGGCTGTCCGGCGCTTTGAGATGGCGGCAGGTGTCACGGTGAACGGCGATTTCGCGCTGGATAAAAACCTGCCGATCGCGTCCGGTATAGGTGGCGGCAGTGCCGATGCGGGCGCGGTTCTGCACCTGCTTCGCCAAGCCTATGTACCGGAGATGGCCGATGACGTTCTGGCATCCGTTGCCGGGGCCATCGGGGCCGATGGCGTGATGTGCCTGTGGTCGAGGTCGAGCTTTGCCGCCGGCTATGGCGAGGTCTTGACGCCGGCGCGCCTGCCTTCGGTCCCGGCGGTGTTGATCAATCCTCTGGTCGAGTGCTCGACGGCGGCGGTTTACAAGGGCTTCGACGCCCTGGACCAGTTCTCGCCGGTGACACCGGCGGAAGGATTCGAGAGACTTAAGGGCGTGGGCGATCTCGTCGATGCTTTGCGCCGGGCCCGCAATGATTTGCAGGCGCCTGCGATTCAGATCGCACCTGCGATTGCTGATATTTTACAAATGCTTGAGGCGCAAAGCGAAACCCTTCTGGCACGTATGTCGGGGTCGGGCGCCACCTGTTTTGCCTTATGCGCTACACCCGACGAGGCGCAAAGCCTGGCGGTCAAATTGGCGGCCATTTATCCGGCCGCCTGGATCAAGGCTTGCACCTTGTCCTGATCTGGGTCCTGATCAGGCGGCCTGGACCGGGCGGCGGCTACGCATCGCCATTTCGACCGTGATGTCGGGATCGTTGAGGAATTTCGAATAGGCGACGGAATCAACGGGGTAAATGGCGATCTTGCCTGTGTTGTTGTAGTGCGCGCCAAAGCCATAGGCCTTGGTCAAGGGCGAGGCCCGCATGCACGGGTGGTTTCTGCTGAAGAAAGCCTCGCGATGGGCTTCGTGTTCAACCGGCGAGACATGGTTCCGGCGGCAATAGACTTCGAAATTGAAGGCATCGAGGTCGTACTCGTACGGGTGTTCGCTGAGGACGTCGTAATGCAGCCGGGCGATAGTGCGCTCGTCGCCTTTCACCGGCGGCACGATGCCCATGCCGGCGCCGCTGTCGTCGGCGATGCGGATGAACGTATTGGTGATGTACACAGGTTCACTCCCGGTCTTTGTTTTTATTGAACTTTATTGGGATAGTAAGCGCCGGACGGCGTAAAAAAACGATACCGATCTGCGTCGTTCAGCGGCCGGAGAATACGCCTTTTTGGTGTAAACGCCAGCACAAGATCAGGGTTGGGACGGCCATGGCGGCGGTCAGTCCGAAGAAGACGGCATAGGCGGGAAACAGGCCCAGCGACGGCTTCAGGGCATCGATGGCGGCGCCGGAAAAGCCTTTCAGCAACTTGCCGCTCAAGGCGGAGATGCTGAACATCAAGGCATAATGGGTCAGGGTATGATTGCGGCCGGTCATGCGCGTCATGAAGGCAACCAGGGCGGTGTCGGCTATGCCGTCGCCGAGATCGTCCGAGACCAGGGCAAAGGCGAAAACGCCGATATTGCCGGCCGCCAGGGACAGCCACGAAAAGGTGAGGTTGGATATGGGGCCGACCAGGGCGCCAAGGAAGAAGGCCTGCCTTAGGCCAAGGAACAGCAGCAGCGAACCGCCAATCGCCACGCCGGCATAGGCGGCGACCAGCCCGACCGTGCCGCGCATGGCGCCGATGGCATCCATGTCGAGGCCGGTATCGACATACATGCTCGACACCGGCGCCAGCAGGTAGTCGGGCAGGCGATAAAGGGCCAGGGTGATGAGGATCAAGGTCGCCGTGCCCTTGTGCTCCTGATAGAAGCTGACGAACGGGTCGATCAGCAGGGTTTTCAGATCGCGCTTTTCGGTATGCGGGTGGGTTTCGATTTCGGTGCGATGGGCGAACAGGGTGGTGACCACGCCGACCGCCATCAGGGCCGCCATGCATTCATAGGCGCCGGGCCAGCCGATATGCTTGGACATGATCAGGATCAGCGAATTGGTGACGATGATGCCGGTCTTGTAACCAAAGCTATAGAAACTCGGGTTAAGCGCTTGATCGGCCTCGGAATTGGTCTGTTCGACCCGCCAGGCGTCGACCGCGATTTCCTGCGAGGCGGCGGCGAAGGTGGCGAAGGCGGCGGCGAGGCAGAGCGTCAGGAGCTGGCTGGGGCCGATCCAGGCCATGGCCAGCAAGCCGCCGGTGATGGCGAGCTGCGACAGCAACATGTAGGATCGCCTTTGACCGAGCCACGGATAAAGGCCGGGCAGGCGGACCTTGTCCATCCACGGCGCCCACAGGATCTTGGCGCCGTAGAACAGGCCCGTCCAGGACATAAAGCCTATGGCTGTCAGAGAGATATTGGCGGTTCTTAACCAGAAGCCCAAGGTCGAGCCGACCAGCAGGAAGGGCAGGGCCGAGGAAAAACCCAGGCCCAGCAGTATCCACGATGTCGGCTGACCCAGGGCCCTGGCCACCGGCCGGATACGCATCTGAAGGCTTTGCTGGCTGCTCATGGCGCGCCCTGTT
>CAYULN010000016.1:0-10051 GCA_964445605.1 uncultured Caulobacteraceae bacterium | reverse complement strand
CCTGTCTTAGTCAGGCCTTAACGGTATTCGACTATTGTAACCAAACAAGCAAGGCGTGAACACGTGGCCTGACTATTCCCGTGTTGAGCGAAATCTGCCGGAACGGGGGCGCCCGGTCATCCGGACTGAACTGACACCTTTGGGCAATGCAATGTTCCGGCCGCGGCGGTCGCCGCGGTTGTCGTATCCGTCTGGCTGATTTTTGGAGTTCAGTATGCGTAAGTTGAGTGCCCCGCTTTTGTCCCGCCGGTCCCTGCTGGCTACCCTGGGAGCGGTGACCGTACCGCCCGCCTTATTGGCCGGATGCGGTGGCGGATCGGGTAGTGCGGGCGGAGTCTCGCCGGCGCCGACGGGATCGGTGACGATTACGCCCACAGACGGCGCTGCCGCGTCTTCAAGCGCTTCCAGCTCCAGCAGCGCGGCATCCTCCAGCGCCGCCCCCTACGTCCCGGCGATGACTTGGACCAAGGCGATCGGGCCGGCCCTGAACACGAGCAATCTGGCCCTGACCTTCGACAGCACGTTTTCCGCCCCGGACGCCTTGAGCCATATTAGCGCTTCCGGCGGGCCTGGGCCGTGGTTCGGGCCGGTGCATGCCAGCTTCGGCGCCGCTACCTTCGTTGCGCCGACCCATATCCCCAGCCCTTTCTCCATCGTCGACGGCAAGCTGCGCATTCGCTGTGAGCAGGTCAATGGCGCCTGGCAAACCGGCCACATGCAGACCTGCGACTTTTCCGGCGCCGGCTTCGCTCAGCAGCGCGGCTACTTCGAAATCCGCTGCAAGATGCCGGCGCAGGGCACCCAGGGCGCCTGGCCGGCCTTCTGGCTGTACAGCCGCACCTTCTATACCGACCCCTCCAAGACCAAGGCCGAGATCGACGTCATCGAATATTATCCCGGCAACGACGCGCGCGGCCACCATTCGACCGTGCACCTGCGACCCGGTAACCCGGTCCAGCCCGGCGAGATCGCCCAGGCGTGGCAGGCCGCCTGCTACAACAGCATCCTGTCCATGCAGGACGGCGCCTACCATACCTATGGCGCCGAAATTACCGCCGACTGGATCATCATCTATTTCGACCGTGTCGAGCTGAAGCGCATTCCGATGAGCCACGAGTTCGATACCCCGCTCTATCTGCTCGTCTCCATGTCGCTCAACCCGGATGAAGTCGCCAAGGCGGTGGGGCCGATCGACCTGCTGGTCGACTACGTCCGGGTGTGGCAGCGCGTCTAAAGGCAGAACATGGTTCGCCTATTCGACGATTGCCGAAACCCGGAACAAGCTGTATTTTGTATGACTTATAAAGCCACTGTGAGCCGCGACTCGCAGTGGCGTTCGCCTGCCGCGACGAAGTGTCGCTGACGTCCCCGTCAAGTCTCCGGTGCATGAAGCGGACCTGGTTTCGCTTGTGAAGGGTTTTGTGGATAATTTTTGTCAACCGTCAAAAAAAATTTTTACAAGCGGCGGAAAATTTAATTGGGAACGTTTGAAACATTAACCCTCGGACGAGGTTGGGATTTTAATTCACACTTTTCTAAACAGTTGCGTCTAAATGGAAGCTCGGCTCGAAAACTCTGTAACTGACACCTTGACGTTTCAGGTCGCGCCGGCTCATTTAGGCCCAAACCTCTTTGCCGATGGACCCAGAGTTCGTTAACAAAGAGGTCGCCTTTTGAGCCATTTTGGTTCATACTGGCAAAGTTTGTGCTTCGGTGAGGCAAGATGCGGACGTCAGAATTCCGCACCTGCTGGCGCCGGACACAGGAGATCTCGCGAATAAGCCGCCGGGCATGTCGTCCCGGCTTTTCGGGGTCTTTGGTTTTTAACATGGGGTAAACGCTTCCCCCTTTAGTCCTTGGTCGGCCCTCCCGGGCGTAGTCCATATTCAGGAATTGGCGAAAAATGCTCGAACACAAGAAACACAACCCGCTTATTGCTCTGCTTGGCGCTGCCGCGCTGTTCATGAGCACCCCCGTGCTGGCTCAGTCCGCCGCGGCTCCGGCCCCGGTGGCGGCGGATTCAGCTGCGGCTCCGGCCCCGGCGGCCACAGACTCCTCGTCTGAAGATTCGTCCTCCTCCTCGAGCTCCGCTCAGGAAATGACGCTGACGAGCATGTTCATGAACGCCTCGGTGCTCGTGAAGGTGGTCATGATCTTCCTGGCGGTCTGCTCGCTGATCTCGTGGATGCTCCTCATCATGAAGATGATGGACTTCGGTTCGCTGAACCGCGTCACCTCGAACTTCCTCGAAGCCTATCGCGGCGCCCGTTCGATCGCCGACATCAACCGCATCGCGGTGTCGGACGAATTCGCTGGCAACCCGCTGGCTGACATGGCCGCCGTTGGTACCGAGGAAGTCCAGCTGTCCAAGCAAGCCGGTCTGTCGGTCTCGGGCGAACACCGTGACTCGACCCTGAACCGCGCTCAGGCTTCGATCCACGCCGTTCAGGCCGGCCTGGCCAAGCGTCTGTCGGGCGGCCTGTGGTTCCTCGCTTCGGTCGGTTCGACCTCGCCGTTTATCGGTCTGTTCGGTACGGTTTACGGGATCATGACCTCGTTCATCAACATTGGTAACAAGCACACCACCAACCTGGCCGTCGTTGCGCCGGGTATCGCCGAAGCCCTCATGGCTACCGGTATCGGCCTTATCGCCGCTATTCCGGCCGTGGTGATGTACAACATCTTCAACACCAGCATCACGAACTACGGCACGCGTTCCGAGCAGTTTGTGTCTGAACTGATGAACTCTCTGTCGCGTCAACTCGACAAGGGGGCGTAATCGCTATGGGCGCCAAGCTATCAGGCGGTGGCGGCAATTCGAAATTTCACGTCGAGGCAAATGCGGAAATCAACGTTACGCCTTTCGTGGACGTCATGCTGGTTTTGCTTATTATCTTCATGGTGGCCGCACCCTTGGCCTCCGTGTCGATCGAAGTGAAACTGCCGAGAGCCACCGCTAAACCTCAGGAACTTCCTCCGAAGCCGATCTACATATCGCTGAAGAAGGACACGAGCCTGTACGTCGGGGACGATGAGACCACGCTGGACACGCTCGGAGATGATCTCAAGCAGCGTATCGGCGCGCGGGATCCGGACCAGGAGCGTATCTTCATCCGTTGTGACAAAGGCACCCGTTACGCCGAGTTCATGAAGGTGATGAACAAGCTCCAGGACAACGGCTTCTACAGCGTCGCGCTTCAGGGCGAAGACGCCGGTCAGTAATCAAAGGGTCTTAAACTTATGGATGAAACTCCACATAGAAAACGGGACCCTATCCTCGACCCACCAGAGAAGAAGGGTCCGTCCACTTCTCTGTTTGTCGGGATCGGCGTCACAGCCATTCTTCACTTAGGCGTAGCCTTTTACCTGTATCAGGCTAAGTTCAACCAAAAGGATGTTGAGTACTCGGACGAGAAGCTGAACGCGGAAATCGTTAAGCCGCCTCCTCCGCCTCCGCCTCCGCCACCACCGCCGCCCCCTCCGCCGCCGCCGCATTCGGCGCCGCCGCCCCCCGTGGTGCAGCCGCGCGAAACGCCGCCGACGGACATCAAGCCGCCGCCTCCCATCCCGGTGCCGCCCGTCAAGGCGGAAGACCACCAGGACTATAAGGAGCCGCCGCAGCAAATGAACACGGGCGTTCCGCCTCCGGTGTCCACCGGTCCGCACTACGTGGCGGCCAGGTGGTCGAAGTTCCCGAGCAGCGAGAACTTCGCCGACTACTACCCCGAACGGGCCTCCAACGACGAAGTCGAGGGGTCGGCCACGATCGAGTGTCAGGTCACCACGCCGCAAGGCAACGTCAAGTGCCGCGTGCTGAGCGAAACGCCTTCTGGTTACGGTTTCGGTACCGCCGCCGTGAAGGTGATCGAAAAGTACGGCCGCGCCGATACCAGCGCCGGTGAGGTTCAGGTCGGGTCCCTGATGAAGGTGACCAGCCGGTTCCAGCTCCAGTAAGCGGTCGGAAACGACTTATAGGAATAACCCGAAGCCGAAAGGCTTCGGGTTTTTTCTTTGTTGGGTCAGTATTTTGACAATTGTGTCAAATTCTACGAGGTGGTATGATCCTGCCATAACGACAAGAAACGACCCTGTCCGGACTTTTGATACAGGCGCTGCGCTGTCGGACCTTCAAGCCGTTGTCACGGCGGAGCCCTGCTGTGTTGGATGTAGCACTGAGGAGGAACACAGGATGGACGATCCAGTCCACGGCCGCCGCGCGGCCATCTACGCCACCGAACGCAAACGCCTGCCGCCGTCCTTCTATTGGGCATTGGCGGTGGCCGTCGCTCTGCATGCCGGCGGCGCCTATTACCTGCTTCAAAGCCATTTTGATCGCGTCGTACCCGATTTGCCGCCGGTCGCCGACACGCCGCCGACGGTCGTCACCATGGAACGGCCGGACAAGCCCAAGCCGCAGCCGCCTAACGTCGTCCATGTCCATGCGACGCCTCAGCCGCCGGTGACCGCCACCAATCCGATACCGCTCGTTCCGCAACCGCCGAGCACAAACCCAATCGAGTCGTCTGGGCCGCCGGCTCTGCCGGAGATGCCGGGAGCCGGCACTACAACAGGTCCGGAAATCGGCCCCGGCCCCGTCGCGCCGCGCTGGACGCGCTTCCCCGACGGCAACGCCCTGGCCGAATACTATCCGTCGAAAGCGGCGGACGCCGAGGTCGAAGGACAGGCAACGGTGCAATGCGTGGTGCTGGATTCCTCCGGCCGCGTTTCCTGCGTCGTCATTTCGGAAAGCCCCGGCGGGTACGGCTTCGGTATGGCGACCGTCCGCATGGTCCAGGACAAGGGCCGTGTCGACACCAGCCGCGGCGACGTGGTCAAGGGCTCAATTCTGCCGCGGCAAACCGTGGTCTGGAAGCTCAACTAGCCGCATAGCCTTTTGCATAAAGCACCCCGCGCCGGCAAATCACCGGCGCGGGGTGTTCTTTTGTCAATGGCTTTGTTACAACGGAGACACAAACCGGCCGGGGAGGGCCCACCTGATGACCATCGCGAAAAAACCACAGCTGTGGCTGGCCTTGCTGAGCCTTGCCGCGCCGCTCGTCTTGTCGGGATGCGAGACCAACGACGCCCTGGGCCGTTCGCAGTTGATCCTGTTCGATGAAAGCACGTTGGAACAGAGCGCGCTGAGCGCCTGGCAGGAGCAACTCAGGACAGCGAAGATTTCCAACGACCCGCAGATGAATGCCCGCGTCCGGGCGGTCGGCGCCCGCATCGTGACGGCGGCCGGCATGGGCGACCGGCAATGGGAATATGTGGTGTTTGACGATCCTCAGCCGAACGCCTTCGTCATTCCGGGCAACAAGGTCGGCGTCAATTCCGGCCTGTTCAAGGTAGTGAAGAACGACGACCAACTCGCGGCGGTGCTGGGTCACGAAACCGGTCACGTCATCGCCCGCCATGCCGCTGAACGCGCCTCGCAGCAGGCCGCCGCCGCCATCGGCCTGGAAGTGGCCACCAAGGCGACCAGCGGCAATGTCCAGAAGGTCGTGGCCAATTACGGCGGCCTCGGCGCCGAGGTCGGCATTCTGCTGCCCTATTCGCGCCAGCATGAATCGGAGGCCGACCGCATCGGCGTCGACCTGATGGTCAAGGCGGGCTACCGCGCCTCGGAAGCCATCGCGCTGTGGGAAAACATGATGGCCCTGAGCAAGAACGCGCCGCCGGAATTCCTGTCGACCCACCCGTCGGACCAGACGCGCATCAACGACCTCAAGGCCTATATCGCGTCGAAGGGCTATAAGTAGAATAAGCACGCGGCTGCAAATTGTGGCTTGCCTGCTGCGCCCGGCCGCGTTAGAGACGCTGTCCTTGCCAAGCGTGCCGCCTTAGCTCAATTGGTAGAGCGCCAGATTGTGGCTCTGGAGGTAGCTGGTTCGAAACCAGCAGGCGGTACCATCGCAAGTCCCGGCCCGTGGGGTCCGTTCTTCACGACATATGGTCACATGGCGCGACCGGCCAAAATCGCTTAGGTCGCTATGATGGTTTCGCATCCCCAATCCCTGATTATCGTCGGCGGCGGCATTGTCGGTTTGTGCCTGGCCACTGCCGCGCGTGCCCGGGGATATGCGGTGACCGTCATTGCCCGCGATGCCGTCGAAGACACAGCCTCGGGCGTGGCGGCAGGTATGATCGCGCCGGCCCTGGAAGCCTTGGGTGAAGCCGAACCGGAAATCGCCTTCGCCCGCTTGAAACAGGCGCAGCGGGCGTGGCGGATCCTTTGGGACGCCTGGCCGGACGAATTGCGTCACGCTCTTGAGCTATCCGGACGGACGCCCAGCCGTTACGTCTGGCCGCAATCCGATAACAGCAGCGACCTGGCCACGCCGCGCCTGAAAGCGATGGGCGTGGCGTTCGATGCCTTGACCGAGACCGAACTGGCTGGCGTCGCCACCGATTGCGACGGAGTCAGCGTCGCCGGTGATGGCCTGATCGAGTCGGTGCTGGCCTTACGGGCACTCAAGACCCACCTGGTGGCTGCCGGGATTGAAATTCGCCAGGACATTGCTGATGTGGTAACCCGGAAGTCCGTCCGGTTGAGCAGCGGTGATACTTTAACAGCAGATGCGGTGGTGATCGCAGCCGGCTACGGCGCCAAGGCCTTGGCCGCCGATGTCCCAAGCCTCGGTCACCTCTCGCCTATCAAGGGGCATGTGCTAGACTTGGTGGGGGAGGGGCATCGCCGCATTACCCGCTCACCCTGGGGGTATCTGGCCGAATACGGCGCGCACGCCAAATTCGGTGCCAGCATGCAGTTCGACCACGATGACCTGGATATCGAATCGGATGTTGTCGCCGATCTCAAGTCGCGCGCCGTCGCCATGCTGCCTGGGCTCGATTTGGCGAACGCCGTGCCGCGCGTCGGCGTCCGTGCCTCGACGCCGGACGGTTGGCCGTTGATCGGACGTGACGCTGCCTCCGGCGTCTGGGTGGCCGTGGGTATGCGCCGCAACGGCTTTGTCTTTGCGCCTTTCGCCGCTCAGCTTATCCTTGCCGAAATGGCGGGCGAGGGCGTTCCTGAGGTCGCGGCGGCCTACGATCCGAACCGGTTTTAAGCTGTCGTTAACCGTGCATCGGGCAAAATTTGCCCATGCCCACCTACGGCCCCGGCGCCCAAACCTTTCTCGACGGTCTCGGCCGCGCTTTTCAAACTCAGGCGCCCGGCGTGCTGGGTTCGCTGCAACGCGCCTCGGCGGCGACGGGCGTCGATTTCAGCTATCTGGTCAAGACCGCCCAACGCGAAAGCTCGCTCAATCCCAACGCCCGGGCGCGCACCTCGTCGGCAACCGGCCTGTTCCAGTTCATCGACCAGACCTGGTTGCGCGTAGTCAAAGCCAGCGGCGCCAAGCATGGCTACGGCGCTTATGCCGACCAGATCGTCAAGGGCCGCGACGGCCGTTTCACCGTTGCCGACCCCGACATGCGCCGTCAGGTCATGGGCCTACGCTACAATCCCGACGCCAATGCCGTCATGGCGGCCGAGATGACGGCGGGCCATGCCGCTTATTTGAAGGGGCGTATCGGCCGCGATCCGACCCAGGGCGAGCTGTACGCCGCCCATTTCCTTGGCCCCGATGGCGCCGCCGACCTGATCACCGCCAATGCCAGCCGGCCCGGCGCCCAGGCGGCAGCCCTGTTTCCGGCGGCGGCGCGCAGTAACCCGAGCATTTTCTATCACCACGGCCAGCCGTTGTCGGTGGCCGAGGTCGTCGCCAACCTGACTCACACGGGTGGCGATATGCCGGTCGTTGTGCAGGCGGCGGATACGGCTCAGGATACGCCGGATAATCGCCATGCTTTTATCAAGGCCCGCCTGGACAAGCTGCGTTCCGATGAAATGATCATGCAGATGGTCTTCGGCGGCAACGGCCAGCAAGGCATGCTGTTCAACACCCAACTGCTGGGCGCCTTCGGGCCGGGCGACGACGAAGGACAGGGGCAGAGCAAGGATGCCGCCGCCCTGACCAAGGCCTTTGGTGGTGGATCGATCGGCTGACCCTAATCCTGAGCTAAGGCCCGAGCCAGGCTTTCGCGGTTCTGCGGCAGCAGCAGCGGTTTGACGCCCAGGGCCTGCAAATCCTCAGCCTGATCGCCCGACGGCAGCAGCGCCAGGATGTTCAACCGCGCCTCGGCCTGAGTGGCGCGCAGGCTCTTGAGGAAGCTCTCGAGATCGCGGCGGTTATCTTCATCGCTCAGATTTTCGAAGGCGCCGGTCGAAATCACGCAGGCGTCGATCCCGCCCTTCTTCGCCAGGGCCAGGGCCCTTTCCCGCGACGTCGAAGTCAGGCATTTATGGCCCAGATGCTCCAGTTGGTCGCGCAACTGTGCCGCGCGTAATGAGTCGTTGGTCAGCAGCAGCACGCGCAACGCATGGCCGGCGGCCTCCGTCTCGGTTGGCGTATCGGCGGGTGTTTCCGGTGAGGCCTGCAGGGCATCGAACGGCAGGTCGAGCCAGAATTTCGAGCCGACGTCGGGCGTCGATTCCGCTCCCATGCGCCCGCCCATCAGCTCGGCCAGGGAACGCGACAGGCTCAGGCCCAACCCGGCGCCGGAATGGCCGGCCGAGGTGCGCGCGATACGCACATGCGGCGCAAACGCCTGTTCCAGCTCTTCCTCGTTCAGGCCCGGACCGGAATCGACCACCTCGATACGCGCCCATGTGTCGCTGGTCGTCATCAACCGCAGTTCGATGCGGCCCTGTTGCGTGTAGAGCAGGGCGTTGCTCAGCATATGCGCCACCACCTGCTCGACGCGGTATTCGTCGCCGATCGTCGCACCGGGCGTGCCGTCTTCCGGCCAGTCCTGGGTGGTGAAGGAGAACAAAAGGTCCTTGCCGCGCGCCAGATCACCGAACTGGTTCATCAGGCGCTGGCACAGCCGCTCGGCGTCGAACGGCTGGACATTGACTTCGATCTGGCCCGCCGCGGCGGTGTCATTGTCGAGCGTGGTGATCAGGATCGATTGCAGATGTTCGACTTCGGACAGAGCGGCGTCGACATATTGGCGCGGCGCCGGGGCGCGGCTGAGGTGGGTCTGGCCCTTGAGGAGCGCCTGTTCGATACCGGCCAGGCCCGACTTGATTTCCCGCGACAGGGTCTCCATCAACGCCATCTTGGCCAGGGTCAGGTCCTCGCGTTCGCGGGCGGTTTCAAGCTGTTTGTATTGCAGGAGATAATGTTCGCGCATCTGGCGGTTCAGCACGAACCCCATGGCGAGCGTCAGGGTCAGCCCACCGATGACCAGATTGGTGGTGCCGGCGCCTTGGTGCAGGTAGGTCATCGCCAGCATTGGCCCAGCCACGGCCAGCGGGCCCATGACCAGCAGGTGGATCATGACCGGCGCCGAGAAGAAGACGATGCCCACCGCCGCGCCGGCGCAGATCATCAGCAGCACGTCGGCGCGCGCATCGGTGACGGGGCCGTTACGCAGAAAAACGGCGGTCAGACAGATGATCAGCAGGGCCGCCGTCCATAAGGCCCCGCCGATCCCCTGACGCCACAGCCGGGCCGGCACGCCGTCGAGGCCCAGCTCGACGCGCTTTTCCGCCTGGCTGCGCAGGATCATGAAAATCGGCCAGTTGATCGAGAACAGGAGCAGATAGAAGGCGAGCATCCACGACGAAACACTCAGGTGCGCCGACCACAGGAAAATCGGCAGGCCGACGCCGAAAAAGCCCATTGTATAAGGCAACATGCGCGCCTGTGCCTTGAGGCCATAGTCGAGCAGGACGGTGTCGATGGAAGCGGAAGCGGGGGAAGGCGTAAGGGTCATACCGGCTTCTTAGCACAGCTATATTGCCGTGCGGTTACTCATCCGCGTTTCACGCGAGTTTTACCGCGCCGCGAGAAAGGTAGTTAACGTGGCCACTCTCTTAAAAAAGATTAATGTCAACAAGGATTAAGCAGGCTGCGAAAGGATTCGTTAGGATATCGGCGCGACACTGTTAACTCGTAGGATTCAGGCAGGGAGTCGCCCCATGACCGCTCCGTTCAATTCGAATACGCGTACCCCTCTGTCGGACATCGATATCAAGCGG
>CAYULN010000015.1:0-5338 GCA_964445605.1 uncultured Caulobacteraceae bacterium | reverse complement strand
GCCGATCATCAGCAAGAAGCCAAGCGCCAGCATGACCACCGAGGCGTGGGTATGGATGAAGCGCGCGATCGGCCCGGAGGCGGCGAACATCAGGCCGACGGCGATCAGCACGGCGGCGATCATGATCGGCAATTCGTCGGTCATGCCGACGGCGGTCAGGATCGAGTCGACCGAGAAGACCAGGTCGAGCAGCAGGATCTGGACGATGGCGGCTGCGACGGACGGCCGTTTGACCTGCGGCTTTTTGTCGCCGCTATCGTCGTCCTTGCCGTGTTTGCCGTCGGTCGATTCGATAATTTCCGAGGTCGCCTTGTAGAGCAGGAACACCCCGCCGGCGATCAGGATCAGGTCGCGCCACGAGAAACCGTGGCCGACCAGGGTGAACACCGGGTCCTTCAAACTGACGATGATGAAGACGCTGCCGAGCAGGGCGACGCGCAGGAAAAGGGCGCCGAACATGCCGATGAAACGGGCGCGGCCGCGTTGCGATTCCTCGAGTTTGTTGGTCAGAATGGAGATAAAGACCAGATTGTCTATCCCTAAGACGACTTCCATCACCACCAGGGTGAACAGCGCCGCCCAGGCGGACGGATTCAGTATTAATGCTGTTATAACGTCCATTTTGTTCTGCTCTCATCCGGGGAATCGCGTGCCCGCGATGGTTTTTAAATAGAAGAACCGGTTTAAATCTCAAGCACCGGGACAAGACAATATTTCCATCAGCAGTTTTGGAAATTTGCTCCGATTTTTCAGGGATGCGCGATCTTGCTCGGTTGCGGTGCCAAAAGGCCTATGCTAAGGAGCCCGCGCCCCGGGATTTTGGTGGTGCGCGGAGGCGTGCCTCACGGCCTGTTTTACAAGCCTTTCCGGTTCCGCGGCGCCTGTCCGTCCATACGCTTCAAGCCCATTTTCTGGACCTAAACGTGAACGATCAATTTCGAGAAACCGAAGCCGGTGACCGCTATGCGAAGGCCGCTTTTGAACTGGCCGAGGACAGCAAGGTCCTCGAGGCGGTTCAGAAGGACCTGGCGGCGGTGAAGGCGCAGCTGCTGCAAAGCGCCGAACTGCGCGGTTTCATCTCTTCCTATGTCTACACTTCCGACACCAAGCTGAAGGGCCTGTTGGCCGTCACCAAGGACCTTCGCCTGAAGCCGCTGACGCAGAAGCTGTTCGGTGTCATGGCCGCCAATCGCCGCCTCGACCAGTTGTTCCCGCTGATCAACGCCTTCGACAAGCTGTACGCCGCCAAGAAGGGCATCGTCAGCGCCGAGGTGACCTCTGCCGTCACCCTGTCGGACGCGCAGCTCGACGGCTTGAAGAAGTCGCTCGGCAAGGCGCTCGGCCAATCGGCCGAAATCAATACGACGGTTGATCCGGCCATCCTCGGCGGGCTGAAGGTCCGCGTGGGATCGCGCCTGTTCGACGCGTCCCTGAAAACCAAACTCGATTCCCTCAAATTCGCCCTTAAGAGAGCGTAAGCACCATGGATATTCGCGCCGCCGAAATCTCGGCCATTCTCAAGCAACAGATCGCTGGTTTCGGTGAGGAAGCCGATGTCTCCGACGTCGGTCAGGTCCTCAGCGTCGGCGACGGTATCGCCCGCGTCTACGGCCTCGACAAGGTGCAGGCCGGTGAAATGGTCTCGTTCCCGAAGGCCGGCGTGAAGGGCATGGCCCTGAACCTGGAAAAGGACAATGTCGGCGTCGTTATCTTCGGCGAAGACCGCGAAATCCGCGAAGGCGACGAAGTCCGCCGCCTCGGTGAAATCGTGCAGGTGCCGGTCGGTCGTGGCCTGCTCGGCCGCGTCGTCAACCCGCTGGGCGAGCCGATCGACGGCAAGGGCCCGATCACCGCGACCGAATTCCGCCGTGTCGACGTCAAGGCGCCCGGCATCATCCCGCGCAAGTCGGTGCATGAGCCGGTGCAGACGGGCATCAAGGCCATCGACACCCTGATCCCGGTCGGCCGCGGTCAGCGCGAACTGGTCATCGGCGACCGTCAGACCGGCAAGACCGCCGTCTGCATCGACGCCATCCTGAACCAGAAGGCCGTCAACGAAGGCACCGACGAGAAGGCCAAGCTCTACTGCATCTACGTCGCCATCGGTCAGAAGCGTTCGACCGTCGCCCAGATCGTCAAGACGCTCGAGGAGCAAGGCGCGCTGGACTACACCATCGTCGTGTCGGCCACGGCGTCGGAGCCGGCCCCGCTGCAGTTCCTGGCGCCGTTCGCCGGCTGTGCGATGGGCGAATGGTTCCGTGACAACGGCCTCGCCGCCCTGATCATCTATGACGACCTGTCGAAGCAGGCCGTCGCCTACCGCCAGATGTCGCTGCTGCTGCGCCGCCCGCCGGGCCGCGAAGCTAATCCGGGCGAAGTGTTCTACCTGCACTCCCGCCTGCTGGAGCGCGCCGCCAAGCTCAACGAAGACAATGGCGCCGGTTCGCTGACCGCCCTGCCGATCATCGAAACCCAGGCCAACGACGTGTCGGCCTACATCCCGACCAACGTGATCTCGATCACCGACGGCCAGATCTTCCTGGAAACCGACCTGTTCTACCAGGGCATCCGCCCGGCCGTGAACGTCGGCCTTTCGGTGTCGCGCGTCGGTTCGTCGGCCCAGATCAAGGCGATGAAGCAAGTCGCCGGCGCCATCAAGGGCGACCTGGCCCAGTACCGCGAAATGGCCGCCTTCGCCAAGTTCGGCTCGGACCTCGACGCGGCTACGCAGCGCCTGCTGGCGCGCGGCGCCCGCCTGACCGAACTGCTGAAGCAGCCGCAATATTCGCCGCTGAAGGTCGAAGAGCAGGTGTGCGTGATCTATGCCGGTACGCGCGGCTATCTCGACAAGGTCGCCGTCTCGGACGTCGGCCGTTACGAGAAGGAACTGCTGTCGCTGCTGCGCACCCGCAACAACGACCTGCTGACGGCGATCCGCGAGCAGAAGGCCCTGTCGGCCGAGCTCGAAGAGAAGCTGAAGACCATCATCGTCAACTTCACCTCGAACTTCGCCTAAGGTTCCGCAATGCCCAGCTTGAAGGACATGCGCAATCAGATCGGAAGCGTGAAAGCCACGCAGAAGATCACGAAAGCGATGCAGATGGTGGCGGCGGCCAAGCTGCGCAAGGCGCAGGACGCGGCGGAAAACGCCCGTCCGTACGCCAAGCGCATGGCGGCGGTCATCGCCAACCTGGCCAAGGGGATCAGTGGTGATTCCGCCCCGGCGATGCTGGTCGGCAACGGCTCGCAGACCAACCAATTGGTGGTGGTGGCCACGGCCGATCGCGGTCTGGCCGGCGGTTTCAACTCCGCCATCGTCCGCGCCGCCCGCGACTTCATCAACGGCCTGATCAAGGAAGGCAAGACGGTCCGCATCCTGGCCATCGGCCGCAAGGGCCGCGACCAGATGAAGCGGCTGTTCGGCGACCGGGTGATCGACAGCTACGAACTGCCGCGCAATCTGAGCGTCGATTTCGTCGCGCCGATCGCCGAGGCCATCACGCGTGAGTTCAACGAAGGCCGCGCCGACGTGGTGACGCTGTTCTACTCGCACTTCAAGTCGGTGATCAGCCAGGTGCCCGAGTCCAAGCGCCTGATCCCGGCCGATATCGACCTGGACGCCGCCGAGGACACCCACGGTGCCGTCTACGAATACGAGCCGTCGGAGGAGGAAATCCTCGAGGTCCTGCTGCCGCGCAACGTGTCGGTGCAGATTCTGGCCGCGCTCTACGAAAACAATGCCGGTTTCTATGCCGCCCAGATGAGCGCCATGGACAATGCCACGCGTAACGCCGGCGAAATGATCAACGCCCTGACGCTGAAGTACAACCGCTCGCGTCAGGCGCAGATCACCAAGGAACTGATCGAAATTATCTCGGGCGCTGAAGCCCTCTAAAATCTCTCACTTCGAAACGGCGAAGAGCCGTTTCGAAGTGGTCAACATCGACAAATCCCCGCCTCGGCCTAACCGGCTGTGGGACGGCCCTTCGGCGGGATTTGACTTTATTCGCTGGTCTTGTTTCGGCAGGGCCGAAACAAGTAGGTACACACCGCCGGAAGCAGCAAAGCATGCAACTGGCTTTTCGATAGGTTAACAAATGACCGCCCATCAGACGATCACGGCCGCCAAGGGCCGCATCTCCCAGATCATCGGCGCCGTCGTCGACGTCGAATTCGACGGCAACCTGCCGGCCATCCTGAACGCGCTGGAAACCACCAACGGCGCCTCGGGTTCGCGCCTGGTGCTCGAAGTCGCCCAGCACCTGGGTGAAAACACCGTCCGCGCCATCGCCATGGACGCCACCGAAGGCCTGGTCCGCGGCCAGGACGTCGTCGATCTCGGCGGCCCGATCACCGTGCCGGTCGGCCCGGCGACGCTCGGCCGCATCATGAACGTCATCGGCGAGCCGATCGATGAAGCCGGTCCGATCGACACCAAGTTCTTCAACCCGATCCACGCCGACGCCCCGGCCTTTGCCGACCAGGCGACCTCGGCGGAACTGCTGGTCACCGGCATCAAGGTCATCGACCTGATCTGCCCGTACGCCAAGGGCGGCAAGATCGGCCTGTTTGGCGGCGCCGGCGTCGGCAAGACCGTCACCATCCAGGAACTGATCAACAACATCGCCAAGGCGTACGGCGGCTATTCGGTGTTCGCCGGCGTCGGCGAGCGCACCCGCGAAGGCAACGACCTGTATCATGAAATGATCGAGTCAAAGGTGAACGAGCATGGCGGCGGCGGTACGTCGCGCTGCTCGCTGGTGTTCGGCCAGATGAACGAGCCTCCCGGCGCCCGCGCCCGCGTCGCCCTGACCGGCCTGGCGCAGGCCGAATACTTCCGCGACCAGGAAGGCAAGGACGTGCTGTTCTTCGTCGACAACATCTTCCGCTTCACTCAAGCGGGTTCGGAAGTGTCGGCCCTGCTCGGCCGTATTCCTTCGGCCGTGGGTTATCAGCCGACGCTGGCCACCGACATGGGCAAGCTGCAGGAACGCATCACCTCGACCAACAAGGGCTCGATCACTTCGGTTCAGGCCGTGTACGTGCCCGCCGACGACCTGACCGACCCGGCGCCGGCGACCTCGTTCGCCCACCTGGACGCAACCACCGTTCTGTCGCGTTCGATCGCCGAACAGGGCATCTACCCCGCCGTCGACCCGCTCGACTCGACCTCGCGTATTCTCGACCCGCGCGTCGTCGGCGCGGAGCACTATGGCGTCGCCACCCGCGTGCAGGAAATCCTGCAGCAGTACAAGGCGCTCAAGGACATCATCGCCATCCTGGGCATGGATGAACTGTCGGAAGAAGACAAGCTGGTCGTGGCGCGCGCGCGCAAGAT
>CAYULN010000014.1:0-6164 GCA_964445605.1 uncultured Caulobacteraceae bacterium | reverse complement strand
TATACGCGCAATATCACCGATGATGCGTTCTTCGCCCTGTTCGACAAGGTGCCGCGGCCATGAAGCGGCTGCAAGTGACCATTCTCGGGTCCGGCTGTTCAACCGGTGTGCCGCGCGCGGACGGTTTTTGGGGCAATTGTGATCCGACCAATCCGAAAAACCGCCGGTCGCGCTGTTCGGCATGGCTGTCGCTTTACGATGATGTGGCGCCGGGCAAAACCACCAGCGTGATGATCGACACGGCGCCGGATTTCCGCGAACAGGCGATCAGGGCTGGTATTCGGCATGTCGACGCGGTTTTGTGGACGCATGACCACGCCGATCAGACACATGGCCTGGACGATTTGCGCCCGTTTATTTTCGAGCGCGAACGGCCGATTGACGGCTATATGGATGAGACAACCTTCAAGACGCTGACGACGCGTTTCGCCTATAGCTTCTACGGAAATTTGGGTTATCCACCTGTTTACAACGGTCTCAAGATACCGCCGCATGGCACACCGTGGCAGATTGAAGGTGAGGGGGGCGCCCTGCCGGTCCTGACCTTCGACCAGGAACACGGCCCGATCCGTTCGGTCGGTTATCGCATCGGTGATTTCGCCTATTCCAGTGACCTGAACGGCTTGCCGGAAGCCAGTTTTCCGACTTTGCAAGGTTTGAAACTGTGGGTCGTCGATGCCTTGCGGCACAGGCCGCATCCGACGCATTCCCATCTCACACAGACGCTGGAATGGATCGCGCGGGTCAAACCCGAGCGGGCCATCCTGACGAACCTGCACCAGGAACTGGATTACGAGGATTTGCGACGGCAATTGCCGGATCATGTCGAACCGGCTTACGACCAGATGCGTTTCGATCTGCCGATTTGAATTTTTCTAATTAAAGTAACAGATTATATGAAGTTTTTCATGAAATCCGGGCCAGCCGTGTTTGACGGCTTGCCTCGGATCAGTCGTAGTCGACGGCGACATTGCGCGCGGCAGCCACTTGATTATGTGGATGCCCGAACACGGCCTGGTCAGCCCGGTACAGGCCGATTCCGGCGATGACCAGGATTATGAGAAATGTCAGCGCGATCAAAAGGTTAACGTGGTCGCGGCGGGCGTCCTCGGACAGGCCGCCGAGAATAGTGCCGTTCAGCGTCAGCCGACCGAAATTGTCGGTGCTCGGTTTAAAAGTCGTGGTCGCCATGGGTGCGTTCCTTTGTCAGATGGCGCGAAAATCAATAAAGCAAACTTAACTCAGGCTCGGTAAGCGGTATGTGCGTTTAGGACGAAAAGCCTATAAGGATGTCGTAAGCTGACATGCGGTCACTGAACGCAAACTGAATGCGGTTGTTAGGTTCGCTGTGGCGCGCGTAGACGCACCAAAGTGCGTCACAGACGCTCAAATGCGCCACAGAGGGCCAGGTCGTTTATGATCTGGGTTTGGCGATCCATTTATTTCCCATAATATTTATTATGCGAGAAATATATGGGGCTCAGAACATGGCTGTTTGCGGCTCGCTGGGCTCCCTGCCCATCTGGACAAGCAAGGCCGAGAGCGCGGTCAGAGCCGGCGTAAGATCGGCATATGGCGGTGCGCCGATGCACAGGCGTATGCCGGTCGTTTTCGACGCCGGATCGACCATGGTCGTGCGCGGCGGCGTGACGAGTATGTCCAGGGCCTTGGCGGCGTCCGCCAGGCGCTGAGCCCTGTCCGCCGCCATGGGTAGCCACAAATGGTAACCGGGATAGTCGGACCTTGCCATAAACGGATCGAGGATCGATCGTGCCAGTTTCTGGCGCCGCGCGGCCTCTTCCGTCACCGCCCGGGTTAAGGTTTCCGCCGTGCCGTCGATGAGCAGCTGCTCGAAAACTGCACAGGTCATCGGCGAAATCATCAAGGCGGTCGAAGCCAGCGTATCTTCGACTGCCGCATAGGCATAATCCGGCGAAACCAGCGCGCCGATACGCAGCGCTGGGTTTAAGGTTTTGGATAAACTACTGATATAGAAGGTTTTTTCTGGCGACAGCATGGCCAGCGGCAGCAAGTCGGCGCTCGCCTCCAGCCGGTAGACATCGTCTTCGATGATCTGGATATCGTGCTTGCGGCAGACGCGGACAATGTCTTCCCGGCGTTGCCGCCCCATCGTACAGGTCGTCGGATTATGATTTGTCGGGGTCACATACACCGCTTTGCGGGCGGTTCCGGCGATCTTTGCAGCCCGATCCAGGGCTTCGGGCAGCAGACCCTGACCGTCCATCTCAAGGCCAAGGAGGTTGCACCCCACGTGGCGTGCTATGGCGATCGCACCCGTGTAGGTCTGTGCTTCTGTAAACAGGACGCCCTCACGACCGGCAGCGACGGAAAAGGCCAGCATAATCGCGGTGTGCGCGCCACTGGTAAGCAGGATGCGGGACGGATTGGCCTCCATACCCAGTCGCGCCAGCCATTGCGCCGTCTGGCGGCGATATTCATCGTGTCCCGCTGTCGGCGGATAGCTGTTGAACAATCCGGAATCGATGCGTTTTGCAATGGCCGTCAGGGTTCGGGCGAAGACGCGCTCGCTGATGACTGCGGGGGGCACGTTGCGGGACAGGTCGATTGACGGCCCCCTGCGGGCGACCACCGCGGCCACGAACGTGCCGCTGCCTTTAACGGTGCGGACCAGCCCTCGCCGCTCCAAGATCGCATAGGCTTTCGTCACCGTTCCGACGGCGACGCCGACGCGGTAGGCCAGGTCGCGATGGGCGGGCAACCGGTCTCCGCTGTCTATTCTGCCCTCAATGATGTCGGCCGCCAGGGCGTCGGCAAGACGATCGACCGGAGAGCCTTCGGCATCGATCAGTCTTGGCGTCCATGAGGATTGCAGCAGCATCGAGAAATTCCTAAAAGTGTAACATGACACTATATAAATTTACGGAAAGTGTATCACGTGTTACATGGCCAGGCAAATCTTAGCCGATATGGGCACGCAGAATATGGACAAGACATTTCTTCAGGTGGACGCCTTTTCGACGCGTCCCCTCTTCGGTAACCCGGCCGCCGTCGTCTTTGACGCGGACGATCTGTCGGCCGACCTGATGCAGCGGATCGCGCGCGAGATGAACCTGTCGGAGACGGTTTTTCTGTTGCGGCCGACGACGGACGAAGCTGATTACCGGGTGCGGATTTTCACACCGGCGAGCGAACTGCCGTTTGCCGGACATCCGACGATCGCGGCGGCCCATGCCGTTCTCGATCACTACCCGGACAAGGCGGCGGCCAAGTGCCTGAAACAGGAATGTGGTATCGGCATCGTTCCGGTCGAGGTTCTGAGCGAAGCCGACGGGCGCCGGCTGCGGATGACTCAGGCGGTTCCGCAATATCGTGCGACGAGTCTTTCGGCCGAAACCATGGTCCGGATGCTCGGCTGTGCGTCCTCGGATCTGGCGGAAACGCCTTTTGAAGTCGTTTCAACGGGCATCCCCTGGCTCATCGTGCAAATGGCATCCGTTGAGGCCCTGTCGGTCGTTCAACCGGATCATGGCCTGATCGCCGCGCAATGCCGGGAATTGAAGGCCGTCGGTATCACGGTCTTCGCGAAGCATGCCGGCGGCCCCGTTCAGATACGCGTGCGCTCGTTCGCGCCTGGGGACGGTATTCCCGAAGATCCGGTGTGCGGGTCGGGCAATGGCGCGGTGGCTGCCTATAGGGCACGCTATTCGGGGGACGGGCTTGAGCGGCACGCCTATCTGGCTGAGCAAGGCATAGAAATTGGCCGTGACGGGCAAGTCTATGCCTCGTGGGAGCGTCGTGAACAAGGCATCGAGATCCGTATCGGTGGCGGTGCCGTGACAATCGCCAGCGGTCATCTGCATCTGGGGCAATCCGGGCCTGGGCGGCTGCCTGGCCCTTCCCTGATCAAACGAGTTGTGCAGTGGCTACGAAAGCTGTGGGAGACCTGCTTCCTCTTGCCGTCCGAAGTCTATGTGCAGTGGGCTTACCACTGTCCGTGGAAAGTGGCGCAGGACGGATAGATCAGACGAAGTGGCGTTTGCAAATCGATGCATCTCGCGGCATCCTCTGAACCGTTTCGACTCGCGGCTCTTGGGGGATTTATGCCATCGCCGGACAACAGCGTAGCGTCGCACAAGGTGCCGTTCGGGCGGCTGCTGGCCTTTATCGGGCCCTGCGTGCCTATCGCCGCCCTCGGGTTGCCGTTGGCCGTCACCCTGCCGGAATTTTACGGAACGCAACTTCAACTCGGTGAGATCGTCGGCCTGGTCTTCCTGATCGTCCGCGCATTCGACATTTTCGTCGATCCTATGCTGGGGCTGTGGATGGACCGCACACGTACGCGGCTTGGTCGTTTCAAGCTATGGATGTTGATTTGCCTGCCGATCCTGTTCGTCAGCACCGGCTTTATTTTCCTGGCGCAGAAGGGCGTCGGCCCGATATATCTCGGCCTGTGCCTGTTCGTTCTCTATGTCGGCTTTTCGATCGCCGCCTTGGCGCAACCAAGCTGGGGTGGCGTGCTGTCCAGCGATTATCACGAACGCTCACGCATCTTCGCCTGGTGGCAGGTCGGCAATATTGTGGGCGTGCTATGCGCCGCGGTCATTCCGACGGTCGCACTGGCGCTTCACTACACCTATATTCAGGGCGTCGAGGCGATGGGTCTGTTCATCATGCTCACCTTGCCGGTCACCATCGGTATTGCCTTGTGGGTGGTGCCGGAAAAGGTCTCCAACGCCGCCACGCACGACATCAAGCTCAGCCAGTATTTCGACATGTGGAAGCTGCGCAACGTCCGCTGCATTCTGTGGGCCGACCTTTTTATGGGCCTGGCTCCGGGGGTGATGAGCGCCCTGTTCTTTTACTTCTTCGAAGAAACGCGGGGATTGACGCGGCTTCAGTCGCAGATCGCGCTGCTGCTTTATTTTTCCGCCGGTATCGTCGGCGCGCCGATCTGGGTATTCGTCTCTAAGCGCCTGGGCAAGAATCGTACTCTGATCCTGTCGAGCCTGCTGTTTGCCACGCTTTACGCCGCCATGTATTTTGTGCCGAAGGACAATTTTCCTATCTGCGCCATCATGACGTTCGCCAACGGCACCCCCTATGCGGCGTCGCTCTTGCTGACACGTGCGGCGATTGCCGACATTGGCGACGAAGTCCTGCTGGAAACCGGTCATGACCATAAGGGCACGTTGATGGCCATTTTGTCGGCAACGACCAAGATCGGCTATGCCCTGTCCGCCTTCACCATTACTGTCATCGGGTTGCTGCATTTCAACGTCAAGCACCCGGAACTGAGCCCGGATTCGGCGCGGATGTGGCTCCAGGCGCTGTTTATCGGCCTGCCGGTGATCTTCCTGCTGCTTGGCGCGTTGTCCCTGCGTGGCTATGATCTGACGCCGGCGCGCCACAGTGACATCGTCGCCCGGCTCAAGGCAAAGGATATCCTATGACTACGCCCATCGAAGCCCTCCGCGAAGTGATGCGGCGACTGCGCGATCCAGAGACCGGATGCCCGTGGGATCGGGAGCAGGATTTTGCCAGCATTGCGCCCTACACCATTGAAGAATCTTATGAAGTTGCCGACGCGATTGAACGCGGTGATATGCGCGACCTCAAGGAAGAGCTGGGCGACCTGCTGTTCCAGGTGGTGTTCCACGCCCGGATGGCCGAGGAACAGGGCTTGTTCGATTTCGACGACGTGGCCCAAGGCATGGCTGACAAGCTGATCCGGCGCCATCCGCATGTCTTCGGCGACGCCGGCTACCGTTCGGCCGACGAGCAGACCGTGGCCTGGGAAGCGATCAAGGCTGAGGAGCGCAAGGGCAAGGAAAAGCATGGCATTCTCGACGACGTGCCGGTCGGCCTGCCCGCCCTCACCCGCGCCGCCAAGCTGACCAAGCGTGCAGCGAGGGTCGGATTCGACTGGCCGACAGTTGATGAGGTCCTCGACAAACTCGACGAGGAAACCGCCGAACTGAAGGCGGAAATTGCTGCGGGCGACCTCGATAAGGCGCGCGCCGAGTTGGGCGATTTGTTGTTTGTAGTCGCAAACTTGGCGCGAAAGCTTGAGGTAGAACCCGAGGATGCCTTGCGCCTGACCAACCGCAAATTTGTGCGCCGCTTTGCCACGATCGAAGACGCCCTGCGCGCCGATGGCAAGACACCGGAGCAGTCGAACCTGG
>CAYULN010000013.1:0-14196 GCA_964445605.1 uncultured Caulobacteraceae bacterium | reverse complement strand
CCCGACACTCAAATACTCTATCTTAAATGCGCTTGTTCCGGCCCGTCGTCAACCGGTGCCTGTATTGACTCCATGCCGCTTGAGCCGTAAATGCAAATCATTCGCATATTTTCCCGTAGCAAAGTATGGATTCCGATTTCGACAGGCGCGTGGTCATTCCCGACCTTGCTGAAATGCCGCGCCGCAATTCCCTGGCGGAACACGTAAGCTTGCAAGGAAAGGCCTTCGGGACCACTTGGCAGGCAACCTTGCTGGCTGAGCCAATGGCCACGCCCGGAGGGATTGAAACCCTGCGCCGTGATTGCGAGCGGATCGCCATTGACTGGCTGGGCTTGGTCGACCGCCAGATGAGTCCCTACCGCGCCGATTCCGATTTGACCCGATTCAACCAGGCTCCGGCCTGGCAGTTTGTACCTTTGCCCGCCGAGGTGATGCAGGTTGTGTATCACGCTTTGGAAATCGCCGTTCTGAGCGACGGCGCCTTCGATCCGGCCCTGCTGTCGGCCGTCGAATTGTGGGGCTTCGGCGCCAAGATGGTGCCCGACGGCCTGCCGCCTGAAGCCGAGATCGCGGCCTTGCGCGAAGCCCGTCAAGGTTGGCGTGACCTAATCTGGCAGCCGGAAGGCCTGATCCGTCCGGAAAATGTGCGCCTGGATCTATGCGCCATTGCCAAGGGTTATGCGGTCGATGGTCTGGCGGAACGCCTGCGTAGCCGGCCGGGCATGGTCGCCGGGCTAATTGAGATTGGCGGCGAACTGAAGGGCTGGGGCATGCGGCCGGATGGCCTGCCGTGGTGGGTGGAGGTCGAAGGCGGCGAGAATTTGCCACAAACGGTAATCGCCTTGAGTGGTTGGGCCGTTGCGACGTCCGGTGACAGTCGCCGTGCCTTCGAATATGAGGGCGCACGCCTGTCGCATACGGTTGATGCCCGTACCATGCGTCCAACCCGGTCGAATATCGCCGGCGCGACGGGGATCGATCCCAATGCTTGGGGGGCCGCCGCCTTGGTGACCGCCCTGATTGTCATGGGCGAAGAAGCGGCCCTGGATTTCGCCGAGACGCACAGGATTCCCTGCCTGCTCCGCATTCGCGACAACGGCATGCGCGAGGTTATAAGTTTCGCTTGGCGGGCTTGGACCTGAACATGCAGATTACCCACGATCATTTCCGTCTGACCCTGGCCGGCGTAACCTCTGCAACCCTGTTATTGTCTTTTGTCTGGGCGGCTGTGAAGCGGACCCGCGTCGATAGCGGCCCGATTGTCGGGTTAGATGACCTGGTCCTGTACGCTTCCCAGACCGGCCAGGCCGAAGCTCTCGCCCAAGTCAGCGCGGCACGCCTGAAGGCCGGAGGGCGAAAGACGGCGGCCATTTCTACCCGCGGTATCACGCCGGAAGCTCTTATGTCGTGCAAGCGCCTGCTGGCCGTGGCGGCGACGGCGGGCGAGGGCGAGGCGCCCGACGACGCGCTGCGCTTTGAGCAAAACCTGATGAGCCAAGCCCTTGACCTGTCGAAGATCGAGTTCGCCGTTCTGGCCCTTGGCGACCGCAGCCACGGCCATTTCTGCGCCTTCGGTCATCGTTTGGATGCCTGGCTGCAAACCTGTGCCGCGCAGGCCTTGCGGCCCTGTCTGGAAGTCGACGATCTCGACCCCGTTGCCCTGTCGCAATGGCAGGATTTTCTCGTGGGTCTCGGCGCCGGAGCCACTTCGGAAGCGCCCGATTTCACCGCCTGGCGCCTGAAGGATCGGTACATACTCAATCCTGACAGTTCGGCCCGGAAACTGTATCAGATCGATCTGATGCCCGATGGCGCACTGCCGGCCTGGCAAGCCGGCGATCTGGCTGAAATCATTACGCCGAACGGCCGCCGTCGGGACTATTCCATCGCCTCCTTGCCATCCGAAGGCATTCTGCGCCTCTACGTCCGCCAGGTCGTGCGCGATGATGGCCGGCCCGGCGAAGGCTCGAGGCGCCTGATAGCGCTTCAACCACACAAGCGTATGAAATTGCGTCTGAAAGGCCATGATGGTTTTCACGCCCCCGAAGGTGCCGGTTCGTTGCTGCTGATCGGCGCCGGCTCGGGTTTTGCCGGCCTGCGCGCCCATGTCCTTCAGGCCCATGCCAAACACCGTCCGTGCTGGCTGATCTATGGCGAACGCCATCCGGTGACCGATGGCTTGCTGTGCGAGGAAATGAAAGCCTGGCAAGCGGATGGGACCCTGGCCGGTCTCGACCTGGTCTTTTCCGCGCCCGATGATGGGCCTGGTCGTTATGTCCAACACGTTCTGGCCGAATCAGATGCCAAAGCGTGGCTTGGCGCGGATGGCGGCGTGCTGGTTTGCGGAGGCCTCGACATGGGCAAGGGCGTGGAGGCGGTATTGCGCGACCTGATGGGCGACGATTGGGTGGCGCAGGCCCTTGCCGCAGGCCGTTATCGCCGCGACCTTTACTAAGGCTTAAACCCGGCGGGCTTACATCTTGAGCTTGTAAAAACCAAAATGTGATTTCATCAAAGGGTTGTGCCACCGTAAGGTCCGCCGCCCAAGGAATTGCGCCGGGCATGATACGGCGTACGGCCAAATCTTACCTGTAGTGTCCTTTCCAACCGCGTTGCCAATTCGGGAGGCTATCAGTGACCCCTCAGCGTCCGCAAGAAAACCTGTTCGCGCGCAACGCCACTTTCGTTGCCATCGTTACCGTGACCATCGCCGTCCTGGCGGCGGCCGGTCTGTTCTGGCAGCAGGGAACGGCTACCCAGAAGGCTAAGGGCTGGGTCGATCACACCTATCTGGTGCGGCGGCATGTCGCCTTGCTTTATCGTGGTTTGCTCGATGCCGAGACAAGCCAGCGCGGCTACCTTCTGACCGGCGATCCTGATTTCCTTCAACCCTACCGTGCCGCCATAGACGACGGTACCGGATCTCGGGTTAACGACCCCGATTTTGAGCAGCGCCGGTCTGTGAAGCAGGAAATGGCAATTCTGCGCAAATTGACGGGCGACAACCCCGAGCAGCAGGCTAATCTTGACGAGTTGGGTCAGGCGACGAGGGCGGTGCAGGAATATCTCGCCGCTTCAGTTCGCCGCCGTGCCGCCTTGCCTCCGGGGCCGATTACCGACCTGAGTCCTTTCGACCTGGAGCATGGCCGGGCGCTGATGGACCAGCTTCGCACCGACGTCCTGCTGGTCGATGCTGAGGAAAATCACCTCCTGAAACAGCGCACCGAGGTCGATAACAACAATGAAGTCCGCAATGGCTGGCTAACCATCATTGTTACGCTTATCCTCTATATCGGCATCGTCG
Organism: uncultured Caulobacteraceae bacterium; assembly: GCA_964445605.1. Lineage (GTDB taxonomy): Bacteria > Pseudomonadota > Alphaproteobacteria > Caulobacterales > Caulobacteraceae > Asticcacaulis. The sequence continues at coordinate 10,892 of CAYULN010000013.1, read as the reverse complement.
CCGCTATTTGGGCTTACCAGCGCAGCCGTGCCAAGGCTCAAACCGAGGCACTGCTTTACACCCAGGAACTGGAAAAACGCGAGGAGGAGTTGAAGCAGCAACAGGAGGAATTGAAGGCCTCGAACGAAGAAATAGAAGCGTCGAATGAAGAACTGGAGGAAAAGACGGCGGCGCTCGAGGAGCAGAATACCCGTATCCGCGAGCAGTCGCGAATTATCGAACAGGCCAATAAGCTGGTTGAGGAGAAGGCCAGTGAGGTCGAACAGGCGTCGAAATACAAGTCCGAATTCCTCGCCAATATGTCGCATGAATTGCGCACACCATTGAATTCTTTGTTGATCCTGGCGCGAGGGTTTGCCAGCAATGAACAGGGCAACCTGACTCCGGAACAGGTCGAGGAAGCACGCGTCATCCATAATGGCGGCCTGGAATTGCTCGGGCTGATCAACGATATCCTCGACCTCAGCAAGGTCGAGGCAGGTAAGATCAGCATTGTCCCCGAGGACGTCTATGTCGACGGCATCATTAAACGTTTAGCCCAAAGCTTTGAACCGGTGGCCAGGGAGCGCGGTGTCGAATTCCGCATCCATGTCGACGAGGCTCTGCCAGAGATGATCCACACCGATGCGCAACGTGTCGAGCAGATCCTGAAAAACCTGCTATCCAACGCCTTCAAGTTTACTGAAAAGGGCTCGGTGACGCTGGATGTCCGATCCGCCACCGGCGATGCCGATTTGCACAAGCTGGCTTCCAGTTCCGGTGTTATCGCCCTGTCGGTCATCGACACTGGCATCGGTATCGACGAATCGAAACTGCGCGACATTTTCGAAGCATTCCAGCAGGAGGACGGTTCGATCGACCGCCACTATGGCGGCACCGGTCTGGGCCTGACGATTGCCCGCAAGTTCGCTCACATTCTCGATGGCGAAATCCATGTCGCCAGCAAAAAGGGAAGGGGCTCAACCTTCACGCTCTACCTGCCCATCACTCAGGACGGTATGCCGGCACCGGTCTCCGCGTCCGAATCCACCATGTCGGCGCGTGCCGTTGCCGCAAACAAGACTATCGCCAAGGCCAGCGTCCGCCAATTCATTCCCGATGATCGCAAGTCAATCACGATAGGTGATTCTGGAGGTGACAAGGTGCTGCTGATCATCGAGGATGACCGCGATTTCGCGATGACCCTGATGAAGACGGCGCGCAAGCGCGGCTACAAGGCGCTCGGTGCCGGCGACGGCAAGAGCGGTCTACTGCTCGCTTCGGAATATCCGGTGACTGCCATCATCCTCGACCTGCGCCTGCCCGACATGAACGGCCTGATGGTGCTCGATCAGCTCAAGCATGCGCTCAATACCCGCCATATTCCGGTACATATAATTTCCGGCGACGATTCCGGCGGCACCATCGGCCCGCTTCGCAAGGGCGCGGTTGGCTATCTGCTCAAGCCGGTCCAAGAGGAGGACATCGAGGGCGCCTTCGGCCGCATCGAAGGCATGCTCAATACCGAGGTCAAAAAGGTGCTGGTGGTTGAGGACGATAAAACCACCCAGACCGCCATCCGCAGTCTGCTCAAGACTAAGAACATCCAGATAGTCATGGCCGGGACGGGTGAGGCGGCCCTGAAACAGGTTCGCTCCGAACCCTTCGACTGCATCATCCTCGACTTGAGCCTGCCCGATATGACCGGCTTCGAGTGGCTGGAAGCGGTCGAAAAGGCGGCGGGGGAAGATGGCGTCGCGCCGGTCATCGTTTATACTGCCCGCGACCTGACAGAGGACGAGAACCGCTCGTTGAGCCGCTATACCGACTCTATCGTCATCAAGGGGGCATCATCGTCGGAACGCCTGCTCGACGAGGTCACCCTGTTCCTGCACAGCGTCGAATCCAACCTGTCCAAGGACCAGCAGGCGACCCTGCGCATGCACCACGATCCGGATCGCGCCTTGCAGAAACGCACCGTCCTGCTGGTCGACGACGATATGCGCAATACGTTTGCCCTGTCCAAGCTGCTCAAGAAACACGGCCTCAACCTGGTCATCGCCGATAACGGCCAGATGGCGCTCGATAAGCTCAAGGAGAACAGGGATATCGATCTGGTGATCATGGATATCATGATGCCGATCATGGACGGCTATCAGGCCATGCGCGAAATCCGCAAGGTCCCCGCCTGGGCGTCCCTGCCGATTATCGCGCTGACCGCCCGCGCTATGCCGGAAGAGGTCGACAAGTGTATGGAAGCCGGCGCCAACGACTATATGATGAAGCCGGTGGACATCGATCGCCTGCTCACCCTGCTGCGTGTCTGGCTGTTCAAGCAGGAGAAGGTGGCGTGAAGAAAGCGGCCAACGACACCACGGCAACTACGCCACCCGGCGATGCGCTCTTGGCGAATGGCCGCAAGGATGTCGAAGCCCTGGAAATCGACCTGCTGCTTGAGGGCATCCGGCGGCGCTGGGGTTACGACTTCACCCATTATTCTTACGCCTCCATCAAGCGGCGCCTGGACCACGCCCGTCGCGAAAGCGGCTTCGAACGGTTCACGCAATTGCTCGACCACTTGCTGCATGACGAACGCGCCTTCGACCGCTTCCTGCGCTATATGTCGGTGACCGTCACCGAGATGTTCCGTGATCCGCCCTTCTACAAATCGGTGCGTGAAAAGCTTATCCCGGTGCTCAAAACCTATCCCTTCGTCAAGATCTGGTGCGCAGGCTGCGCCACCGGCGAAGAGGTCTATTCCATGGCCATCCTGCTGCATGAGGAGGATTATCTCGGCCGCGCCCGCATCTACGCCACCGACTTCAACAAGCACTCGCTCGATGTCGCGGAAAAGGGCGTTTATCCGGCCCGCCACCTGGAAACCTACGCCGCCAATTACCGCGCTGCCGGCGGCCAGCGCGATTTCGCCGATTACTACAGCGCCGGCTATGATTTCGCCAAGATGAAGGACTTCCTCAAGGAGCGCATCACCTTCTCCTACCATAATCTCGTCACCGACGGCGTGTTCGGCGAGATGAACATGATCTCGTGCCGCAATGTGCTGATCTATTTTGACAAGACCCTGCAGGGCCACGTGCTCGGCCTGTTCACTGAAAGTTTGCGCCATGGCGGCTTCCTTTGCCTGGGCGCCAAGGAGACGCTGAACTTCTCCGAAGTGCGGCCGCTTTACGATGCCACCGACGCCAAGCAGAAGATCTACAAGAAGACGGCGGTAGGGCATGGCTGAGCCGGTCCAGCAATATGAGGCCGTGGTGGTCGGCACTTCGGCGGGCGGCATGCAGGCCCTGAAGGTGCTGCTGTGCGGCCTGCCCGCCGACCTGCCTCTGGCGGTGGCGATCGTCCAGCATGTCGAGGCTGGCAGCGGTGGATATCTCAGCGAATTTCTCGACGATGCCTGCGCCATGACCGTGCGCGAGGCCGAGGAAAAGGAGCCGTTTGTCAAGGGCACCGCCTATATAGCCCCGGCCAATTATCATCTGTTGATCGAACCCGACCGGACCTTGAGCCTGTCGGCCGATGACAAGGTCAATTACAGCCGCCCTGCCATCGACCCCTTGTTCGAAAGCGCCGCCGACGTGTTCGGCAGCAAGCTGATCGGCGTGGTCATGACCGGAGCGAGCAGCGACGGTGCGCAGGGGCTCAAACGTATCAAGGATCGCGGCGGCCGTGCCGTGGTGCAGAACCCGCAGACCGCTGAGTCGCCGTTCATGCCGCAATCGGCGGTGCGTGCGGCCGACCCTGACCACGTTCTCGATCTCGAAGACATTGCGCCGCTACTGGTCAAGCTGGCGACGCTGAAGCGAAGGGAGATTCCACATGGGCGCCCATGAAGCCAAGGGGACCGCCGCCATGAAGTCCGCCGGCGCCATCCGGCCGAAGATCCTGGTCGTTGACGATCGCTATGAAAACCTGCTGGCCACCGAGAAGGTGCTAAAGCCGCTGGAGGCTGAAATCTTCAAGGCTTCGTCTGGCAACGAAGCCCTGTCCCTGGTGTTGCGGCACAACTTCGCCATCGTCCTGCTCGACGTTCAGATGCCGGAAATGGACGGCTTCGAGACCGCCATGCTGATGCAGGAACACGAGTCGATGCACAATGTGCCGATCATTTTCGTGACGGCCATCTCTAAGGAAGAAAAGTATGCCGAACAGGCCGCGGAGATCGGCGCCGTCGATTACATATTCAAACCGATAAATCCGGAAATATTGAAGAGTAAGGTCAAGGTTTATCTCGACCTGTATCAGCAGCGCGAGGAAATCCTCAAACTTAATGCCACGCTTAAGCAGTCGAATGAGGAACTGGAGCGCTTCGCCTATATCTGCTCGCACGACATGCAGGAACCGGTGCGCATGATGAATGCCTACGCCGGCTTGCTGTCCGAGAGCACGGAGGGGCAACTCGACGAAGGCGCCGCCCGCTACGTCCGCTTCATCCGCGACAATGCCTCGCGCATGCAGAAGATGATCCAGGACATTCTCAAATTTTCGCGCATCGGTCGCGAAGACATCAAGATCGAACGCGTCGATTGCCAGCGCATTTTCGACGAGACGCTGGAGGAATTCGACGACATCGTTACCGCTAAGGGGGCTAAGGTCACCCACACGCCCTTGCCGGTGATCGGCACCAGCGCCACCTTGATGCGGGTGCTGTTCCAGAACCTGATCGGCAACGGGCTGAAGTTTCAGGACGGCTCCAGACCACCGGAAATCGACGTCAGTGCCGTCAGGGATGGCGACAACTGGATTTTCAATATCCGCGACAACGGCATCGGCATCGACCCGGCGTTCAATGCCAAGGTGTTCACGATTTTCCAGCGGCTGAACCGTGAGGACGACTATCCTGGAACGGGCATAGGCCTGTCGACCTGTCGCAAATTTGTGCAACTCTGCGGCGGCGATATCCGCTTCAAATCAACTCCCGGTCAGGGTACAATCTTTACCGTCACCCTGCCGGCTAAGGAGATGTAACGTGCGTATCCCTCTCGATATCCTGCTTGTCGAAGACAACGAGGGCGATGTCGAAATGACCCGCCGGGCCCTGCGCACGGCGACGCCGGAATGCCGGATCGCCGTGGCCAACAACGGCAATCAGGCGCTGGCATATCTCAAGAAGGAAGGCACGCATATCGAGGCGCCGACGCCGGCTCTGATCCTGCTCGATATCAACATGCCGCGCATGGATGGCAAGACCTTCCTCAATGTGGTCAAGAGCGACGAGGTATTGAAAGCCATTCCGGTGGTGATGTTCACCTCGTCGCAATCGCCCACCGATATCCGCGAATGCTACGAACGCCATGCCTCAAGCTATGTGGTCAAACCGTTCGACGGCGTGGAATATGCCGATGCCCTGCGCCGGGTGGTCAGCTTCTGGGGTGGGTTGAGCGAGTTGCCGAACTAACGGGGTTTGGGGTCCGTGACCCCAAGACTTCCCTATTCCAATAAAAGAAGGCCCGCCCCTTTTAGGGGGCGAGGCCTTTTTTATTGGATTAAGCAAGGTTTTGTGGGGCCACGGGCCCCACACCCCATAAGTTCGGCACCTTACGCGCCCCAGCCCCCGCCAAGCGCCCGGATCAACCCGACGGTAGACTGATACTGTGCCGCCCGGACCCGCAACGCCTGACGCCGGATCGCCAGCTGCTGGCGCTGGGCATCGAGCAGTTCCAGCTGCGACGACGAGCCGTTCTTGTAGCGCGACTGCGCCTGGGCCAAGGCCCGTGTCGCCGCATCGACCGCCGCATCCTCGGCTGTCTGTTGCTGATGCAGGTAGGTCAGGTCCGACAACTGGTCCTCGACATCGGCGAAGGCCACCAGAACCTGCTGCTGATAGGTGGCGAAAGCCGCGTCCAGTCCACCCTTGGCATAGGCGATACCGGCGTTGCGCCGCCCACCGTCGAACACCGCCTGCGACAAAAGTGCTGCCAGCGACCAGCCCTCGGAGCCCTTATCGAACAGGGTGCCTAGATCGTTCGACGCATAGCCCCCAGTAGCGGTCAGGCTAAGCGTCGGGAACCACGCCGCTTTGGCGACACCGACCCGCTTCTGCGCCGCGTTGAGCGAGGCCTCGGCGGCCAGCACGTCCGGCCGGCGTTGCAGAACCTGCGACGGTACGCCCGCCGGAATCACCGGCACGGCCCCTGCCCACGGTTGGCTGTTCCATGCCTCCGCCGCGACGTCGAAGGTCGAAGCCGGCTGGCCGACCAGTACCGACAGGGCATGCGCCAGGTCAGCCCGCTGCTGATCCAAAGCATAGGCTTCGGCCTGGGTCGACTGCACCTCGGTCTCCAGCCGCGCCACGTCGAGCTGGGCGACGTCGCCCTCCTCGAAGCGGTGCCGGGTAACGGTCAGGCTGGTCTGGTAGGCCGACAGCGTATCCGCGACGATGGCCCGGTCTTCGTCCAATGCGCGCAAGGCGAAATAGCTCTGCGCCACCCGCGACTGAACCAGCAGCTGCGTGTCCTTGAACAACGCCTCGCTGGACCGGGCGTCGAACCGCGCCGCCGCCGAGGCGTTGCGGATGCGGCCGAACAGGTCGACCTCATAGGACAGGTCGGCATCCAGCGTGTGCAGGTTGGCCGCCTTCGGATAAGGCTGCTGGTCGGTCGACCGTGTCGCCGCGTAGCCGGCTCCGACCTGCGGCCAGTAGTCCGCCCGCGCCGACTTGAGCAGAGCATGTGCCTGATCGAGGTGGGCCGCGGCGATCTTGATATCGCCATTGGCGGCCGAAGCCTTGGCGACCAGGTCGTTGAGCACCGGATCCTGGAAGACCAGCCACCAAGCGCCGGAAGCCGGGGCGATTGCAGGCGCCCCCGAAGTGCTGCCGGCAAAGGCGGCTGGCGTAGTAACCGACGCGTGTTGCAATGGGGCAGACGCGCAGCCGGTCAGCAATGCGGCCAGGGATAAGGAAACAAGGAAACGGGGCATCAGAAAGCCTCCTCATGAGGGGTATGCGCCGGCAGCGGATCGTGCGCCTCGTCGTCGCCGTCGAGCGTCGACTTGTGCGCCTTCAGCGGCCTATTCCCGGAAAGCGCGCGCAGCAGGACGTAGAAGAACGGGGTGAGGAACAGGCCGAGCAAGGTGGCGCCGATCATGCCGGCGAACACCGCCACGCCCATGGCCCGGCGCATTTCCGAGCCGGCGCCCTGGGAAACAACCAGCGGCAACACCCCCATGACGAAGGCGATCGAGGTCATCAGGATCGGCCGCAGCCTGAGCCGCGACGCCCGGATCGCCGCCTGCATCGGATCGAGCCCGGACAGCTCCAGTTCGCGGGCGAACTCGACGATCAGGATGGCGTTCTTGGCTGACAGCCCGACCAGGACGAACAGGCCGATCTGAGTGAAGATGTTGTTGTCGCCGTGGCTCAGGAACACGCCGAGCATCGCCGACAGCAGGCCCATCGGCACGATCAGGATGATCGAGATCGGCAGGACCACGCTTTCGTACTGTGCCGCCAACACCAAAAAGACGAGCAGGATGACCAGCGGGAAGACCAGGGACGACGAGTCGCCGGCCAGGATCTGCTGATAGGTCAGGTCGGTCCATTCGAAGCCGACGCCCTGTGGCAAGACTTCGGCGGCGATGCGCTTCATCGCTTCCTCGGCCTGGCCCGACGAATAGCCGGGGGCCGGCCCGCCGGAAATGTCGGCCGTCAGGTAGCCGTTATAGCGGCTGGCCGTCACCGGACCGTAGGACGGCTGCACGTTCAGCACCGCCGACAGAGGGATCATCTCGCCGCTGCTGGAACGGACCTTGAGGTTGCCGATGTCCTCAGGCCGCGCGCGGAACGGCGCGTCGGCCTGAACCCGGACCGAGTAGGTCCGGCCGAAGCGGTTGAAATCGTTGACGTACAGCGAACCCAGATAGACCTGCATGGTCGAGAAGATGTCGCTGACCGAAACGCCCAATTGGCGGGCGCGGGTGCGGTCGATATCGGCATAGATCTGCGGCGTGTTGATCTGGTAGCTGGTGAATACGCCCGCCAGTTCCTTGGTCTGGTAGGCCTTGGCCACCAGCGCCTTGGTCGCCTTGTCGAGCTCGGCATAGCCCAGCCCGCCGCGGTCCTCGAGCTGCAGCTTGAAGCCGCCGGTCGTCCCGAGCCCCAGTAGCGGCGGCGGCGGGAAGACGATGACATTGGCGTCCTTGATGCCGGCGAACTGCGCGTTCAACGCTCCGGCGATGGCACCGGCGCTTTGCGCCGCCCCATGCCGGTCCTTGAAAGGCTTGAGTGGCAGGAAGACGACGGCTGACGACGACGAGATGGTGAAGCCGTTGATCGACATGCCGGGGAACTGCACGGCATGGGCGACACCGGGCTGCTTCAGGGCGATGTCGCCGACGCGGTGCACCACGGCCTCGGTGCGGTCGAGCGTCGCGCCGTCGGGCAGTTGCACCATGCCGATGAGGTAGGCCTTGTCCTGCTGCGGGATGAAGCCGCCGGGCACCACCTTGAACATCAGGAAGGCGAAGGCCGCCAGCGCCGCGTAGACGCCGAGCATGGTCGCCTTGCGCGTCACCACGCCGCCGAGCGACTTGGAATAGTTCTCCGAACCGCGCTTGAACATCTTGTTGAAGCCGGCGAAGAAGCCGCCGAACACGCCGTCCATGAACCGCGTCAGACCGTCCTTGGGCGCGTTATGCCCCTTGAGCAGCAGCGCCGCCAGGGCGGGCGACAGGGTCAGCGAGTTGACCGCCGAGATCACCGTCGAAATGGCGATGGTCAGCGAGAACTGGCGGTAGAACTGTCCCGACAAGCCGGAAATGAAGGCCAGCGGCACGAACACGGCGATCAGCACCAGGGCGATAGCGATGATCGGGCCGGAGACTTCGCGCATAGCCTGATAGGTCGCCTGGCGCGGGCTGCGGCCGGCTTCGATGTTGCGCTCGACGTTTTCGACCACGACGATGGCGTCGTCGACCACGATGCCGATGGCCAGCACCAGTCCGAACAGCGTCAGCGCATTGATGGTGAAGCCGAAGACATGCATCACCGCGAAGGTGCCGATGATCGACACAGGCACGGACAGCAGCGGAATGATCGATGCCCGCCAGGTCTGCAGAAACAGGATGACCACAATGACCACCAGCGCGATGGCTTCGAGCAGGGTGTGGATCACCGAGTCGATCGATTCATGCACATACTCGGTGGTGTCGTAGACGATCTTGTAGTCGACGCCTTCCGGCATGGAGGTCTTGAGATCGGCCATGGCGGCGCGCACGTCGTCGGCGAGTTGCAGGGAATTAGCCCCCGCCGTCTGGAAGATCGGGATGCCGACCGCCTGCTGGTTGTCGAGCAGCGAACGCAATGAATAGTCCGACGCGCCCATCTCGACGCGGGCGATGTCGCCCAGCCGAGTGACCGAACCATCGGCGCCGGTCTTGACGATGATGTCGCGGAAATCGTCCTCGGTCTTCAGGCGGCCTTGCGCATTGACCGACAGCTGCAGCGCCAGGCCGGGAATGGCCGGAGCGCCGCCGACGATGCCGGCCGCCGCCTGGACGTTCTCCTTGCGGATGGCGTCGGCGACATCGGACGCCGACAGGCCGCGTTCAGCGACCTTCTGCGGATCGAGCCAGACGCGCATGGCATAGTCGCCGCCGCCGAACATCTGGATCGGACCGACCCCCTTGATCGATTGCAGCCGGTCCTTGATATGCAGCAAGGCATAGTTGCGCAGGTAGTTCACGTCATAGCGGCCATTGGGCGACACGATGTGCACGACCATCGGCAGGGACGACTGGCTCTTCTGCGTCGTCACGCCCAGCGCCCGCACGTCGGCGGGCAGGCGGGCCTCGGCCTGGCTGACCCGGTTCTGCACCATCTGCTGGGCCAGGTCGGGATCGGTGCCGAGCTTGAAGGTGACGGTCAGGGTCATGGTGCCGTCGGTCGTCGTCTGCGACGCCATGTACAACATGTTCTCGACGCCGTTGACCGACTCTTCGATGGGGGCAGCGACGGTCTCGGCGATGACGGCCGGGTTGGCGCCCGGATAGACGGCGCGCACCACGACCTGCGGCGGCACCACTTCCGGATATTCGGAAACTGGCAGGACCTTGAGGGCCAGGAGGCCCCCGACCAGGATCAGGAGGCTGAGCACGCCTGCGAAGATCGGCCGGTCGACAAAGAATTTGGAGAGGTTCATTGGGGCCTCTTGGGGTGAATATTGGGCAAAGCTGCCCTATGCCTCCCCAACTTGCTGGGGAGGGGGACCGCCGCGCCACTTGGCGCGGTGGTGGTGGGGTTTCTTTCTTAGGTTGGATCAGACGACCGGTTGCGCGGTGACCTTGTCCATGCGCACCACCTGTTCGGCGACGACGGAGCCCGGGCCGACATGCTGGATGCCGTCGACCACGACCTTTTCGCCGTCCTTCAAACCGGAAGTGACGATGCGCAGGCCATTGGCCGAAGCCCCCAGCGTCACTTCGCGATAGCTGACCTTGTGGTGGGCATCGACGACATAGACGAAGCGCTTGTTCTGGTCGGTGCCGACCGCCAGCTCGCTGATCAGCAGGGCCGGCTTGGTAGCGGCGGCCCCCAGATGAACGCGGACGAACTGACCGGGGATAAGCTTGCCGTCGGCGTTCGAGAACACGGCGCGGGCTTTCAGCGTGCCCGAACCGTTGTCGAACTGGTTGTCGATCAGTTGCAGATGGCCGTCGATCGGGGCGACGCCCGCTTCGCCGGTTTCCAGAGTCACCGGCACCTTGTCGAGGCCGGCGCCGGCGACTTTCAGGTCTTCCAAAGTACGGCCAACCGAGGTTTCATCGGCATCGAAGCTGGCATAGATCGGGCTGACCGATACCAGGCTGGTCAGCATCTGCGCCTGCGGGCCAGAGCCGACCAGATTGCCGACCGTGACCTCGATCTTGCCGACGCGGCCGGACACCGGGGCGCGTAC
>CAYULN010000012.1:0-6365 GCA_964445605.1 uncultured Caulobacteraceae bacterium | reverse complement strand
GTGATTTGAGACCCCAAAGCGCAAGCCCCGCGCCCGCGCCGCCTTGGCCCAGATGCCGATCAAATCCTTTTTGGGGCCGACTTTGACGGAGTTCCAGTCGTGGAACTTTGAGTCGTAATTGTCAAAATTGTCGTGGTGATTGGCCAGGGCGACAAAATATTTCGCGCCGGCGCGCACATACAGGTCCAGCAAATCGTCGGGATTCCAGCTCTCCGCCTTCCACAGATTATCGATCTCCATGAAACCGTTATCAGACGGGTGGCCATAGTTCGCAAGGTGATGCTTATATTGACGTCCGCCCTCCAGGTACATATTGCGGGCATACCAATCCCCCTGCTCGGGCACGCATTGCGCTGACCAATGGGCCCAGATGCCAAATTTCGCGTCGCGGAACCAGTCCGGCGCCTTATAACCGGCGGCTAGCGATTCCCAGGTCGGTTGAAACGGCCCAGGAGCAATTTCGGATAGGCTGGCGGGAGCGTCCTCTGCGTTCGCTGTTTGAGAAAGCCCTGACGCCATACCCAAGCCCGTTGCGGTCCGGATCAAGTCGCGCTTTGTCAGTCCCTTTTTCGTCATGCTAGGCTCCTTATCCCGACCAGAATCATCGCAATCGTTTATCATACGGGGCATCGAAATCCTCCTTGTTCGGGCTCCGCTGCCGTGAAGTGGCGGAGCCTAAGTTTAAATTAACGTTCAGGCCCAGAAGCCCGATGGCCTCAACCGGCGAGCCACTCAAACCTTAGCTACTTGAAGTCAGACTCTAGATTGGACGGTTCCGTCAGTTCTGAGTGCAATTCAAATGGATTTTTAAGGGTCCTACACGCAAATTCCTTGGCTTCTGGACATCTAAATCCGTTAAACAGATCAAATGCGCCATGTCAGCGAAGCTCCCGCAGCCGAGCGACGAACCCGCCTCTGGGTTCCAAAGTCAGTCGAATGTGATCGTTCGATGTGACGCTAACCTCTTCGCGGTTCCAAGCGGCAGGCGTCCCCGTAACGTCGAAAAGCTGCGTCGACGACCATTTCCCCGCGCCTAAAAAGTCGAGCGGGAGTTCGACGCTGGTTGCGGCTCCACCATTGACGACCGCAATAAACCATTGCTGTCCAGACCGCCGGGCCTCAACCACGACCTTTCCCGGCAGACTTCCCGCCAGAACACGCGTTTCGTCCCATGTGGCCGGGATCGCCATGAGGACATCCTTCGCCGGATTGTTTATGTAGTCTTGTGGGGCTCCGCCAAAACACAGAAAAGGCGATGTGAACGTGATTGCCTGGGCCAATTCGTGAGCCCACGTATTTCCCAACAACTCGGCGGGTTTGAAGACAGTCGGCGTATAATCGGCGGGACCGACGACATAGCGGGTAAACGGGAGTATGGTGTCGTGGTCCGCATCAAGCTGGCGCTTGTAGCGTGTAATTTGCCATTCGTGTCCACGCACGGCCTCGCGGGTCAAGACGTTGGGCCAGGTTCGTTCCATCCCTGTCGGCTTTGACGCGCCATGAAAATTGACCATTAGGTGATAGGATGCGGCATCCTTGGCCGTGTCGAAATACCAAGATGACCACGCCCGATTTGTGGGGTGAGGAAAGTCAATCTTGACTCCGGCGACACCCATCGCGGAAAACTTCTCGAAATACAGTTTGCGAGCATTGGCATCAAGGACTTCATTGCTGTTTACCCATACCCAAATTTTTACGCCTCGCGTGGCCGCGTATGAGACAACGTCGGCAAGGCCCCCCCACGGGTCCTTCCAATGTTCCCAACCCTCGTCGACCAGATAGTACTCAAACCTCAGCTCCTGGGTCCAATCTACCCATTGCCTTTGGTCACCTTCAACCGGACCACCCGATGACAACCACTGCCAAGACGCTCGCCCGGGCTTAATCCAGGTTGCCGTGGCAAGCGAAGGGTCCGCAGGCGGCGGGTTTAAATTCTGTACCAATGTCGTGTTTACCAGATCGGCTAAATTGCGGGCGACAATGGTAACGCGCCAGGGCTGAACAACCTGGCTGTCGGTCTCCCAGCCCTCCTTGTCGGCATACAGTGAGCCTTCAAGCACACCATCGTCGCGTGCGTGCAGGGCAAGATCGCCGTAGTCTTTCAACCCTGCCTCAGTAATCGAGACGTAAAAGCCGTGAACAGACAGAGTCACTGGCATGCCATAGGTTGCCCCGTTGAGATCGGCGAGCGTAGTCGTCCTATAGGGGGTCTCATATGCTGACCCAAGGACAGCGGCCCAAACCGTCGGATTTCCGGAAAACTTCCAGGAGGATCGATCCGCTTCAATATGGCGGTCTTTCTGCGCGTTTAGCCGCAATCTTACGGCGACGCCATCGTTGGCCACATGGACGTCTAACCAAAAATTTTGTTCGTGGCTGACAACCGGAATACTGACTTCATTGGCTTTATTCACGGCGAGCGAATGGGCACCCCAAAATCCGTAGCTTTCGTCAACATAGTGACGGTTGGGACGGCCGAGCTTGGTGACCTGACCGAGTTCGACGTTATCAGTTCGAATACCTAAGTCCGATGGCTCGAGGATGAGCTGGTGGTCAACAGCTATGCTGTATTGCAGCCCTCCTCCACGACTGTCGATCTTGACGTCGATATGATGGTCTGGACTTTGGACCGTCACGATCTGCCGAGCAGATACGTTCGACGTCGAGAAAATAACTATCGAAAAAACGACCAAGCCGAAAACTTTAAACATTGAAGAACACTTGCCTCATTCGCGACAGGCTCTGTGCCTGTTGATTATGCAGAGGGTCTGCGGGCTTTCCTTTTAGGTACACGTTAGGTACGCGTAAGTGTAGTTAGTTCGCTCTCAACCCACGCACGGCGACCTCGGTGAGACCGGGGATGGCGGTGGCGCCGACCGAATCCAGCACGATGCGCAGGCCGCTGGTGCGAGTGCCTGCGGGAAGCGCGATCGAAACGGCTGCGCCTGTGGACTCGGCTGTACCCTTGACGACAGTCTTCCAGGTAATGCGGTCGTCGGTAGAGGTTTGGATCTGATAGCCGTAGCTCCCGGCGCTTGCGAAGCGAATGCGTACCTCGCTCACTTCGTATACGCCCTCGAGATCGCTCTCCCACCACTGCGGGCCGAAGGCGTCCGGGGCGGCGGCCCAGTAAGTTGTCTCGTCGCCGTCGGTGGCCAGCTTCGACTGATGTCCCGCCGCCATGCTGCTGGCGTTGGTCGGCCGGTCGACGGCAATGTTGGCAACCACCTCTTTGGTCGCGGAGCTTTGCATCCGGCCGAGGAAACGGATGTAAGGGCCGGGAGTGAACTCCGGCGACTGCCCTGCGACGTACTTTGGTGCATTTTTTGAGACGACAGTCAGCAGGGCGGGCGGCAGGCCGGGTGAAGTGGCGCGGATCCTCGTTGTTCCAGCGTAATAGGAGCGGAACTCAATGGCTGCCTGGCCATCGAGGATAGGTATGTCCGAGTCTTTATTGAACGAGATCGTGCGCCCCGTGGGGAAACCACCCGGGCCGCTGACGACCTCCAGCTTTACCTCGGGGGTATTACTGATCTGCTTGCCAGCTTCATCGATGACGGTAACGACTAGCTGCACATCGTCTGTGCCGTCGGCGTGCTCAATAACGGGACTGCTTGACGTCAGGCGCAGGGCTGCAGCTTTTCCTTCCGCAGGCCATTCAGGTGGAGGGATTGCGCGCAATGCATTGCGGTACCAGTACCAGCCGCGTTTAGGCAGGCGGAAGTAGTCAACAATGCCAGTGGTCCCTTCGGCGCCTGCAACCGAGCCGTGGTCAAACATACTCCAGATCGCTTGGCCGCCGCGCCAGGGGAATTCCGGCTGGCCTTTGAGATCGCGCAGATTGGCGTCGTAGACGCCCGGGCGCACTTCCTTGAAGGAGCCGTATTCGGTGACTGCGCTGGCTACGGGTGGATTGAGGAAAAGCCGGGCACCATCGCCATTGTAACCCGCGATGTCACCGATCTTGTCGATGCCGCCGCGCTGCGCCCCGCCTATAGCGGCCGGCCGCGTCGGGTCGAGCTGGTGACTGAGTTCAACCTCCTTTGCCAGGAGAGCGCGCACCTGGGGCATCACTGCCGCGGGTGAGAAATAAGGCTCGTTTGACATGCTCCAGACTATAATCGAAGGATGATTGCGGTTGATGCGGATCATCTCGGCCAGGCTTTGCAAGACGTGCGCCTCGAAAGGCGCCTGATCGGCCTCGACGGTGGGATAGGAGCTGGCGTTGAAGTAGCCGTCGCCCTTATAGCCACCGATCCCCCAGAAGTGATTCTCGGACCAGAAAAGGACGCCAAACTGGTCGCAGGCGTCGGCGAAGGCCGGCTTGTGAGGATAATGGGAGCCTCGGATAAAGTCGAAGCCCGCCTCCTTGACCATAGCCACATCCCGTCGCGTGCCCTCGTCTGTGACGGCATCGCCCCATCCAGCGTGATCCTGATGCACGTCGGCTCCGTGGAAGTAGCGGTGTTTGCCATTAAGGGTGAAGCCGTCCGCGGCCGTCCAGGTAAACCAACGGATGCCAAATGGCGTACGAAACTCATCTTGTAGGACGCCCTGCACGTAGACGCGGCTTATGGCGCTGTAAAGATGCGGCGTCTCAGGCGACCAGAGCTGAGGGCCGGTGAGACCGCCCGTTTGATCGAGATTGACGAGAGCACCGGCCTCGATCTGGGTCTCGGAGCTATACTCAGCAATCTTCTTTCCCTTAGGGTCGAGGATTGTCGTCTTCAGCACGGCGGTTGCCGCTGTGCCGGAATCGTTGCGCACCTCTGTCTTCACGTCGAGCGTCGCCGCGTCGTTTGAGACCTTCGGTGTGGTGACGAACGTTCCATACCAAGAGACGTGCACTGCCGAAGTCGTCACCAGATAGACGTCGCGGTAGATGCCGCCGCTAAAGACGTGCTCGCCGGCGCGCGGATTAAGTTGGCCATTCCATAGGTTATTGACGCGAACGGCGATGACATTATCTCCCGGGTGCAAAAGGCCGGTGAGGTCAATAGGGAAGCCAGTATATCCGCCCAGATGCTCGCCCGCTTTTTTGCCATTGACCCATATCTCAGCGTCCTGAAAGGCGCCCTCGAATTCAAGCGAGTTCTGTTGCTTGACCGTTGCTGCGGAGACCTGGAGGTGGCGGCGGTACCAGCCGTAGCCAACATAAAAATCGGGGGAGCGGAAGTAGGGTTCGCTGAAGGAATGCGGCAAGTTGACATACTGCCACCGACTATCGTCGAAGGCCGGATCGCTAGCATTGGGCGGGTCGCCGATAGCAAACATCCAGCCCCGGTCCACATTGGTTTTTGTCCGCACCGCCGCGTTTGCCATCGTCCCCAATGCCAAACCCATCATCAGGAGCAACGCAATCAGTCCAATCCGCTTCATTTTTCAATCCCCATATTATGTGCCCTCATAATCCAGTAGAGCACTTTTTTGTTGGTAGCGTTGCCGTGGACCAATTCGTTTCAGAGCTGATCCACAATAGTGTTCAGCCAGAGGAAATTGTCGGCTAAGCAAAACAACCAATATGCATTTTACCCGGCCGTGAAAACGATTTCATAGTTGAAACCGAGCGTGCAATCAACTACGGTCGACTTCAATCAATAAAAAACGTGGGGATGGAAATGCAAGTTCGCTTGAAAGCTCTTTTTTTAACGATCGCCTGTTCATCCGTAATTGTTGTCACTGATGCTCTGGCATCAGACCTACCTTCTGCGCCGGGTCCAGTCGTTAGCGGTGGAGCGGGCTATGCTGCCGTGCCCCACAATTCCAGCGGTATTTATTTCCACGAAGGCGGAGCTGGATTGCCGGCCTACCAGGCCATAACCCGCGATGAAGCGCCGTCCGCCCGCGAAGCCCGCATGAAATGGTTTCGCGAGGCGCGATTTGGTATTTTCATCCATTGGGGCGTCTACTCGGTTCCGGCGCGCGGCGAATGGTATATGAACAATGCCAAGGTGCCCGTCGCGGCATATAAGGCTTTTTCCAAGGCGTTCACCGCCGCCAAATATGATCCGCAGGCATGGGCGCAGCTATTTGCCAACGCCGGCGCAAAATATATCGTCATCACCGCGAAACATCATGACGGCTTCACCCTGTACGACTCCAGGGTTTCGGACTGGAATGCCGTTAAAGCATCCCCAGCCGGTCGCGATTTGCTGCAGCCCCTGGCCGACGCCGTTCGCGCGCGCGGTATCAAATTCGGCGTTTATTATTCCCAGTCTCAGGACTGGGTGAACCTGGGCGGCGGCAAGGGCAATACGCAGCCTTGGGATGATGTTCAAAAAAAGGGCGACTTCGATGAGTATCTGAAAACCATCGCCCTGCCGCAGATCCACGAAATTTTAGATAAATACCACCCCGCCTACCTC
>CAYULN010000011.1:0-13207 GCA_964445605.1 uncultured Caulobacteraceae bacterium | reverse complement strand
GGCACCGAATCCAATGGCGGTTTCAAGAATATCACCATCACCAACTGCGTCTTCGACATGTCGCGCGGTATCGCCCTGGAAACGGTCGACGGCGCCATCCTGGAAGACATCGCCATCTCCAACATCACCATGCGCCAGACCACCAATTCACCGCTGTTCCTCCGCATCGGCACCCGGATGCGCGGCCCGCAAGGCGTTCCCGTCGGCTCGATCAAGCGCGTGCTTATCGACAACATCACCAGTTCGGCCGCCGTACAACTGCCGTCGATCATCTGCGGCGTGACCGACCGGGCGGTCGAGGACGTGAAGATAAGCAATATCTATTTTGAACAGGTCGGTGGCGCGGCCGCGGCCATGGCGGCGCTTAACCCGACGCCGAAGGACAACGACTATCCTGAGCCCAATCGCTTCGGCGACCTGCCGGCGACGGGTTTCTATGTCCGCAACGCGAAGAACCTGGAAATGAGCCATGTCGAGATCGCGACGGTCAAGGCCGACCCGCGTCCCGCCATTTTCATGCAGAATGTCGATGGCTTCGACGGCTCGTTCCTGAAGCTGCCGGCGGGCGCCGCCGGGTTCAAGCTCGACAATGTCTCCGGCTTCCGTACCTTCGGCAGCCGCGTGGTGCCGGACAAGCGATTTGACACAGCGACCACAACACAGTTCTAGTAGAGAAAACGACAGGCAGGAGACCTCCCTCATGACTTTCAAGCGGCGGCTGATGGCCTCGATCGCATTCGGCTGGGCACTGGCCGGAACGGCACTGGCCGGAACGGTAGCCCAGGACTTCGTCACTCCCCCGGCGGATGCGCGTCCGATGGTGCGCTGGTGGTGGTTCGGCCCGGCCGTGGTGCCTTCCGAAATCACCCGCGAAATCAAGGTGATGAAGCAGGGCGGCTTCGGTGGCTTCGAGATCCAGCCGGTCTATCCGCTGTCACTCGATGACCCGGCCAAGGGCATCCAGAACCTGACCTACCTGTCCGACGACTTCGAGAAGGCGGTCACCGTCGCCTCCGATACCGGCCGCGCCGAAGGGATGCGCGTCGACATCACGCTCGGGTCGGGCTGGCCCTACGGCGGACCGCACATCCCGGTCACCGAAGCCTCGTCCAAGGTGATGATGAACAAGGTGACGGTGCCGGCCAATGCGACGGACGCCGCCTTGCCCGAAGCCAAGCCGGGCGAGCGCTGGATCGCCGCCTATATCGCCGATGCCGCCACGGCCGACGGCGCCGCCAAGGCCAAGGCCGTCACCTTCGACGCGTCCGGTCACGTCAAGCTTCAGCCCGCCGCCACCGAACGCACCCTCCTGGTCGTCATGCAGGGCCGCACCGGCCAGCAGTTGAAGCGCCCCGGCGTCGGCGGCGAAGGCAATGTGCTCGACCACCTCAACGCCACCGCCGTGCAGCACCACCTGCATGCCGTCGGCGACCGGCTGATGCAGGCCTTCGGCGACCATCCGCCTTATGCGGTGTTCAGCGACAGCCTGGAAGTCTACGGGGCCGACTGGACGGACGATCTGATCGCGGAGTTCCAGAAACGCCGCGGCTATGACCTGACGCCACATCTGCTGCAACTCTTCTACGACAGCCCGGACAGCGCCTCGGTGCGCCACGACTGGGCGCAGACCCTGTCGGAGCTGACCGACGAGCGTTACCTGACCACCGTCAACAACTGGGCCAAGGCGCACGGCACCAAGTTCCGCTCGCAGACCTATGGCCTGCCGCCGGTGACCATGTCGTCGAACCGGCTGGTCGCCCTGCCCGAAGGCGAAGGCCCGACCTGGCATCGTTTCTCGTCGACGCGCTGGGCCAGCTCGGCCAACCATCTTTACGGCAATGTCGTGACCTCGGCGGAAAGCTGGACGTGGCTGCACGGCGCCGCCTTCCGCGCCAACCCGCTCGACATCAAGGCCGAGGCCGATACGCTGATGCTGGAAGGCGTCAACCAGTTCATCGCCCACGGCTGGCCCTATTCGCCGCCGGGCACGCCGGAACCGGGCCAGGCCTTCTACGCCGCCGCCGTGTTCAACGAGCATAACCCGTGGTGGGGCGTCATGCCGGATGTCACCGCCTACCTGCAGCGCATGAGCTACCTGATGCGCCAGGGCACGAACGTCGCCGACGTCGCCATCCTCATCCCGACCGACGACGCCTTTGCCGGCATCAAGCCGGGCACGGCCAGCGTCAACAACCAGATGAACGGCTACGTCACCGAAGCCATCACCGGCGCGGTGCTGGACTCCGGCCTAAACTTCGATCTGGTCGATTCCGAATCCATCAAGGAAAAGGGTATCACGCAAAAGGTGCTCATCCTGCCGCATACGCACCGCATCACGCCGGCGACCTACAAGACGATCGAAGCCTTCGCCAAGGCCGGCGGCATCGTCATCGCCGTCGACGGCCAACCCGACGCCGCCGCCGGCTTCAAGGACGCCGACGCCGACATCCAAGTGGTCAAGACGATCTCCGCCAGCCTGTTCGGCGCCGGTGGCGCAGGTCACGTCGCCACGGACGCGGACCTGGCCAAGACCATCGCCGGTCTGGTCAAGCCCGACCTCGCCGGCAAGACGCCGGACATCGGCTACGTTCACCGCAAGCTCAGCGACGGCGACCTGTATTTCGTCGCCAACACCGGCAACCAGGCGGTGACCCTGCCGCTGAGCTTCGGCGCTCAAACGGCAAAAGCGCAATGGTGGGAGCCGCGCACCGGCGAGGCGCACGCCTTCAAGCCGGGCACGAACGTCACCCTGGCGCCGTACGAATCGCGGGTGTTCGTGTTCGGCGCGGCGGCTTCGGCACCGGTCACGGCCGAAGCCAAGGTCGCCAAGCTGGCGCCGGTCAAGCTCGACAGCGGCTGGACGGTGACATTCAACGGCATCGACAAGACCAAGGCGGCGCCGGTCAAGGCGTTCACGTCGTGGAGCGACGACACGGCAACACAGTATTACTCTGGGACCGCCAGCTACAAGCGCACCCTGACGCTGACGGCGGCGCAAATCGCCGGCGGCCAGACGGTGCTCGATTTCGGCGAAGGCGAAATTGTACCGCCAGGCGGGCCGCGCGCCCAAGGCACCAGTGCCGCTCTCACCCCGCCGGTACGTGAAGCCGCTGAGGTCTATGTCAACGGCAAACGCGCCGGGTCGGTATGGACCGCGCCCTTCACTGTCGACCTTTCGGGCTTCGTCCATGCTGGCGCCAACCAGATAGAGGTGCGGGTGGCCAATACCGACGTCAATCTGCTGGCGGGCCGGCCCAATGCCGATTACTCCGCCTTGACCGCCAAGTACGGTGAACGCTTCCAGGCACAGGGCATGAATAACCTCAAGCCGCTGCCGTCGGGGATGCTGCAGGCGCCGGTCCTGGAGACGAAATAAGGCTTAAACCTGCCGGAGCGGCCCGACGCCTACGGCCAAGGCATCCGCTGTAAAAGTCGCTTTCGGCGTGCAGGCAAACGGCTTGGCGGTAATGGTGTCGAGCGCCATCCATTCGCCGGTCATGCGATCTCGCGTCAGGGTCAGGCGGACAAAGCCGTTGTGATCGTCGGCGGCGGCCAGGACTTCCGGGTTCTGGGCGGCGGTGGTCTTCGCCAGCGGCAGGTTGGGCAGCCATTTGTCGAACCAGGTTGTCGGGCTGGTCAAGGCCGTGACACCCATCTCGACGGCGACATGGCGGCCGCTGGCGTCGGCGAGATTGTTGGCCCAGGCATTGTGGCTGTCGCCGGACACGACGACGGCCCGCGCCCCGGCTTGCTGGATCAGGCCGTAGAAGCGTTCGCGTTCGGCCGGATAGCCGTCCCAGGCATCGAGATTGAACGGAAAGGCGCGCGCCGGCGTGAACAGGCCGCGCATGGCCTGGAGTTTGGCCTGGGTATCGGCCGGCAGGACTTTCAAGGCCGCGTCGAAGGCCTGCGGATCGATCAGGCTGTCGATATCCGGGCCGGGCGATCGCGCCATGACGACCTGATTGCCGAACACCTGCCAGCGCATGCCGTCGGCGACCGAGCTTGCCAAGGTCGCGGCCAGCCATTGCCGCTGTTCGGCCCCCAGCAACTGGCGGCCCGGATCGTTCAACTGTTTGCGGAAGCCATCATAGTCGGCCGTGCCGTCGGCCTTGACGGCCAGGTCGCCGTAGTCGAGTTGCTTGGTCCGCGCCAGTAGGCGGGTTTCCAGCATGATCAGCTCGGCGACGTCGCCGAACCGGAAACTGCGATAGATAGTCTCGGTCAACTGGCGCGGCTTCGGATCGCGGATCGGCATCCATTCGCGATAGGCCTTGAGCGCAGCGGCCTTGCGGTCCCACCAGCTGCCCTCGCCCTTTTCCGGATTGTGGTTGGCGGCGCCGTCGGTCCAGGGATTGTTGGCGATTTCGTGATCGTCGAAGACGGTAATCCATGGCGCCCGGGCGTGGGCGGCCTGCAGGTCCGGATCGCGTTTGTACTGGGCGTGCCGGGTGCGATAGTCGGCTAAGGTTATGATCTCATAGGGCGGTTCGGGAATGCGCCCCAGGTTGCGACCGTTGCCCATGCCGTAATCGGTCGGCTCGGCGCCGTACTCATAAATGTAATCGCCGAGATGCACGACCGCGTCGACGCGCTTCAGGTCGGCAATGGCGCGGTAGCCGTTGAAATAGCCATTGGGATGCAGCGAACAGGTTACCATGGCCAGTACGACATCGTTGGTCTTATCCGGCAGGGTTCGCGTCCGGCCGATTGGCGAAGTCAGACGACCGCATTGGAAGCGGTAAACATAATCCACACCTGGCTTGAGCCCCGCCGCATCGGTCTTGACCGTGAAGTCACGGCTAGCATCGGTCGTAACCTTACCTTGGGAGACAATGTGCCAGAATTCCATGTCGGTGGCGATCTGCCAGCTTACCTCTACAGGCGCGTCGCTACCGCTGATCCGCGTCCACAGGATCACCCGTTCGCCGAGCGGATCGCCGGAAGCGACGCCGTGCTCGAAACGCAGGCCTTGAGCCGGCGCCGTGGTCGAACCACCGAATGCCGGAATAGCGGACAGGCTGCCGAAACTGAGCAGGGCGCGGCGGCGGCTGAGCGTCATCGGAGCCTCGGCGGGCGGCACCGGATCCTTGCCCGGCGACGCGAGCCCTTAAACTGCTTTCATGACAGGCGTTTGGCAGTTTTCTTAACAAAATGGACTGACGATTTTTCAATTTCCCTGCAAGATTGTCAGGCAAAATGGTATTTGATGGCTTGACGGCGCGGCCATTCGTGTAACTATTCGGCAATAAATCCGCCTCGGCCGCGCCGGGCTTGGAGCGCCCCTGCGTTAAAAACATATAAATCAGGGACTCAAGGAAACGACCGAATGAGCAAACGCATTCTTTCCGGCTGCGCGGCCGCCATCACCGCCCTCCTCCTGGCATGCGGCTCTCATGCCGGCACCGTCAGCAATTTCGACGCCGGCTGGCTGTTCGCCAAGGGCGACGCGGCCGGAGCGGACGCCGCGAGCTTCGACGACGCGCAGTGGAAGAAGGTCAATCTGCCCGACGACTGGGCGATTGCCGGGCCGTTCGACCCGAAGGCGGCCACCACCGGTTCAGGCGGCTGGCTGCCGAGCGGCGTCGCCTGGTATCGCAAGCATTTTACCGTCCCGGCCGCTGATGCGGGCAAACGCGTCTTTATCGAATTCGACGGCGTCATGGACCTGTCGAAGGTGTGGATCAACGGCCAGCAGTTGGGCTACCGCCCGAACGGTTACTCAAGCTTCCGCTATGAACTGACGCCGTACCTGAAGGCGGGCGACAATGTCATTTCGGTGCGGGCCGACACTTCGGCGCAACCGGCCTCGCGCTGGTATGCCGGCGGCGGCATCTATCGCCACGTCAAGTTGATCACCAGCGGCGACGTCCACGTCGATACCTGGGGCTCCTACGTCACCACGCCGAAGGTCGATGCGGCCAATGCTTCGGTGCATATCGAAAGCACCGTCGTCAACCAGGCCAAGACCGACCGTTCAGCGCACCTGGAAGTCGCCATCCTCGGCCCCGACGGCAAGCCAACCGCCACCGTCAAGGGTGGCGCCATGACGATCGCCGGCGGGCAGTCGGCCAAGCTGTCGGCCGACACCGCGCTGGTGAAACCGCACCTGTGGAACATGGACGACCCGGCCCTGCATAAGGCGGTCATCAAGGTCGTCGCCGACAATGGCGAAGTGCTTGATCAGGATACGGTCACCTTCGGCGTGCGTGATGCGCATTTCGAGGCGGCGACCGGCTTCTGGCTGAACGGCAAGAACATCAAGCTCAAGGGTACGGCCATTCACGCCGACGGCGGCGCCTTCGGCATGGCTGTGCCTGTGTCAGTCTACGAGCGCCGCATCCGCGACCTTAAGGCGCTCGGCGTCAACGCCATCCGCACGGCGCATCATCCGTTCACGCCGGAATTCCTCGAAGCCTGCGACCGCATGGGCGTGGTCGTCATGGCCGAAGCCTTCGACATGTGGGAGGTCGGCAAGAACCCCTACGACTACCACCAGTATTTCGACGAATGGTCGTCGAAGGACCTGAAGGACTTCGTCGATCGCGACCGCAATCACCCATCGATCGTCATTTGGTCGATCGGCAACGAAATCCACGATACGCCCAATCCGGACAAAGCCAAGCCGATCCTGGTCCGGCTGCGCGACGTCGTCCACGCCGAAGACCCGTCGCGTCCGGTGACCCAGGCCCTGTTCCGGCCGAACGTCAGCCACGACTACGACAACGGCCTCGCCGACCTGCTCGACGTCGTCGGCCAGAACTATCGCGAGAACGAGCTCACCAAGGCGCACGCCGACAATCCGAACCGCAAGATCATCGGTACTGAAAATACCAAGGACCGGACGCCATGGCTGTTCGTGCGCGACAATCCGGCCTACGCAGGGATGTTCCTATGGACCGGCATCGACTATCTCGGCGAGGCCGACCGCGCCGGCTGGCCGTACATCTCCAATCCGTCCGGCCTGATGGACCGCGACGACGTGGTCAAGGCCAACGGCTGGGAACGCGACTCGTGGTGGTCGGAAAAGCCGGTGGTCAAGCTGGCCCGGCGCACCGTTGTGGTGAAGGACAATGCCGAACTGGTCGGCAACGAGTTGAACAACGTCAACCAGGCCGCCCGCCGCCAGGACCCCGGGGCGTTTGCCGACTGGACGCCGGCGAAGCTCGACGCCCATGCCGAAAAGGTCGAGGTCTATTCCAACGCGCCGACGGCCGAGCTGTTCCTGAACGGCAAATCCTTGGGCAAGCTGCCACGTAACGCCGACGATAGCCCGCGCGTCTGGGACGTGACTTTCGCGCCCGGCACCATCAAGGCGGTCGGCTATGACGCCTCGGGCAAGGCGATCGGCGAGGACGTGCAGCAAACGGCCGGCGCTCCCGCTGCCGTGCGCCTGACCAGCGAGACCAAGAGCCTGGCGCCCGGTTTCGAGAACATCGGCTTCATCCGCGCCGAAGTGGTCGACGCCAAGGGCATCCGCGTGCCGTCGGCCGCCGTGCCGTTGACCATCAAGGTATCCGGCGCCGGGTCGCTGGCCGCCGCCGACAACGGCAGTCCGCAGAACCACACCGAGTTCACCTCGCCGGAACGCGACACCTATCAGGGCAATGCCCTGATCATGGTGCGCGCCGACAAGCCTGCGGGTGCCATCACGGTCAACGTCACCGCCCCGAACCTCAAGGCCGGGACGGCGACGATCACCGCCAAACCATAGCTAAAACCGGGAAAGACGCCATGAAACACCTGCTGCTTGCCGCCGCCTCCGCAACCCTGGTTCTCGGGGCCGCCCTCTCAGGGGCGGCGGCAAGCGCGCAGGATCGAACGGATGCTTCGGCTACGCCGTTCACCGTCAACATGACCGTCGATGCCGGCAAATCGACCGGCACGCTCAAGCCGATCTGGCGTTTCTTCGGGGCGGACGAGCCCAACTACGCCACAATGAAGGACGGCCGCAAGTTGATGGCGCATCTGGGTGCGCTCAAATCCGGCGACGTCTATTTCCGGGCGCACAACCTGCTCAACACCGGCGACGGCACGCCGGCGTTTAAATGGGGCTCCACCAACGCTTATACAGAAGACGCCCACGGCAATCCGGTCTATGACTGGACGGTCGATGACCGGATCATCGACACCTACCTCAAGAACGGCGTCCATCCCTATCTGCAGATCGGCTTCATGCCGGAAGCGATGTCGAGCGCCAAAGCCGGCACGCCCTATCAGCATTCGTGGCGCCCGGGTTTCGCCTATAACCTGATCGAAGGCGCCTGGAACGCCCCGCCCAAAGACTACGCCAAGTGGGAGGAGCTGGCCTACCAGTGGACCAAGCACAACATCGAACGCTACGGCCGCGACGAGGTCGCCAAGTGGTATTTCGAAGTGTGGAACGAAGCCAATGGGGCTTCCTATTGGACCGGCACGCCTGACGACTTCTACAAGCTGCATGACTATGCCGTGGCCGGTATCCGCAAGGCGCTCCCCGAGGCGCGGGTCGGCGGCATGGACGCGGCCGGCAGCGGCGGCACTTTCATGGACGGCTTCCTGAAGCACGTCGTGTCGGGCCATAACGAAGCTACCGGCGGCACCGGCACGCCGACCGACTTCCTGTCGTTCCATGCCAAGGGCCAGCCCAAGATCATCGACGGTCATGTCCGCATGGGCATCTCGACCCAGCTCAAGACGGTCGACGCCGGTTTCAGCAAGATCGCCGCCGTGCCGGAGCTGAAAGCAAAACCGATCGTCATCGGCGAGAACGATCCGGAAGGCTGCGCCGCCTGTCCGGGCGCGGCCAACGCCTACCGCAACGGCACGCTTTACGCCAGCTACACCGCGGCGACCTATCCGCGCATCTGGGCTTTGGCCGACAAGCGCGGAGTCAATATTGACGGCGCCCTGACCTGGGCGTTCGAGTTCGAGGACCAGCCGTGGTTCCCCGGCTATCGCCAGCTGTCGTCGAACGGCATCGACCTGCCGGTGCTCAACGTCTTCCGCATGTTCGCGCAGATGGGGCCGACCGAACTGG
The DNA here is from genome assembly GCA_964445605.1 of uncultured Caulobacteraceae bacterium. Taxonomy (GTDB): domain Bacteria; phylum Pseudomonadota; class Alphaproteobacteria; order Caulobacterales; family Caulobacteraceae; genus Asticcacaulis. Next base: position 4,188 of record CAYULN010000011.1, on the reverse strand, counting down.
CCGCGACCAGCGACAGTGAGATGGCGCTCGACGACATCACCGCCAACGGCGTGACGGGCAAGCCCGACGTCGGCATCCTGGCGACGCGGACGGCCGATAAGAAGCTGGCCGTGTTCGTCTGGCACTATCACGACGACGACCTGTCCGGGCCGGTGGCCGACGTCAAGCTGCGCCTCTCCCGTTTGGGCAAGGCCAAGACGGTGAAGGTGACGCAATGGCGTGTCGACCGCGATAACGGCAATGCCTTCACGGCCTATCAGAAGATGGGCTCGCCACAATCACCGGACGCCAAGCAGTACGCCGTAATGGAAGCCGCTTCCGCCATGCAGCCGCAAGTTTGGGCCACCCCGGTGACGGTGGCCAACGGCGCGGCCGAACTGGACTTCTCTTTGCCGCGGCAGGGCGTCTCGTTGCTGATTATAGAATAACATTTTGTTTTACAGAGATATTTTCACATCTCTTGGATAGGGCCGGGAAACCTTGGAAAGAAAAAAGGAAACCCCATGAAGCGCCTTCTTCTGACGACCATAGTGACCGCAGCGTTAGCCGCCGCGACCGCCCTGCCTGCCCATGCGACGCTCGGTCAGCGCTATCCATCCGAGCGCAAGATCGTCACCGACAAGGTGACCGGCCGCAAGCTGATCCTGTTGACCAATGGCACGGTCAGCGACTCGAAGGAATACCAGACCGACCAGCAATGGGCCTTCGACGGCAAGCATATCATCTTCCGTTCCGGCAAACGCGCCAAGGACGAAGGCGGGCAGATCTTCTCGATCGACGAGAATACCGGCGACATCGTACAACTCACCGAAGGCAAGGGCGTTGGCATCGGCAGTATCATGGTGTCACGCCTGTCGAACCGCATCTATTACACCCGCAAGCTCGAAAACGACCGCCTGGCGCTGGAATCGCTGGAACTGACGCCGATTCTCAACGATGCCATGATGGGCAAACTGACCGGCAAGCCTTATGAAAAGCAGGTGGCGTTGCTACCGGAGGGCTTTATCTTGTCGGGCGGTTTCACCATCGACGCCGACGGCAAGACGGCCTATTTTGGTTTCCGCGACGAGCCGGTGCCGGAGCGCTCCGAACCGCTGCCACCAGGTCAGAAACCACCGGTCGTCGAAGGTCCCGGCGGACTGCTGGCCATGGACCTGGCAACCGGAGCGACGCGCCAGGTGGTGCATACCAACTTCACGGTCGGCCATATCCAGGCCAATCCATTCAAGCCGGGCGAAATCCTGTATTGCCACGAGACCGGCGGTGACGCCGATTTCCGCATGTGGGTGGTCAACGCCGACGGCACGGGCAACCGTCCGGTCTACAATGAAGGCCCGGACGACTGGGTGACACACGAGCAATTCGCCGACGCCGACCACGTCATCTTCAACATGATGGCGCACACCACCAAGCTGCGGCGGCGGCCGTCGGGCATCTTCGTCATTTCCCTACGTGATGGAACCATGGAAAATCTTGGCCAGGTTCCGGAAAAACTACCCGACCCGGTTACCACGCCGCGCACCGGGCCCAATAGCTTCTGGCATAACGGCGTCACCTATGACGGCAAATGGGCTGCCGGCGACGACTTCGACGGCAATCTATGGCTGATCAACCGAGGCAATGGGGCTCGCACACGTATCTCCGCCGGCCACTATATGAAGCCCGACCACATCCACCCGAGCTTCAGCGCCGACGGCACGCGCATCCTGTTCCAGTCAGGTATGTTGACCAAGGGCGAGCGGCAATCGCTGATCATCATTCCGGTCGGCGACCTGACCCATCCGAAGGCTGCGGCCAAGAAGACGTCGGCTTCCATTCCAACCGCCGCTGCCGCCAGCAGCAAAACAAGATAAGGGGGAAATCAAAATGCGCGCCGTCATAACCGCCTCCATCCTCATGGCCGTCATAGCCCTGCCCGCCGCCGCCACGGTCGGGCAGCGCTATCCGTCCGAACGCAAGATCGTGCCGGACGCCATCACCGGCCGGCCGCTGACCCTGCTGACCGATGGCAAGCATTCGGACTCCAAGCTCTATCCCACCGACCAGCAATGGGCGTTCGACGGCCGGCACATCATCTTCCGGTCGGGCGACCGCGCCACCGGTGAAGGCGGACAGGTCTTCGCCGTCGATGAAAAGACCGGCGATATCGTGCAAATCACCGGCGGCAAAGGGGTCAATACCAGCAGCGTCATGGTCTCGCGCCTGGCCAACAAGGTCTACTATCTGCGCAAGGGCGAGGACAGCCGCACCACGCTTTCGGTGATCGATTTAACGGCCCTGCTCAATGACTCGGCCGACGGCAAGATTTCACCGAAGGGCTATGACACCGTGCTCGGTACCTTGCCGTCCGATTTCAAGCTGTCCGGCGGTTTCACCATCGATGCCGACGGCAAGACGGCCTATCTCGGCTTCACCGACTATGCGCCGACGCCAGGCCAGCCGCCGGTGCGCGGCACGCTGTCGCCGCAGGGCGTCGAAGCGGCGACGCATACCACCAACATTCCAGCGGTGCGCCTGAACCCGATCGCCCAGCATCCCGGTGGGGTTATGGCTATGGACCTGGCGACCGGCCAGTCGAAGGTGATCGTGCGCACCGATTTCAATGTCGGCCACCTGCAAGCCAACCCGTTCAAGCCAGGTGAACTGATGTACTGCAAGGAAACCGGCGAGGATGCCGACAACCGCATGTGGCTCGTCAACGGCGACGGCTCTAACCCGCATCCGGTCTATCATGAGGCCGACAGCGACTGGGTGACGCATGAGCAGTTCGCCGACGCCGACCACGTCATCTTCAACATGATGGGTTTCACCAAGCTGCTGCGCCAGCGGCCGACCGGACTGGTCATCGTGTCTTTGCGCGACGGCACCATGGAGGACTTGGGCGACGTGCCGATGCAGGACACCGAAGTGCCGAACCCGCAATGGAAAGGCATCAACAGCCTGTGGCACAACGCTGTGTCCTACGATGGCAAATATGCCGGCGGCGACGATTTCGACGGTAATCTATGGCTGATCGAGCGCAAGACGCACAAGCAGACCCTGTTGTCGACCGGCAATTTCATGGCGCCCGATCACGAACACCCGAGCTTCAGCCCGGACAGTACGCGCATCCTGATCCAGTCAGGGCGGCTGACCCAGGGACAGCGGTTGTCGCTAGTGGTCATGCCGGTTGGCGACTTCAAGAAGGCGGCCGGCAAATAGATTTCGTTTTATATATGAAACACCTCTTCCGAAAAGTGGCTTGACAATTCAATTATCATTTTATATGATAATATTTCACATAGTGGTATGGCTACGCCCTGACTTGCGAAGGGTCGGCTCTCTCTTCCGCTATGCGTTGTTCCCAAAGTGCGTTCCCGTAACGCCAACGACTTAAAGGCTTTAACGCCAAATCCTGGCCGGCGCAGATGGGGTTCCCTCCCTGCCTATCGCTGTTCGGCCAGGATTTTTTTTGCCCGGATTATTTGAAGGATCGCGCTTTTTATCCGAAAAGTGCACGATGACAGAGGCACACTTTTTGGAAAGCGCTCGAAGAAAAAGCCGCGACGGTTAACCGCCGCGGCCTGACAATCGCTCTGAACTCGCCGCCTATTTGGCCGTTACAACGTTGTTCATCTGGGTGACCTCGTCCTGACCGGCCGGATCGACGACGCGGACACGCATGCCCGAAGTCCACTTGACCTTGGTCTTGAGCGTCACCGTCGCTGTCTTGGGCAGCAGGTCGATGGGCGCGGCCAGTTCCGGCGTGGCGGCCCGGGCCAGTTCCTTACCGGACCCGTCTTCCAGCACCACCGCCGAGGCGGGAGCCGGCTTGGCGCCGAGGCTGTGGACGGTCACCTTGATGGCGCCGTTCGATGCGACCACATCGTCCTGGCCAATACCGAGGTCGAAGCGTTCATTGGTCGGTGTCGTCGGGGTCTTCAGGGTGAATTCCCAGGTTACCTGCTTGCCCGCCGGGAAGGTCAAATCGGTGCTCTTGGTACGCTCGAAGGCGATGTCACGCTCATCATTGCCACCTTCGACCTGCTTGACATGCCACTGGCCGGCGGTGACCACCCAGCCGGTCATGACCGCATGCAGCGACTTGTCCGACAGGTTGTAGGCGGTGACCTTGAAATGGTCCGGCGTATTGTCGCTGACTAAAATACCAACGCTTTCAGCCGCCGTCGGCGTGTAGAAGCGCCAGCT
>CAYULN010000010.1:0-7496 GCA_964445605.1 uncultured Caulobacteraceae bacterium | reverse complement strand
CGCCTTCCAGATATGGATGTCCTGCGCCACCAGCTTCTCGCGCATCACGCCCGTCGTCAGCTTGACGAGGCTGGTCATGCGGATTTCGACGATCGAGTCGTCCTGCGCCTTGACGGAGAAGGTCAGGCCGGTACGCGTCAGATGGAGTTCGTTCACCCGGTCGCCATCATAAGCGACGCTGGTCAGCCGGCCGGTTTCGTCGGTCTCGATGGCGACGGATTTTGTCTCGCTCATACACTTCTTTCAAGCTTGCGGCGCAGCCGCGCCGCCTTGTCCAGGTCCTTGTCGCGCCCAAAGGCGGTGAAGATTTCCGCCTGTTCGGCCAGGGAAGGCACATAGACCGTGCCGCCAGTCACCGCAACGGCGATCCGCGACGAAATGACAAGCGGCGTCCAGGCGCCGTTTCGCCATAGCTGCATATCGCCCATCAGCTCGATCGGCAGCAGACCTTCGCCGGCGAAGATTTCAAAAGGCTCGGATTTGAACAGGGTGTGGGGTGCGGGTGGCTTGGGCTGGCTGCCCAGCGCGTCGCAAAACCGGCGGATGGTCGCGGTGCCGCCGAAGATGTCGACATCTTCCGGTTCCATGTCAACACCCATCAATGCGGCCGCCGCGCTGCCGATCAACCACCAGTCGTCCGCCCCGACCGGTGCCTTGGCAGCGATCAGGTCGAGCGTCGCGGCCAGGCGGTCCCTCATGTTTTACTTTGCCCGCATCCGGTTGTTCTTGGCGTCATGCGTGACCTCAGCCAGGCCGAGGGCCTCAAGCAGCGGCGGCATATAGACGCCGAAACGGCCACGAAAACCCTTCTTGATACCGTACCAGCCGCCAACCGGATTGTCCGGCGACCGGCCCCAGGCCTCGACTGTGCCGGGTTTGGCGTCCTTCTGTTCGTCGCTGCCGCCCAGATCCATCCACTCGCCATGCGACTTCAACATGGCGTGCAGGTCATCGATGGCGCGGGCATCGTAAAACAGGGTGGTCGAACCGACGACACAGACGATGACGTCCTTGCCGTCTTTGCTGTCGCGGTACATCTCGTAGGCCGACGTGCCCGGCGGCGTGGTCAGTTTCCAGGGATCGTCCTTTGTACCCATAGCCATGTCAGCCTCCTGAATAAAGTCGCTAGATGAAATCGCAAAGATAGGCCACCAACGGCAGGTCCGCCGGCGGCATTGGCCAATCTTTTCCGTTATTGGCTCTCATAGCCTGCGGTCTTACCCATTTTATGGCAGTATGCTCGCGCGCCTCCGGTTCGCCGTCCCAGCGCCGGATCAGATAGAGCGGCATCAGCAGGTGGAAATCCTCATAGGTATGCGAGGCAAAGACGAACGGCGCCAGGCAGGCCTTCTTGACGACGATGCCAAGCTCTTCCTCGAGTTCACGGATCAGGGCGTTTTCCGGCGTCTCGCCGGCCTCGACCTTGCCGCCCGGAAACTCCCACATGCCCGCCAGTTGCTTGCCCTCGGGCCGCTGGGCGATCAGCACGCGCCCCTCGTCATCGACAAGCGCGGCGGCAACGACAAGAACGGTTTTCATGCGGTCAATCTATATAGGTGACGTACTGGTCGGTGATGAACAGGCGGACATCACGGATGGCCATCTGACGTTCGGGTTTCAGGTCGGCATGGCGCGGATCGGCCCGGAAAGCGGTAAAATGATCCATGCTTTCGAAATGGACTACGTGCACTTCGTCCGGATCGTCGGACTTGGGATCGGTTGGATGCGACGCCGATACCAACCGCCCACTGTACTCGGCCAAAATGCGCATGACCTTGGCCTCATAGGCCTTGAGCGCGGTCTTGCCGCCCTCTCCTGCGTACAGCAGCGCGATGATCTGAATCACGGAACACTCCCTGAGCGAAGCGCGCCGATGTTAAGCATGCGTTACGGTAAAGGCATAGGGCGATAATATTCATTGTTGCCAAAATGAACTTTGTCGCAACACAACCCTCTATGATTGAATATTTAGCACCTACGACCTGTAGTCACCATTGATCGAGATATAGCCGTGCGTCAGGTCGCAAGTATAGACGTGCGCCGACGCCTTGCCGACGCCGACATCGACGCTGATTTCCAGCTCCTGGTTCTTCATATAGGCCGACATGGCCGCCTCGGAATAGTTCAGCGCCACCGCGCCGTTTTCCGCTGCCGTCAGGTTGCCGAACCGGATCGAAAGCCGCTCGCGTTCGACCGGCTCTTCGGTCTTGCCGACCGCCATGACGATCCGGCCCCAGTTGGCGTCTTCGCCGGCGATAGCCGTCTTGACCAGCGGGCTTTCGGCGATCGACTTGGCGATCTTGCGCGCCGACGCCGGGTTGGCGGCGCCGGTGACATTGACCTTGACGAACTTGGTGGCGCCCTCGCCATCGCGGATCAGCTGCGTCGCCAGGCTGTGCATCACCTTTTCCAGCTTGTCGCGGAAATCGCTCAGCCGCTTGTCGCCCGCCCGCGAGATGCGCGGCGCGCCAGCCGCCCCGGTGGCGAACAGCAGGCAGGTATCGTTGGTCGATGTATCGCCGTCGACGGTTACGCTGTTGAACGTCGTCCGCGTGAACAAGGCCAGCAGCGACTGCAGCACGCCCGGCGAACACGTGGCGTCGGTGGCGATGAAGGCCAGCATGGTCGCCATGTCCGGCGCGATCATGCCCGAACCCTTGGCGATGCCGTTGATCCGCACCTTGATCCCGTCGATTTCGGCGACTTCGCTAGCGCCCTTCGGAAAGGTGTCGGTGGTCATGATGGTCTCGGCCGCCTCCGCCCAGGCATCGGCGCGTAGGTTCTTTTCCAGGTCGTAGAGCTTGGCGGCGATCTTGGAATCGTCGAGCACCACGCCGATCACGCCGGTCGAGGCCAGCAGGATGTCCCGCTGCCGGCAATCGATCCGCCGCGCCAGGGCCGACGCTGTCCGCCGCGCCGCATCCGCGCCCGGCTTGCCGGTAAAGGCATTGGCGCAGCCGGCATTGACGACCAGAGCATGAATATCCTGTCCGTCATTGGCTTCGAGTTGCTTCTTGCACCAGTCGACCGGCGCCGAGCCGATCGTATGCCGCGTGAACACGCCGGCGCAGGTCGTGCCCTCGGCGAACTTCATCAGCAGGGTGTCCTTGCGATCGTGCTTGTAGAAACCGGCGCGATCCGTCGCTATCTGTACACCGCCGACCGGCGGCATGTTCGGCAGCGGCACGGCGAGCGGCGATACCGTCAGGCCAGGCTTGCCAGTCTTGGGTTTAACCGGTTCCGGAGGCGCTTCGACAGCGTGAGGATGGCCAAGCGAAGACGCCAGCCCCGCCCCCTGCTGCACGGCGCGCTTGATCGCCGAAGTCACCGGTTCCAACGCCCGTTCCAGCCCCTGGGTCGAGATCGGCCGAACAGGAATTTTAGCGGAAGATTTCGGCGTTTTGGTCACGGACGACTCCCTCGGTGCGGCGCGTGGTTAATCACCGCCCCCTTATCAGACTGGCGCGCTTTGGCAATTGCCGATTTGCCCGGATGGTCGATTTGCGGCGGCCGCCGCCTTAGCCCTTCGGCGCCTTGGCCGGGGCGAACAGGTGGTGGCCGCGTGTCGGGTCGGGAATACCCGGCAAGATCGGCGAAGTCGACGCCGCCGGCTTGGCCTTGCTTTCCGCGTCTTTGGCCGCCGGTTTGGCGGCGGGTGCGCTGCTCGAAGACGCGCTTGACGCGGCAGTCGCATCCGACACCGTGTCGGCGGCATCGTTCGCCTGGGCGCTGGCGTCGAATGCACCCGGCGCCGCGGTCGCGGGCGGCATTTCGCTGTCCTTGCGCGCCGATTTCGGCAGCAGCCGTTCGACCTTGGAATGGTCCTCCAGGTCCTTCAGCAGGCCCGCCACCTGATTATAGATCAGGTAGCGCATGATGATCGGCCGCTCTTCCTCAAGCGTCGGCATCTGCTCCGGCCGGCGGTCCTCGACGCGCAGGATGGCCCAGCCGCCTTCGGCCTGCACCGGACCGACCGTATCGCCGACCTTGGCGGTCATCAGCACGGTCTTGAAGTTCTGCGGCAGGATGTCGGTGGTCACATAACCCATGTCGCCGCCATTGAAGCGCGTCGCCTGGTCGATGGAGCGCTCCATGGCCAAGGCTTCGAACAGGCCGCCCGTTTGCACTTGCTTGAGCAGGGCCTGGGCGTCGGCCTGCGACTTGGTGACGATGATGCGGGCGCGGATTTCCTCCGACTGCTTGCTGAGCTTGACCTGCTCGTCGTACTGCGCCTTGACGGCGCGTTCGTCGATATTGCGGTCGATGCTGCTTTCGACCAGCATGTCGCCAAGAATACGGTCGGTGGCGGCCTGCAGGCGGCGCTGCGCCGAAATCGATTTGTCGAGGCCCTTGGTGCGCGCGGCCTTGGCCAGCAAGCGCTGGTCGATCACTTCGCCGAGGGTGCGCGAGAACAGGTCCGAAGTCATGTCGAGTGGTTCGCCCGGACCGATCTGGCCCTGCGCCACCGCTTCGTTGCGCACGTCCGACGACCAGATGGTCTCGCCATCGACGCGAGCCACGGCGATATCGCCCGGCTCCGGCGGCCGCTCGGCTTCCTGCGTCTTGTTACAGGCGGTCAGCCCCAGGACCATGGCCAGCATCACCGGCGCGATCTTCCACAGCCCCGCGCCACTCCGTTGCGCCATCTTTCCGTCCCCCGTCACACCAGCGCGCAAACCCACGCCCCTAGCCATAATTTGATCCGTAACTCCGGCCTGAGCCGGTACCCGTCATTGACATACACTATACGGCCGCTTAAGTCAGTCCCCGCGCTTGAAAAGCGTCTTTTTCCACTTATCTGTCGGGAAAGGCCTGTCTTTTATTAAAGGTCTGGCGGCTTGCGAACTCGTTTACGCAAGAATTACGCCAGAAAAAGGCCCGATCAAAGAGAGTTGAGGAAATTTCGCCGCCACGCGCCACCGCTTTCCTTCCGGCGGCCGGGTGTTCGGCTTGCGGAAACGCACAGGTTTAAGGTTTCTTATGCTGGCTATCGCCAAAATGCTGTTCGGCTCGTCCAACGAGCGCAAGGTCAAGGGTTTCATGACCCGCGTGCAGAAGATCAACGCGCTGGAACCCAAATTCAAGGCGATGAGCGACGAGGAGCTGCAGCACCAGACGGTGCTGTTCAAGGAGCGCCTGGCCAAGGGCGTGTCGCTCGACAGCCTGATGGACGAGACCTTCGCCGTCACCCGCGAAGCCGCCTGGCGCTCGATCGGTCAACGCCACTACGACGTGCAGCTGGTCGGCGGCATGATCCTGCACAGGGGCGGCATTGCCGAAATGCGTACCGGCGAAGGCAAGACCCTGGTCGGCACCGCGCCTGTCTATCTCAACGCCTTGCAGGGCAACGGCGTCCACCTGATCACCGTCAACGACTACCTGGCCAAGCGCGATGCCGAATGGATGGGCCGTGTCTATCGCTTCCTCGGCCTGACCACCGGCGTCATCATCAACGGCCTCAACCAGGCCCAGCGCAAGCAAGCCTACGGCGCCGACGTCACCTACGGCACCAACAACGAATTCGGCTTCGACTACCTGCGCGACAACCTGGCCTATTCGGCCACCGAAATGGTCCAGCGCGGTCACCACTTCGCCATCGTCGACGAAGTCGACTCGATCCTGATCGATGAAGCGCGCACGCCGCTGATCATCTCCGGCCCGACCGAGGACCGCTCGGAACTCTACAAGATCCTCAACGGCGTCATCCTGGACCTGATCAAGGACCCAGACACCTTCGAACTCGACGAGAAGCAGCGCCAGGTCCTGCTCTCCGAACTGGGTTCGGAGCGCCTGGAAGAGATGCTGATCGAGGCCGGCCATATCGGCGAGGACACGGCGGGCCTGTACGACCCGGCCAATATCTCGCTGGTCCACCACGCCAACCAAGCCCTGCGCGCCAATACGTTGTACACGCTCAACAAGGACTATATCGTCAAGGATCAGGACGTGGTCCTGATCGACGAATTCACCGGCCGCATGATGACCGGCCGCCGCCTGTCCGAAGGCCTGCACCAAGCCATCGAAGCCAAGGAACACGTCGAGATCCAGCCGGAAAACCAGACCCTGGCCTCGGTGACCATCCAGAACTATTTCCGCATGTACGGCAAGCTGTCGGGCATGACCGGCACGGCGGCCACCGAAGCGCAGGAATTCGGGGATATCTATAAAATGGATGTCCTGGAAATCCCGACCAATCGTCCGATCGTGCGCATCGACGACAATGACGAGGTCTATCGAACCGAGCACGAGAAATACAACGCCATCGCCGCCCAGGTCGCCTATTGCTACGTCAAGCAGCAACCGATCCTGGTCGGTACCGCGTCGATCGAAAAATCCGAGGAACTGTCGCAATTCCTCAACAATTACAGCTACCGCGTCGAGCAGTCGCGCACGCTCAGGCCCGAACACGCCGATGCCGACAAGAAGGACATCCTGAAGCTCGGCGAGGAAGCCTACGACATCGTCTGGAAAACCGGCAAGGGCATCCCACATAGCGTCCTCAACGCTCGGTTCCATGAACAGGAATCCGAGATCATCGCCGACGCGGGCGTGCCGGGCGCCGTGACCATCGCCACCAACATGGCCGGCCGCGGTACCGACATCCAGTTGGGCGGCAATGTCGACATGCGCGTCCAGAAGTGGCTGTCCGAACAGGACGCCGCCGGCGTCGAGGTCCACCAGGACGACATCCTGGCCAAGAAGACCGAGATCGAAACCCATATTGGCGCCCTTAAGCAGCAGGCTCTGCAGGCCGGCGGCCTGTTCGTGCTCGGTACCGAACGCCATGAAAGCCGCCGTATCGACAACCAGCTGCGTGGCCGGACCGGCCGTCAGGGCGACCCGGGCCGTTCGAAGTTCTTCCTGTCCTGCGAAGACGACCTGATGCGCATCTTCGCCGGCGACCGCCTGAACTCGATGATGAAGACGCTGGGTGTTGAGGAGGGCGAGGCCATCACCCACCCGCTGCTCAACGGCGCCATCGCCACCGCCCAGAAGAAGGTCGAGCAGCGCAACTACGAAATCCGCAAGAACCTGCTCAAATACGATGACGTGGTCAACGACCAGCGCAAGGCGGTGTTCGAGCAGCGCCAGGAATTCATGGCGGCGACGGATCTCAGCGAACTGATCGGCGAATTCCGCCAGGACACCATCCATGACCTCGTGGAACGCCACCTGCCGCCGAAGGCCTATGCCGAGCAGTGGGACATCGCCGGGCTGAAGGAACAGATCGTTACCCTCACCGGCCTCGACCTGCCGCTCGAAACCTGGGCGGCTGAGGAAGGCATCGCCAACGAGGAGATCGAGGAACGCCTGCAGAAGCTGGCCGCCCAGCGCATGGAAGACCGCCTGAAGATGCTTGGCGACGTCCAGATGCGCAGCCTGGAAAAGCAGTTCCTGCTGCAGATGATCGACATGCACTGGCGCGAGCACCTGATGCACCTCGACCACCTGCGCGCCGTGATCGGCCTGCGCGGCTACGGCCAGCGCGACCCGCT
>CAYULN010000009.1:0-12917 GCA_964445605.1 uncultured Caulobacteraceae bacterium | reverse complement strand
ACTGTTCGTTTGATTGCGTAAAATTTTCTTATCTGTTAGCAGCGTTGCCACGCAAGCCCGCGCCGGCCGGATTTTTCGGCCGAGGGGCGAAAAGACCGGAGTTTTTTATGTCTGACACCACTGAATCCGGCACGCCGACCGCTGACGAAGGCCAGGCCCGGACGGGCGCGCCTGCTTCGGCCATGACCGTGCTGGCGCAATTCATTCGCGATTTCTCGTTCGAGAATCCGCGCGCGCCGCAGTCCCTGCGCATGGAGCAGCGGCCGGAAGTCGACCTGGGCGTCGAGATGAACGCCAAGGGCCGCGGTGACGGCCTGTTCGAGGTCGACCTGAAGCTGTCGGTCAAGGCGACGACGCCGGACGGGCCGATGTTCGCCATCGAGCTGGTCTATGGCGGCCTGTTCCAGATCATGGGCATGCCTGAAAACATGGTCGAGCCGACCCTGCTGATCGAATGCCCGCGCTATCTGTTCCCGTTCGCGCGCCGGATCATCGCCGATGCGACGTCGGATGGCGGATTCTCGCCGCCGTTCTTCCTGGATCCGATCGATTTCGCCATGCTGTACATCCAGCAGAAGGACAATATCCTGGCTCAACAGCAGACGGCCGGTCAGGCGTAAGGATAACTTACGGGGTTTGGGGCCAAGAAACGTTTTTTGGGGCCCCAAGACTTTCCTATTCCAATAAAAGAAGGCCCGCCCCTCTTGGGGGGCGAGGCCTTTTTTATTGGATTAAGTAAGGTTTTGTGGGGCCACAGGCCCCACACTCCATAAGTCATTCTTTCCACCTTACCAATCGCGGCACCAGAACCAGCGACCACAGGTCGATCCCGGCGTGAATGCCCGCGACCAACCAAAAGCTTTCCGTGTATAGGTAAACCAGAAACAGGATGGCCCCGATCACCGAAGTGGCCACAACCCCCCAAAGCCCTTGATAGGCATGGCCCAGGCCAAACAGCACAACAGCCGCCACGAACGCCACGCCCGGCAGGCCGGTGACCTGGACGAGTAGCATGGGCACCACCACCCGGAAGAAAAGCTCCTCCGAAAAACCGGCGTTCACCGAAATGGCCACGCAGAGCCAGCGCTCCTCGCCATTACGCGGCAAAAGCAGCCCCAGCACATTGTTGTCCTTTGCCAGGCGCTTCATCTGCCAGGCGCCGAGAAGCGACGCCAGGCCCAGAACGCCGACCCACAACCCGATCACAACGTGCACCCAATGTTCCGAAATGCCGGCCAGAGCCGCCCGCAAGGGCTGGGCGATCTGCAAGACCTCGTCGGGCATATGCGTAAACGCATCAAGGCGGTTGAGCACGATCAGCGCCACCACCGACAAGCCAAGAAAAACCAAAAGGGATTTGACCAGGCCGCCGCGGTAGAAATCCAATCGTTCGAGGCGGCCATCACGAAACGCCCGGATGCGGCCGGCGCTCAGCCAGCTATTGACCCCGTAGACCCCCAGCAAAAGGACAAGAAGCGCCAGAGCGATGACCCTACCCTCCCTTCGGTCCTATTTCCACAAGGTCTTGTCTTTAAGGTACTTTTTCACGAAGGCGCCATGCGCCTCGGCCTCGGCGGCGCTGATCCGGCTTTGCAAAGGACGCGGGCGTTGACCGTAGGACTTGAAATTGGCGACTAGCTCGGCGTCGGCCAGGGCGCTGGCCATTTCCAGGCCGAGGCCCCGCTCCTTCCCCCCCAGGAGTTCAAGATAGACCTGCGACAGCAGACGGGCGTCGATCAAGGCGCCGTGCAGATCGCGTTCGGCTAAGGAGATGTTGAAACGCTTACACAGGGCGTCGAGCGAATTGGCCATACCCGGGAACTTGGTGCGCGCCAATTCCAGCGTGTCGATCCATTGATCATCCGGCGTTGAAGCACGATTATGCTTCTCCAGCTCCATATTGACGAAGCCGCGGTCGAAGCTGGCATTGTGAGCGATGATCTTGTTGCCGCCGATAAAGGCGATGAGGTCGTCGCAGATGTGGGCGAATTTCGGCTGGCCGCGGACCTTTTCGTTGGTGATGCCGTGGACGCGAATGGCGTCGGCCTCGATCTCGCGTTCCGGATCGATATAACGGTGGAAGGTCCGGCCGGTCGGCAGCAGGTCCTCGATCTCGATGCAGCCGATTTCGATCAGGCGATGCCCCTTGCGGTGGTCAATGCCCGTGGTTTCGGTGTCGAGAACGATTTCGATAGCCATGATTCGACATATGGATTCGTTCGAGTGGACTGGCAATACGGATCTGCGTCCGCTTACCGGGTGTCTTCAGTTCAAACCATTGCCGGTAAATCGGTTGATCAGGGCGCGGACTTCGGCGCGGCAGGCGTCCAGGCTTTGCGAGGTGTCGATAACGAAGCTGGCGCGGCGGCGCTTTTCGGCGTCGGGGGTTTGCCGGGCCAGGATGGCGGCGAACTTGTCACTGGTCATGCCGGGGCGGGCCAGGACACGCTTTTTCTGCACTTCGGCCGGAGCGCTGACCACCAGAACGTAGTCCAGGGTTGTCTCGGCGCCGGTTTCGTAAAGCAGGGGGATATCGGCCACTACCAGCTCGGCATGGCGGCGTTGCTCGGCATCCATGAACACCTGCCGATCGTCCACCGTCATGGGATGGACGATGGCATTGAGGCGGTCGAAGCCATCGGGCGCGGTTTTCAGCGCCGCCGATAACTTGGTGCGGTCGACCTTTTTGTCAGTCAGAATATCGCCGAAGGCTTCGGTCAGTTGGCGTTTCAATTCCGGCGATTGGGCGTAGAGGCGATGAACGGCTTCGTCAGCGTCCCACACAGGCACGCCTTCGTCCCTGAACATCTGGGCGATGGTCGACTTGCCCATGCCGATGGAGCCGGTCAGGCCGAGCCGGATCAACGGGCTTCACCCAAATAGTCGAGCGCCAGGCCGCGAATGTCATATTCGGCGCGGGGAGGGACTCCGTAAAAGGCTTCGAACGACGGCCGGGCCTGTTCGATCAGCATGTTCAGGCCGTCGACCGTTTTCAGACCTCGCTCGGCGGCGGCCTCGAGCCATTTGGTGCGCAGTGGCCGGTAGGTCATGTCCATGACGGTCGCCGAAGCGGGCAGGGCGTCGAACAGGGGCAGGGGGCCGCCCGAGGCCGCATTGATAACAGCGACGGCATCCGCGAAAGCGCGGTCGGAATCGGTCAACTCAAAAGCAGTAACGGCGGCGGTGTTTTGAAATTCAAAGACCAGCTCTTCGGCGCGGGCCAGGGTGCGATTGACGATGCGGACCTCCGGGCAGCCGACTTCGATCATGGCGGCCACCGTGGCGCGCGAGGCGCCGCCGGCACCCATGATCACCACCGGGCCGGCAGCAAGGTCGCAATCCGGCGCCTGGAGTCTGAAGGCGCCGATCAGGCCGAAGCCGTCGGTCGATTGGGCGTGAACATAACCTTCATCGTCGAAAGTCAGCAGGTTCGCCGAACCGCACTTGCGGGCGCTGTCGGCCACCGTGTCGGCCAAGGCCAGGGCCTGTTCCTTGAATGGGGCGGTGACATTGAGGCCTTTGATGCCGTTGGTCCGGCACGACAGGATCAGGTTCTTGAAGCCGTGTTCGTCCTTGGGGCCAAAGGCGGCATAGACGCCATCGATCCG
The DNA here is from genome assembly GCA_964445605.1 of uncultured Caulobacteraceae bacterium. Taxonomy (GTDB): domain Bacteria; phylum Pseudomonadota; class Alphaproteobacteria; order Caulobacterales; family Caulobacteraceae; genus Asticcacaulis. The sequence continues at coordinate 9,309 of CAYULN010000009.1, read as the reverse complement.
CAGATCGCGCAGCCAGGCGGTGTGCAGGAACGGGCTCAGGGAGTGATGGACCGGCTGGCCGACGACGGCGGCGACCTTGGCGGCTCCGGTGGGCAGGGTGTTTTTCATGGCGCTTCATAGCCTAGCTGTCTGAGCTTGGCGAGAAGGGGAAGGAGCGGCAAGCCGAGGATGGTGAAATAGTCCCCGCGGATAGAGTCGAACAGATGGACGCCTTCGCCTTCGAGCATATAGCAGCCGACAGTGGACAAGACGGCTTCGCCGGTTTTTTCCAGGTAGCGCTCAATGAAGGCGTCAGTAAGGGGGCGTACGCTGAGTTCGGCGGTTTCGACGTGGCTCCAGATGATCTGGCCGTTTTCGCACAGGGCCATGCCGGCGTGCAGATAGTGGGTCTTGCCGCTCATCCGGCGCAGCAGGTCACGGGCGGCGATCATATCGGGTGATTTGCTGATCAGGTCTTTTTCGAGTTGCAGGACCTGGTCGCCGCCAAGGACCAGGCCGCGATTTTGTCCACTAACCTGGGCGGCCTTGGCTTCGGCCAGGCGCAGGGCGACGGCTTTCGGCGTCAGGCCGCGCGCCAGGCATTCGTCCTTGATCTCGTCTTCGTCGACGGTCGAAGGGATTTTGGTGAAGGGGATGCCGGCGTTGCGCAAGAGCATGGCGCGGGAGGCGGAACCGGAGGCGAGGATCAGGTCGGACATGGCGGTTTTCTTTTTTGCAGGGGTCTGGACCCCTGCACCCCATAACATGAAGGTGGTCAATTGCCTTGATAACAAAAAGCCTAGACCCCTTTGGGGGTCCGGGCTTTTTGTTATAAATGTAAGTCATCTCCTTAAAGTTACGGTGTGCAGGGGTCCAGACCCCTGCAAAAAGACTTAAATCCCGCCAAGCCGCCCGGTCCGCTTTTCGTTTAGCAGGCTGATGATCGCCGCCGACGTCTCTTCGATCGATCGGCGGGTGACATCAATGACCGGCCATTCCTTACGCTCGAACAGCCGCCGTGCCTGAATGATTTCGTCGCGCACGGCCTCCTGGTCGGTATAGGTCGACGGCCGGTCGTCGTTCAGTGTCAGCAGGCGGTTCTTGCGGATCTGGATCAGCCGTTCCGGGGCCGCGATCAGACCAACGACCAGGGGAATGTTCGGGTCGTCCAGTTCTTCGGGCAAGCCACGGCCGGGCACCAGCGGGATGTTGGCCGCCTTGATGCCGCGGTGAGCCAGATAGATGCAGGTCGGAGTTTTGGAGGTGCGGCTGACGCCGACCAGGACGACGTCGGCCTGCTTCAGCTTGTCCGCCATGGCGCCGTCGTCGTGGGCGATGGCGTAGTTCAGGGCCTCGATGCGTTCGAAATATTCGCTGTCGAGATTGTGCTGGGCGCCGATGCGCTTCGACACGGCCGCACCCAGGTGGCGGGAAAAGGCCACGACCAGTGGATCGAGCACGCCGATGGCCGGGATGTCCAGTTCGCGGCACCGCGTTTCCAGCAGGCCGCGCAGTTCGGTGTCGACCATGGTATGCAGCACGATGCCGGGGAAGCTTTCGATTTCCTGCAGGGCACGTTCGACCTGTTTCTGCGAGCGGATCAGGACGTACAGATGCTCGATGGGCAGGATGCCTTCGAAACGGGCGGCGGCGGCTTTGGCCAGAGCGTTCAGGGTCTCGCCGGTGGAGTCCGAGACCAGATGAACATGGAAATAGCTGCCGATCTTGGCGGTGGTCAGGGCGGTCATTCGGTGTGTGTAGCGGGTTTTTTTAGGTTTTTGAAGTCACGGGGCCGCAGGCCCCGCACCCCGATACGCGACGGAGTATGGACCGACCTGATGCACCCTACTTAAGAGAGCCTCCGAAGTGGGGCTCTCTTAAGTAGGGTATATAAGCTTGTTCCCCGCTCGGACGCGTATCGGGGTGTGGGGTCCGTGACCCCACTCCTTAAAAAGATAACTGTGAATTCTATCTGGGGAAGACTCGCGAACAGTTTGTTTGCAACCACTCCAGGTCCGCTGAATCCCTCCGAACCCTGAGGATTAAGGTTAATAACCGGACCAATTGTCCACGCGCCGTCCAAATTGTTAAAAATGTATAAACGCGTGACGCTTCTGTGTGCGTATCTTTACACTTTCTTAACAATCCCCAAACGCCCCAGTCAAAAGGTTAAGAAAGTCCTAACGAGTCAAAGGTGCTGCCGGATTACCCCAGATTCCCACAGTCTGTGGGCGCCCGGTTTTCCCGCCAGGGACCGCTTGTGCAAAAGCCGTGATAACCGCCAAGCCTGCGACATTTTTCCCCGTCATCCACGCCCTAAATAACCTCTACTTCCTCTTTCTTTTTTTTTGGGTTTAAGCCAAAGGGAATGCGACTTTTCCCTGGGCTTGACTCCATGACCGCCATTCAGGCACCTATCCTCCAGGTCCTCCAAGGCCAGACGGTCACACCGCCGCCGGTATGGTTCATGCGTCAGGCCGGGCGATACCTGCCAGAGTATCGCGAACTCAGGGCATCGACCTCGGGATTCGTCGATTTCTGCCTGAATCCGCAAAAAGCCGCCGAAGCGACATTACAGCCAATCCGCCGTTTCGGTTTCGACGCCGCCATCCTGTTTTCCGACATCCTGATGATTCCGCTGGCGCTCGGCCAGGACCTGACCTTTGCCGCCGGCGAAGGCCCGATCCTCGGCGATCTGCCAGATCTGGCGATGATGCGTGACAAAGCCTTGCAAGCTGGTGAGGCGCTAAAGGCGGTAGGTGAGACGGTATCGCGCGTTAAGGCGGAACTGCCGCCGCAAGTGGCCCTGATCGGCTTTTGCGGCGGGCCGTGGACGGTGATGACCTACATGCTGAATGGCAAGAAGGCGCATGACCGCAGTTTGATCCGCGCCTTCGTTTACGAAGACCCGCAGAAGGTGCGTGACCTGCTGGAAATCGTCATCGAAGCTTCGGCGCAATATCTGTTGATGCAGACGCAATCGGGCGCACAGGTCCTGAAGATCTTCGAATCCTGGGCCGAAGGGTTTCCTGATCCGTGGTTCGATGAGCTGATCACCCAGCCGCACATTCGCCTGATCAAGCGTGTGCGCGAACTGGGCGTGACCCTGCCGATTATAGGCTTTCCGCGCGGGGCCGAAGCGCGGTGTCAGGAATATCTGGACGTGGCGCCGGTCGATTGCTTGGCCTTGGGGACGGCGACGCCGCTGGCCTTGGGGAAGGCATTGCAGAAGCAAAAGCCGATCCAGGGCGCGCTCGATCCGGTAGCCTTGCGGTCGGGCGGCGCGGCGCTGGACGCCCAGATTGACGGCATTCTCGAAGCCTGGGGGCAGGGGCCGCTGATCTTCAATCTCGGCCACGGCATCTTTCCGGACACACCGATCGAGAACGTCGAGCGCGCCTTGAAGCGGATACGCGGCCTATGAAGAAGGTGGCTGTGCTTCTGTTCAATCTCGGTGGGCCGAAGGGTCCTGAGGATGTGCGGCCGTTTCTGTATAACCTGTTCAAAGATAAATACATCATCGGCTTGCCGGCGGGCATTCGGCATGGCGTGGCGGCTTTGGTGGCCAATCGCCGGGCATCGTCAGCCCGCGAAAACTACGCCAAGATGGGTGGTGGTTCGCCTATCGTGAAGGAGACCGAGGCCCAGGCCCAGGCCCTTCAAGCCAGCTTGGACGACGCTGGCTTCGAGGCGCGGGTGTTTATCGGCATGCGCTACTGGCATCCGTTCATCGAACAGGCCGCTGGCGATATCGCTGCCTGGGGACCGGACGAGATAGTGCTTCTGCCGCTCTATCCGCAGTTTTCCTCAACCACGACCCTGACCGGTTTCGAAGCGTTTCGCCGGTCGTATAAAGGACCGGGACGGGTGACGCAGGTGTGCTGTTACGCCGCCAATGACGATTTCATCGCCGCCCATGTCAAGCTGATTGCCGACCGGCTAGGGACTTTGCCGCCGGGATACCGGTTGCTGTTTTCGGCGCATGGCCTGCCGGAGCGGATCGTCGCCAAGGGCGATCCCTACCAGATGCAAGTCGAGGCTTGTGTGGCGCGCATTGTAGCGGGGCTGGGTGCGGTCGATCATATGATTTGCTACCAAAGCCGCGTCGGGCCGCTGAAATGGATCGGGCCGTCGACCGAGGACGCCATCCGCGAAACGGCCGCCGCCGGTAAGAGCGCGCTGGTCATTCCCATCGCCTTCGTGTCGGAGCACATCGAGACCCTGGTCGAGTTGGATATGGACTATGCCGAAGTGGCGCGAGAAGCCGGTATGACCAGGTATGTCCGGGTACCGGCACTGGGTATTGCGCCGGATTTTATCGCGGCTTTGCGCGGGGAAGTGCTAAAGGCGATGGGTGGCGCCGAGGCGGTGATCGGCGACAATGAATGCCGGAGCTGCGATCTCTATTGTCCGAAGAAGAGGGCCTGAGGCATGACCATTTACGATCTGGTGCGGGGGCTGCATATCCTGGCGGTGATCGCGTGGATGGCCGGGCTTTTGTATTTGCCGCGGCTGTTCGTCTATCATGTGCAGAACGCGGACAAGCCCGAGGTCACCAGTGTCTTCGCGGTGATGGAGCGCAATTTGCTGAAGATCATCATGAACCCGGCGATGATCGCGGCCTGGGTGTTTGGTTTGGGGCTCATCTATATCGACGTACACGACAAGTGGGGTTGGAAGTTTTTCAGCGAGCCCTGGGTCATTGTTAAGCTGCTGGGGGTTGTCGCGCTGACCGGCTATCACCACTTCTTGACGGCGCGGTTCAAGAAATTGCAACGCGGCGAAGCCATCGGAACCGAGAAGTTCTGGCGGCGGATCAATGAGGTGCCGTTCCTCCTGGCGATCATCATGGTGATGTCGGTGACGCTGGAGTACTGCTCGCATTAAAACTTATGGGGTTTGGGGCCCGTGGCCCCATAAAACCTTTCTTGTTTTCTTTCTTTTCCTCACCCGAAAATGGGTGGGGAAAAGAAAGAAAGTAGGGAAGTCTTGGGGCCGCGGGCCCCAAACCCCATAAATATTCTTGACGAAACCGGACACCGGTGCCACTTTCCACCTTGATTTACGTCCAAGGGGAGCGCTGTCTCCCTTGCGTGAAACCCTTCAAAGGCGCCACGGTTCTGTTGGGACAGCCTCCTCATTTAAAATTTCCATAGCCTTTTCAAAGACTTTTGAATCAGGCTCTATCCCTATCCGGCTCCGGCGCGACGAATTCGTCCCGCGCCGAAGCCGCCTATCTCAAAGCTGAGAGTACCTCCCCATGACCATCAAAGACCCCGAAACCGAAACCCTCGCCGACGAGCCGCTGGATGCCGAGCTCGAAAACGAGGACACGGACGACGAAGCGGTCGAAGGCCCACTGAGTGGCCAGAAAATCTCCCTTCAATTTCTCAAGGACAAGAGCCCCACGGACCTGCTGACCTTTGCGGAAGGGCTCGGCATCGAAAACGCTTCCAACCTGCGCAAACAGGACATGATGTTCGCCGTCCTGAAAGCCCTGGCCGAAGACGGCGTCGAAATCACCGGGACCGGCGTGATCGAAGTCCTACAGGACGGCTTCGGCTTCCTGCGTTCGCCCGAAGCCAACTATCTGCCAGGTCCGGACGACATTTACGTCTCGCCTCAACAAATCCGCCGGCACGGTCTGCGCACCGGGGACACCGTTGAAGGTCCGATCCGCAGCCCGCGCGAAGGCGAGCGCTATTTCGCCCTGCTCAAGATCCAGACGATCAATTTCGAAGACCCTGAAAACATCAAGCACAAGGTCCACTTCGACAACCTGACACCGCTCTATCCCGAAGAGCGCCTGTGGATGGAGATCGAAGACCCGACCATTAAGGACCGTTCCGGCCGTATCATCGATATCGTTGCGCCGCTCGGCAAGGGCCAACGCTGCCTGATCGTCGCCCCGCCGCGCGTCGGTAAGACGGTGATGCTGCAGAACATCGCCAAGTCGGTCGCCGCCAATCATCCGGACTGCTATCTGATCGTCCTGCTGATCGACGAGCGGCCGGAAGAAGTAACGGACATGCAACGCACGGTGCGCGGCGAAGTCATCTCCTCGACCTTCGACGAACCGGCCACCCGCCACGTGCAGGTCGCCGAAATGGTTATCGAAAAGGCCAAGCGCCTGGTCGAGCACAAGCGCGACGTCGTCATCCTGCTCGACTCGATCACCCGCCTTGGCCGCGCCTACAACACGGTAGTGCCGTCATCGGGCAAGGTCCTGACCGGTGGTGTTGACGCCAATGCCTTGCAACGGCCGAAGCGATTTTTCGGCGCCGCGCGGAATATCGAAGAGGGTGGTTCGTTGACCATTATCGCCACGGCCCTGATCGACACCGGCTCGCGGATGGACGAAGTCATCTTCGAAGAATTCAAGGGTACCGGCAACTCGGAAATCGTCCTGGATCGGAAGGTCGCCGACAAGCGCGTCTTCCCGGCCATGGATGTGCTCAAGTCGGGTACGCGGAAGGAAGATCTGCTCACCGAGAAGTCGAACCTGCAAAAGACCTACGTCCTGCGCCGGATTCTCAACCCGATGGGTGCTCAGGACGCGATCGAATTCCTGATCGACAAGCTGCGTCAGACAAAGAACAATGCTGAGTTCTTCCAGTCGATGAATACCTAGTCCACCGAGGTCGCCGGCAATCGGTGGCCTCTTGGCCTTCACGGTGGCGACACCATCTGGATATGACACCTTTTCCCGTCGGAGTGTTTGATGAAGGTTACGGTCAATGTCGAATGTTCACCCGCTGAAGCCCGGGCCTTTCTCGGCCTGCCGGACGTGGAACCGCTGAACGATTTCATGGTTCAGCAGGTGAAATTGCGCATTGAACAGAACATGCAATCGATGCAGCCGGAGGAGATGCTCAAGACCTGGTCGAGCCTCGGCGTGTCGGCGCAGGACCAGTTCTTCAAGCTGTTTCAGACGGCGGCCAAGGCTGGCATGAGCAGCTTCGGAGCGGGCAAGGATAGCAAATAGGGGAGTGTTTCACGTGAAACACACCATTTTCGCCTTGGCCTCGGCGCAGGGTCGGGCGGGGGTATCCATCATCCGTATCTCAGGGCCGCAGGCATTCGCGGCCCTCAATCGTCTCTGCCCCCGGTCGTTCGAGCCGCGAGTCGCGACCTATGCCGGTCTGCGGGATGAAGGCGAATTGATCGATCATGCGGTGGTTATTGTTTTTCCAGCGCCGCGTAGTTTTACCGGTGAAGACTGTGTCGAACTACATGTCCATGGTTCGCGCGCCATATTGGATCGGCTTTATGAAATATTGTCCGGGTTCGGACTCCGGCTGGCGGAGCCGGGCGAGTTCTCCCGCCGGGCGTTGGAAAATGGCAAACTGGATCTGACCCAGGCCGAGGCCATCGCCGATCTGGTCGACGCCGAAAGCGAAGCACAGCGGCGCCAGGCCCTGACTCAATTGGACGGCGGCCTGAAGCGGCAATACGAAGCCTGGCGGAATGACTTAGTCGATATCCTGGCGCGGATCGAAGTCTATATCGACTTTCCAGACGAGGACCTGCCGCAAGAGTTGGTTGATGGAATATTGGATCGCGTTCGGACAGTGAAGCGGTCGCTGGATGAGGCTGTTCGGGATTCGCGGCGGGGCCGTCAAATTCGGGAAGGCTACCGCATCGTTATTCTCGGCGAACCGAATGCCGGCAAATCGAGTTTGTTCAATGCGCTTTTGAAGGCGGAAACGGCCATCGTGACGCCGATTGCCGGAACGACGCGGGATATCCTGGAAGCGCAATTGCGTATAGGTCCTTATTCGGTTCTGTTATTCGATACAGCGGGTCTGCGCGAAACCGACGAAGTTGTAGAGCGTGAGGGTATCCGTCGCGCTCGGCAAAAGGCTGATGAGGCGGACTTGCGCATTTGGGTAATCGACAGTAGCCGCCCTTTTGACGATGCAACGATACGTGCTGGTGATTTGGTGGCGTTCAATAAAGCTGACCTGGTAAACGGGTCCAGTGTTTCACGTGAAACATCGGCCTATCCTTTGAGCCTGAAAACCGGCCAGGGCCTGGAGGATTTGATTGTCGCCATCGAAACCCGGGTGACTGATGCGCTTTCAAATCAAACCTTCCCGGCGGCGACGCGACAACGGCACCTGGAAAGGCTTGAAGCGGCGCGGGACAATCTGGACCACGTTCTAAGTACCGGATTGAGCATGCCTGAATTGGCGGCCGAGCAGATACGCGGTGCGATCAACAGCTTTGAAGCCCTGTTTGGCCGCTACGATATCGAGGGCGTGCTGGACGTGGTCTTCTCGACCTTCTGCATCGGTAAGTGAAAGAGTCGCGTTGCACGTGAAACGTGGCTTGGACCTTATGCCTATTTCTGCTATAGCCACGCCCTTCCTCTATAGTAGCGGTGAAATGTCGAACCCAGCGCAAAGCCTTTGGGATGTGATTGTTGTCGGCGGCGGCCATGCGGGCTGCGAAGCCGCAACGGCGGCTGCCCGCATGGGCGCGCAAACCCTGCTGCTGACCCATCGCAAGGATACGCTTGGGGAGATGTCGTGTAATCCGGCCATCGGCGGGCTTGGCAAAGGACACCTGGTCCGCGAAATCGACGCCTTAGATGGCGTCATGGGCCGCATGGCTGACCAAGCGGGCATTCAATACAAGGTGTTGAACAAGTCTAAGGGCCCGGCGGTGCGCGGACCGCGCGCCCAGATCGACCGCAAGCTTTATCGCCAAGCCATGCAAGCGGAATTGGCGCAAACCGAAAACCTGACGATCATCGAGGCCGCTGTCGAAGACCTGATTGTTGATAATGACGCGGTAAAGGGCGCCGTCGATGCGAATGGCGTCCGTTATCTGGCGAAAGCCGTGGTGTTGACGACGGGGACTTTCCTACGCGGTGTAATCCATATCGGTGAAAAGCGCATGGCGGCGGGGCGCTGGGGCGATCAGCCGGCCAATGGCCTCGGGCAACGCCTTTACGATCTGAAACTCAATATGGGCCGACTGAAGACCGGCACTCCGGCGCGTCTCGATGGCCGGACGATTCATTGGGACCGGCTGGAAAAGCAGCTGGGCGACGACCCGATTCAGCCTTTTTCTTATATGACGGCGTCGATCGATCGGCCGCAAATCGCCTGCGGCATCACCCATACCAACGAAAAAACCCACGCGATTATCGCTGACCGGTTGAAAGAGTCGGCGGTTTACGGCGGTCATTTGTCTGGCCGGGGCCCTCGTTACTGCCCGTCGATCGAGGACAAGGTCGTCAAGTTCGCCGATAAGACCTCGCACCAGATCTTCCTCGAACCCGAAGGCTATGACGATGACACCGTCTATCCCAACGGCGTTTCG
>CAYULN010000008.1:0-8089 GCA_964445605.1 uncultured Caulobacteraceae bacterium | reverse complement strand
CGGCACACATCTGCATGGCGGTGACCGAACGGGCGCCGCGCGCGCATGACAGAATCAGCGGCGCGTCCTGCGGCAGGGTCGTGGGATCGAAACTCGACAGCGGATAGTTCAGGGCGCCGGCGATACGCGCCGCCTCGAATTCATAGGGCTCACGTACGTCAATCAATACGGCACCGTCGGCCAGAGCCGTTTCGACCTCGGCCGGGGTAAGATTGACGAAACGATCGGTGGGCATCGGTTTGTCTTCCTTTTGCAAGCCTTACGGGCGACGTGAGCGGGCTCCTTGATGCCGCCGGGAGCGCGTGTCTGTCAATGTCTGACAGATGAAACCTCACTTCAGGCCAATGAAAAAGTTCTGCAAATTTTTTCAAATATAAAAATATATACGGATCAATGGATTGGCTGAGGCAATCGCTGGGCAAGAGGTAAATATGACAGGGTGCGGATGGCTGGAAATAAGACCATTAATCCTACAATTGACAGGCAATTGACAGCGCTATCTTTTGCAGTTTTTGCCTCATTTCCAGGTTGAAATAAATGACATCTATGTCAATTTTACAACAATGGGCATTTTTTTCCCTTTTTAAATCAAATAAAATCAATATGTTAAGTTTTGTTAGAAAAAGTCATCGATGTCAGAAAATTCTGATAGCGCTACCATAACTCTGTTACCGCTATCACGGCGTTGACAGCGCTATCATCAAGGTTTGTAATGGGAATACCTTAAGCGAGGGGGCTACCCGGAATCGTATCCGGGGGCTCGTCTTCGCCCATCGGTAGACAAAAAACGTATCATTGGGGAGAACACATTGCAAAATTTCAAGCATACACGGGTCGGCCTGATGGCGGCGGCCTCGGTCCTCAGCCTCGGTCTGGCCATGGGCGTCGCCCAGGCAGCCCAGGCGGCCGATGCGCCGGCGGCTTCGTCTTCTGACGAAACCATCGTCGTCGTCCGCGGTTTCCGGGCCTCGCTGCAAAGCGCCCTGACGACCAAGAAAAAGTCCAATCTCATGATCGAATCGGTCGCGGCCGAAGACATGGGCAAGTTCCCGGACCAGAACATCTCGGAATCGCTGCAACGCCTGCCGGGGATCCAGATTGATCGTGAAAACGGTCAGGGCACCAAGGTGCGCATCCGCGGCCTCGATCAGAACGTGACGACGTTGAACAACGACACGTTCGTTTCGGGGCTTGAGCTGTTCCGCCTCGGTGAAGGCACTTTCAAGAACACCAACTCGCTGGAAGGCATTCCGTCGGAACTGATCGGCAGCGTCGACGTCTACAAATCGCCGGACGCCTCGCTGATCGAAGGCGGCCTCGGCGGTATCGTCAACCTGAAGACTCGCGATCCGCGCGGCTTCAAGGGCGATTGGATGCTCGGCGGCGACGTGCGCATGAACGAAGGCACCAAGGGCAAGTGGCAACCGACCGTCTCGCTGGCGTTCGGCCATAAGTTCTCAAGCGACTTCGCTGTGATGGGCACCTTGGCCTATGAAAAGGCGGACATCCACACCGACCTGCTGCAAGGTGAAAACCGCGGCACCTGGGCCTATCTGGCCCGTCCGGTGTCGGCGACGCACAACCAGGTGCAGTCGAGCACCCAGAACATCTGGTCGCCGGAATATCGCTACGCCACCAACCGCAATCAGGAACGCGAACGTATCGGCTACTCGCTCGACGGTTCGTGGAAAGTGGCTGACGGCGTGGTCTGGACCGCCGACTGGTTCCATTCGGATCTGAAGATCTTCACCGGCGAAAACTCGCTGAAGTGGGAGTTCAACAACGAAGGCGCCACCTATGACGCCACGGGCCTGACGGTCAATGCGGACGGTTCGCTGGAAAAGGGCTCAGTCACCGGCAACTCGTCGGAAGGCGATTCGTTCGCTCAGAACGCCGAAGCCAAGACCGACAACTTCCAGACGGCGATCGCCTGGGATAACGGCGGCAACCTGACCGGCAAGGTCCGCTACGCCTATTCGAAGTCGGACTATACCTCGACTTCGGGGCAGGTGGACGAACGCTATACGCAATATGGCGTCCGCAACGGCACCAATGCCGGCCTGATCCCGAACAGCACCGCTCCGGCAACGCTGTACTTCACCTACACCAACGGCGACATGCCGACCTTCACGCCGTCCGCGGCCATCGCCACGGCGATGACCACGCCGTCCAGTGTCTACTTCAAGTCGCACTGGGCGTTCGGCGAAGCCACCAAGACGACCGATTCGGCGCTCTCGGCCGACTTCAAGTATCATCCGGGTTTCGCGGCCGATGTAGTGATCAGCTTCGGCGCTCGCTACTCGGACAACAAGATCGACTCGACCTTCGGCCGTTACCTGGCGGATTATTCCGCCAAGGGCGAACTGCCGGCTTCGGCGCAAGGCACGACAATCACCTCGACCGACGCCGGTCACGTCGGCGAAACCGTATTCGTCGACTGGACGCCTTACGGCTACTTCCAGGATGGCGCCATCGGCCTGAAGAAGTGCGACACCAACGCCTTCAACTGCGGTCGCTTCGGCAACTCCGTCGCGGTGGTGACGCCTTATGAAACGGCGGCGACCAACCCGGAACGCGTGGTCTCGGTCAACATCAACGGCGTCCAAGCCCTCCAGCAGGACACCAAGCAGATGAAGGACGCCGTGGCCTGGATCCAGGCGCTGTATCCGTCGACCAAGTTCAGCTTCTTCGCCGACCCGCTGAACACCTTCAAGGTCGAGGACAAGACGACCAGCACCTACGTCATGGCTGATGCCGGTTCCGAAGGCTTCCACCTGAACGCCGGTGTCCGCATCGTCCACACCGAGCTGACCATCAACGCTTCCAACACGCCGGTTACGCCGCTGTGGTGGGGTACGGACAGCTGGAACGGCGTGCTGAAGAACCCCGATGCCTCGCAAACCGTACGCTCCTATACGGACGTGCTGCCGTCGGCTTCGGCCGTGTTCGACGTCAACGACACCGACAAGGTGCGTGCGTCGGGCGCCCGCGTCGTGTCGGCTCAGAACCTGTTCGATCTGGGTCAAGGTGCGTCGTATAACTTCACGCGTTCCTCGACCCCCGGTCCGAACCTGAACAAGTTCCTGTACACCAACGGCTCCGGCGGTAACCCGAACCTCGATCCGTTCCGCGCTTCGCAGTTCGACATCGCCTACGAACACTATTTCGGTTCGCAAGGCCTGATGTCGGCAGCCTTCTTCTACAAGAGCGTCGACAGCTTCATCGTCAACAATACTTACAGCGTGACGGTGAAGGACCAATCGGTGGCCGGGGCGACGACCGGTACCTTCAGCTCGCCGACCAACGGCCAGGGCGGAACCGTTAAGGGCCTGGAATTGACCTATCAGGCCAGCTTCGACAACGGGTTCGGCGTCAACGCCAACTACACCTACTCGGACTCGAAGTCGCCGTACGCGAACGACTACCAGACCGGCCTGCCGATCCCCGGCGTTTCCAAGCACGCCTATAACGTGCAGGGTTACTACGAAGGCAACGGCATCGAGGCGCGTGTCTCGTACTCGTGGCGCGATAAGGCTTACCTGGGCAACTATGGCTTCGGTTCCGGCACCGACACCCACAATCTGGGTATCTGGTCGCAGGCCTACGGCCAAGTCGATGCGTCGTTCGCCTATGCGATCACGCCGAGCCTCAAACTCACGGTGGAAGGTGTGAACCTGAACAAGGAAGCTTCCAAGGCTTACCTGCAGTTCCCCGATCTGCCGCTGCGCTACGCTACCGGCGACCAGCGCATCATGGTCGGCTTCCGCTACAACTTCGGCGGCTGATCTGAGTTGATGAAGTAACCGCTTGCCAGCTTCCTGTTTCGGCGGGAAGCTGGCATTCGCTTTTTTGAGGGACGACATTCATGGACGCGCAAAAAGTGGTCCGGCCCGATCCAATCCGCACCGTCACCATTGTCGGTGGCGGCACAGCCGGCTGGATGGCGGCGGCGGCGCTGGTGCGTAACCTTGGTTCAAACTGTGAAATCCGGCTGATCGAGTCGGAGGATATAGGCACGGTCGGGGTCGGCGAGGCGACCATCCCGCCGATCAAGCTGTTTAACGCCATGCTGGGTCTGGACGAGGCCGAGTTCATGCGCGAGACCAAAGGGACCTATAAGCTTGGCATCCAGTTCCATCACTGGAAGGCGCTGGACGCCCACTATTTCCATCCCTTCGGTGTCTATGGCCTGAAGACCGAGCTGGGGCATTTCCTGCAATTCTGGCTGCGTATGAAGGCTGAAGGCGCGGTCGAGGGGATCGACGAATATTCGCTGTGTACGCTGGCTGCCACGTCCGGACGGATGGGGCAGCAGAGTGACGATCCGAACGCGGTCATGGCCAATTTCGGTTCGGCCTACCATTTCGACGCCGGACTCTATGCACGATACTTGCGCCGCTACAGCGAGGCGCGCGGCGTCAAGCGCATCGAGGGCAAGATCGTCGAGGTGCAGCAGCATCCGGAAAGCGGTTTCGTGACATCGGTCAAGCTCGACCGTGGCGAAACCGTTGATGGTGACCTGTTCATCGACTGCTCCGGTTTTCGCGGTCTGCTGATCGAAGGGGTGCTGAAAAGCGGCTATGACGACTGGACGCACTGGCTGCCAGCCGACCGGGCGATCGCCATGCCGTGCGCCCACGGAAAGCGCGACGGGCGCGGCGATCCGGTCATCAATCCGTACACCAGTTCGACCTCGCGCGAGGCTGGCTGGCAATGGCATATCCCGTTGCAACATCGCGTCGGCAACGGCTATGTCTATTCCAGCCAATTCATCAGCGACGAAGACGCAGAGCGCACACTGCGCAGCAATCTGGAAGGCGAGGTTTTGGCGGAGCCCAACCGTTTGCGTTTCATGACGGGCCGCCGCAAGCTGTTCTGGAACAAGAATGTGGTGGCGCTGGGCCTGGCCAGCGGTTTTATTGAGCCGCTGGAATCGACCTCGATACACCTGGTTCAATCGGGCTTGAACAAGCTCTTGCTGCACTGGCCGGATCGCACCTTCGCACCGGCCAATATCGAGGCCTATAACCGGCGGCAGCATCTCGACTACGAACGTATCCGCGACTTCATCATTTTGCACTATCATGCTACCGCGCGGGATGATACGCCGCTATGGCGCTATACCGCCAATATGAGCATTCCCGACACCCTGGCGCACAAGATCGCCGTGTTCCGCGAGCGCGGCACCTTCGCCAACGCCGTCGAGGAAATGTTCACGCCGACCTCGTGGATGGCGGTGATGATGGGGCAGGGGATCGTGCCGCAATCCTACGATCCGCTGATGGAGTTGCAGGACCCGCAGGTACTCCGCGACGGCTTTGCCCGGATGAAAACCATGCTCAAGGGCCTGGCCGACGACATGCCGCCGCAATGGGAGTATCTGCGCCGCCATAACATGCTGGCCGAGGCGACGGTCGCCGCTTAACGCCCGTTGAGATGGATGGTTTGCGTGGCGCCGTCGGCGGTTACCGCAAACCGTGTCTGCGCCCACGGCGGCGGGGCCAGCTTGGCCTTGGCGTTGTTGGAAAAGGCGTAGGGCTCGGTCGGAATGCCGAGCATGTTCTTGTCGAGCCGGCCATTACCATTGACGTCGTGGAACATCTTGATGCCGTAGTCGCCGGGCGGCAGGTCGCCGGCCTTGATCTCCATGCGATCGCCGGTGACGGCGACCCGGATGCAGCGCAGGCAGTTTTCATGGTCATAAGCAGCCTGGTCCGGATAGAGGCCGATCATCAGATAGCCGTGCGATGGCACGATATGGTCGACGACGATCTTGAGTTCAGCATGGACGGGCGGGGCAGTGGCCGAAGCGGAAGCCGCGAGCAGGTTGAAGGCGAGCAAAGCGAGCATGGAAAGAGACCTTGATTTGGGGGTTAGCCGAAAAAGACGTTCCACAACAGCCGGCCGGGCATGAAGGCCAAGATACCGGAGACAAGCAGCGCGCTGATAAACATCCCCATGGCCCAGTTGGCGTGGGCGTAGACATCGCCTTTGCGGGCGCGCCAGACGATCACCGGAATGAGGATCAGGGTGACGACCGAGAAGATGTGGATCAGGCTGAAATGCCCGGCGCTTTGAATAAAAAAGCCGCTGATCGCGATGCTGGCCATAATGGCGAGCCATATCCGGCCCAGGATGCGATGCGGCAAGGTGCCCTTGGGGGCGACCAGTTGCACGATCCCGAGGATAAGGGCGGAAACGGCGACCGCCAGGTGAAACAGGATCACCGGCGATTGTTTTGACAGCAGGACCATGTCCGGCCCGTGCGGCCGGGCATGCGCCCACGGCGCAAGCATATTGCCGAGGAAATGCGGATTGCTGCCGCCGGCTTTCCACAGGACGAACAGGATGACCACGGCGCTGATGGTTGCGATGATCAGGCCGCGCCGGAAAAGATAGGCGGACGTAGGGAAGGTCGGGTCGGTCATAAGTGTCTCGCGTTCTGGGGCGGCTTGGCGGCGGCCGCGTTCGACGCTAGACTGCGGAAAAGTGTAAGCATTACAAGCGAGGTCCGGGCGTGATTCGTGAGTTGCGGCGGTTTATTCGTGAGCCGGTCGTCGACCGGATGGTGCGGGCATTTCGCGCATCGCAGGCGGCACCGGCGTGTGACGGTGGGCCCCGGCGCCAGACCCTGGAAATGTTCATCGTCACGCTGGGGGCTGCCGTTTTGCTGGGTCTGGCTGGGGCTTTCGGCACGGGTGAATGGCCGATCGGCTTGCGGCTGCTCTATTGGCTGATCAGCATGGGTGGCGGTTACGGCGTGGCGATCGTCAGCTACGATTTGATCCACCATGCTATGCGGCGGTTCGAACGGCCGTTGGTGGCGATGGCGCTTTATGTGGTGTTGGGGACGCCGCTGATAGCGGTTTTCGTCTGGTTCGTCGCGCCGCTGCTGTTTCACAGCGACCTGACGCTGCTGAGCTTTCTGGCGGTGCTCTGGCCGATCTTGATGATCAATATCGCCCTGTTGGCCCTCAAGGGCCTGATGGCCAGGCAGTCGGTTATTATCGGGTCGTCCCCGATTGCCTCGCCGTCGCGCGTGCGTCTGCATGATCGGCTCCCGGCCGCATTTCAGATTGCACAAATTCGCGCTGTTTCGGCGGAGGATCATTACTTGCGGATCTATACCGATCTTGGCGAGGTCCTCGTGCTGATGCGCTTGCGCAATGCCGTGCAAGAGCTTGAAGGCATCGAGGGGGCTCAGATCCACCGCTCGTGGTGGGTGGCCAAGAATGCGGTGGAACGCATAATCAAGGACAACCGACGCTGCGACCTGTTGCTCAAAGGCAATGTCCGGGCGCCGGTCAGCCGATCCTATCGGAAAATGCTGCGCGACAATGGCTGGGTCTAGGCGTGGAACACGCCGGTCTGGTAAAAGGTTCGGCCCAACCAGGCATGGTCCATGGCCAGCGTGAAACGGAACCGGCCGCCGCCCAGATCCTGGTGGATGACTTGGGCGCGGCCGGGCGACAGCCAGTGGGGCAGGGGGATTTGCCGGCCCATCGCTTGCCAGAAATAGGTCTGGCTGACGAAGTGCAGCGCACCGTCCTTGGCAAAGACATTCAGACGCATGCCGAAGCCGCAACCGACATATTCACACAGGCGGCCATTGGCGTCGGCGCGCTTGGCCGAGCTGACCAATACCGGGCGGCGGCCGGGAAAATGATACAGGCGCCGCCAGTCGACGCCGCCGTCTGGGCGCTTGACCAGGGTGACGCTCATCGGCACATCGCGGCCGGTGTGGATGGCCAGCGGCCCGCCGATCAGCAGCATCAGCCAGGAGAACAAACGGCCGGCGAGGGATGCCTGAACTGTTTCCATGGCGCCGACATAATGGATGGGCTGGCCCGGTTTCGGTTCGTGGCTGAATCGAGCCTGAACGGCCGGATGCAGGCGGTACCAGTCGCTGCCCAAGACCTTTTGCAAGGTGTTGAGGGCGATGGCTTCCCCCCGGTCGCGTTCCAATACCGCCTGCATTTCTCCGCCCCTCGGCTCTTTGGTTGTCGAGCATCTCATCCAAAAACCGGAACGCCGGAGCGGTGCATCGACATTTGGCTGCGCCGAAACTGCGTTTTCGCGCCACTTTTTG
>CAYULN010000007.1:0-5285 GCA_964445605.1 uncultured Caulobacteraceae bacterium | reverse complement strand
AAGCGCTGATCCTGGCCGGACATTTCCTGGCCGATAAGGATATGCTGCGCGACGGTGTCAATGCCCTGCACTGGCTGATGCAGGAACAGACGCACGAGACGCGCGGCTGCTTCCTGCCGGTGCCGACTTCGCGCTTCAAGGAAGACGGCGAAACGCACCCGCTGTACGACCAGCAGCCGCTGGAAGTCTACGCCAGCGTCGAAGCCTGCCTGACGGCCTGGCGGGTCACCGGCGACGAAGAGTGGCGCGACGAGGCATTGCGCGCCTATGCCTGGTTCGAGGGCGACAACAGCCAGTCCATGGCGCTGATCGATGCCGACGGTGGTTGCTACGACGGCCTGACGCCGTCGGGCTGTAACGAAAACCAGGGCGCGGAATCGATCCTGGCCTACCACCTAAGCTGGACCACCCTGAATGCTGGTCTTTGAATTGCGCCACTCCGGCCGAAAGCCTGGGCTGCGCTTAAGTCGCGTAAATCCCGCAAGCGATCCTTGCGGGTAGCGGCGTTGGTTGAAAGGGGTTAAATCATGGACGATCGATCGAACCTGCCGCCGGTCAGGAAAACCGCCACCGACATGCTGCAGAGTCCGCTGGCCCTGCGCGCCAATCCGGAACGGGTGGTCGTCCTGCCGTTCGCAATCGCCGTCAATCCGCGTGACAGCGCCATGGGCGCCATGTCGCGGGTCCAGCGCATCTGCGAAGCCATCGTCGCCATGCCGACCGAACAGGTGCACGCCGAGTTGGAGGGCGTGAACCGCGACTTCACCAACCGGCATTGGCAGGCGCGCGGCATCTTTCTCGACCGGTTTCGCCAGATCCAGGCCCTGATCGGCGGCATGGAGGCGATCGATGAAGACCACATGACGCTGATCGGCGCCTATTTCAGCCACGAATATAGCTACCAAGCGGCTGCGGTGATGAATCCTTCGGTCGTCGTCCACCCCGACCAGACCGGCGTCGGCAACGGGTCGGTCAATTTCATCCTGTCGACGCGCACGGTCGGCGAAGGCCATATCTCAACCATCTCGTTCCGCGAAGGCACCTTCCATCCCGACGGGACGATCGAGCTCAAACCCGAAACCGATTTCGCCGTCGCCGCCCGGCCGAAACAGGACACTCCGCCGAACGAAGGCGCGGTCACAGTCTATAGTCACCAAGCCTGCCCTGTGTCGGAAACCGTGCTCTTCCCGGTGACGCGCGCCCAGATGAACGGGCTGGAAGACCTGCGCATGGTCCGCTTTACCGAGGAGGATGGCAGCCAAACCTATATGGGCACCTATACCGCCTATTCAGGGCGAGAAACGGCGTGCGAGCTGTTCGAGACCAGCGACTTCCGCGCCTTCAAGCTGTCGCCGTTTCGCGGCCAGGCGGCGCAGCACAAGGGGCTGGCTCTGTTTCCCCGTCGCATCCACGGCCGCTACGCAGCGATCGGGCGGCTCGACCACGAAAGCATTTTCTACCTGGAGAGCGACGACCGGCACATTTGGAACAACGGCGATCGGCTGATCGGGCCGGAAGCGCCGTGGGAACTGGTGCAGATGGGCAATTGCGGTTCGCCGATCGAACTGGACGAAGGCTGGCTGGTGCTGACCCACGGCGTGGGCGCGGTGCGCCGCTATTCGCTTGGGGCGATGCTGCTCGACAAGGACGATCCGCGCAAGGTGCTGGGCCGATCCAAGGAACCGCTGCTGTCGCCTTCGGAGGACAATCGCGAGGGCTATGTGCCGAACGTCATCTACACCTGCGGCGCGCTGCGGGTCGGCGAATGGCTGTTCATGCCTTATGGCGTCGCCGACTCCAGCATTCACTTCGCCTCGATCAAAATCAGCGATCTCCTGGCCCATCTGGGGCTTTAACCGTTTTCTGTCACTCCTCTGTCGCGTTTCGCCGCTATCAAACGCCTGCTATTCTCCGGTAAGCCATAACTGCGTTAGAAGAAGCCTCCCCGCCCTAGGCGGAGAGGCTTTTATTTTCCGTAACTCTTGTCAGTGATGGCGAAATTACTTCTCCGAGCCGACCTTGGTAACCTTGGGCATCTTGCCGTTGCCGACGCGGCCTTCGTTGCGCAAGCGACGGCCCTTTTCGGCCATCTTGTCGTTATGCATGGCTTCACCCAGTTCTTCCTCGGTTACGCCGGCGGTTTCCTTGATCGTCGATTTGACGGACATGATATGCTCCTGAAAGATGTGCCGCGACGACACCCGCCGCGATCTTTTTCAGCCTAGCAGGATGGGCATAAGTTTAAGGCAGCGGAGCGAAGAACCCCTTATAAATATTGGGTAAGATGAGTTTTGACGCCGTTACGCGATTACGCGGCGGGTTTGGAAACCATTGGCCTTTATCATCTTTTTATTTTCAACCGAGGCGGGCCGCATCGCCCTTTGAGGACCCCATCCGCTAACCTTTGATCATCAGGTTCACGGAAGCCGGCCTGGGGCTCTTCATCGCCCCCCCTAGCCTAAGACCTCAGACAAGCGCCTCCGTGAACCTGGTGCCTTCCCCCGACAACCGAGCATCCTCCCCGACTGCCGGAATCGTATTTCAGGAGATCGCCGCCATGTTATCGAGCGCCACCAAGGCCGCTGCCAATGTCACCAAGAGCCTCGCCGAAAACGACGTGCGCAACGCGGCGCGTCAGGCCGAAGCCGATGGACGCAACGTGCTCGACGACGTTTCCGACTATGCCAACGAGGCGGGTCAGAAGGTCCGCGGTGTGGTCGACCGCACTTTTGATCGCACGCAGCGTGTCACGCATGACGTCGAGGCCGAGATCAAGGCCAATCCGATTCGTTCCGCCATCATGGCGCTCGGCGCCGGTTTCATCCTTGGCGCGCTGCTGACGCGCCGTTAAGTTTCCCCCTATTTTCTAGCGTCTACTTCTTCCCGGTCCAAAACTGAAACTTCAATGCCCATGAGGCGGTCTCGGCTGTTCTTATGGGCTTTTTATTTTTCCGTCGTGATCACTTATTGTCGCTTGCCAGGGGGCGGGCGTAGGTTGAATGCGAAGGGTTCGCATTCGTTAATGCTTATTAACCTTTTGAAACGGCAAGATAAAATACCGATATAAAACAATGACACCTTAAGCTACACTATGATGAAATACATTCTGAAAGGGCTGGCCTAGGCTAATGCGATATCCCTGGGGAATACCTGTCAAACATATTTACCTGGCGTTTTTCAGTATCGTATCGATCGCGCTTATTTTCTTTACCATGATCATTTACAGCCAGTACCAGAAAGTCCAGGAACTCAACAGCAATACCGCGCGCCAATACGAAGCGGTGCGCCAGAGCCGCACAATCCTGGTCGATCTGGTCGACATGGAATCCGGCGTGCGCGCTTACGTGATCACAGGCGACCGCCGCTTTCTGACCCGTTACAACGCGGCCAACGACCGCCTGCGCGACGAAGTCGTCGCCCTGCGCTACGCCACCTATTCAGAGGACAAGTCGTTCGTCGAAACCAACGACTGGCTCGACCGCCTGCAGGACATCCAGAAACTCCTCGCCGCCCAGGTCGAGGCCGTGCGTCAACAGGGCCACAGCGCTGCCATCGCGACCGCCGACCTGGAAAAGCAACGCGTGCTGATCGACGGCCTGCGCCAGGCGCTGGAACGTAACGTCTCGCACCGCATGCACGATCTGGACATGCACAGCCGCGACGCCGATTCGCAGAAGCGCAATTTCGTCTACGTGCTGATCTTCGGGACCGTGGTCGGCATCGGCATCCTGCTGGTGGGCTTCGTCACTATCCTGAAGCTGGAAGGCGAACGCGAACGCCTGGAGGACGAGACGACCAAGGCCGAGGCCCGCTTCCGCCGGGTGATGCACGGCATCAATGACGGGGTCTACGAAATCAACTTTGTCAACGAGTCGCTGTACGCCTCGAAGGAATTCAAGGCGATGCTGGGCTATGACGAAGACGAGCTGGAAAACACGGTCGACATGGCCACCGGCTTGATCCACCCTGATGACCTGGCGCAGGCGCTGGACGTCCGCCGCCAGTACATCATGAAGCAGACGCCGCACTACACCAACATCTTCCGCATGAAGCACAAGGATGGCACGTGGCGGTGGGTGATGTCGCGCGGCGTCGGCACCTGGGACAAGTTCGGCCAGATCCGCTCGATCATTGGCACGCACACCGACATCACGGAACAGAAGGCGCGCGAAGAGGAGTTCAAGCAGCTCCATGCCGACATGGAAGCCTTCACCTATATCACCTCGCACGACATGCGGGCGCCGTTGGTCAATCTCAAGGGCTTCTCGCATGAGCTGGCGCTGGCGGTGAAGGACGTCTCGACGCGGATGGCGCCAGGCAAGAAGCTGACCGCCAAGGACCGCGAACATATCGACCATGTGCTCAATACCGATATCCCCGAAGCACTGGGTTTCATCGGCAATGCCGTCGATCGCATGGATACCCTGACGACCGCCATTCTCGACCTGTCGCGCATCGGCAAATACGTCTATCGCGATGAGCTGGTCGACGCCCAGGCGGTGTTCGACAAGTGCCTCGGGGCGCAAAGCTACGAAGTCTCCGAGAAGAAGATCGAGGTGGTGGTCGAGCCGCTGCCGAGCCTGGTTACCGACCCGGTAGCGCTGGAACAGATCCTCGGCAACCTGCTCGACAATGCCATCAAATTCCTTCGGCCTGATCAGCCCGGCCGTATTGACGTCGCCTGTCACGAGACCGGCCGTGATTACATCTTTTCCATTCGTGACAATGGCCGCGGCATCGAAGCCGAAGACAAGGAACGCGTCTTCCACATCTTCCGCCGCGCCCGCAACACCGGCAATGTGCGGGGCCTTGGCCTCGGCATGGCCTTCGTCAAGGCCACCCTGCGCAAGCTCGGCGGGTCGATCTGGTTCGACTCGAAGGTCAACGTCGGCACCACCTTCTATGTCAGCCTGCCGAAAAGGGCGGCCACGGCCGGTCAGGGGCCGAAAGTCAGGGCCGCCCGCATCCCGGACAAGCCCGAGATTGGCGCCGCCAACGCCAATACGCCCCGGGCCATGGCCGGATAAGGACATCTTTCCCATGATAAGCCCCGCCTTTTCCGAACCGTTTTCCGTCGTCCTGATCGAGGACGACGCCGGTCACGCCAGTTTGATCCGCAAGAACCTGCAACGTGTCGGCGTGCAGAATCCGGTAACTCACCTGGCTTCCGGTCGCGACGCCCTGACCTATTTCTTCGGCGACGGTCAGCCAATGCGCGCCTACGACAAGATGGTCGCGGTGCTGGATTTGAACCTGCCGGACATCGATGGCTATGAAATCCTGAG
>CAYULN010000006.1:0-27277 GCA_964445605.1 uncultured Caulobacteraceae bacterium | reverse complement strand
CCCGGTCAGGCCGCCGTAATGGCGCTCGTTCAGGCGCCAGTCCTTGATGATCGGCACGTAGGATTGCCCGGCAGCTTCGAGCGCCAGGTTGCAGGTGCGGATGGCGCGGGTCAGCACCGAGGTGAAGGCCTGATCAATGTTGATTTTCTCAGCCTTGATCAGCTCACCGCCGCGCGTCGCCTGGGATTCGCCCTTTTGCGTCAGGTTGACGTCGACCCAGCCGGTAAAACGGTTTTCCAGGTTCCATTGGCTTTCGCCGTGGCGGAGGAGGACGAGGGTCGGCATGGCAAAAGCCTCACATAATGGGATGAAGGCCAACGGCTATAAAAGTCCGGCCGGGCAAGTCAAGTTTAAATCAAAGGGGGGTCAAATGAGTGTCAGGCGGTCGCCGGGACGGACCATGCCGCCCTTGACGACGCGGACATAGATGCCGCAATCGCGGTGGCCGTAATTCTCCCACAGCGCCGTGCACAGGTCGAAATCGCGTTCGGCGGTGACTGGATCGACATGGGTGGCGACGCAGCGGACGATCGGTTTCAGCACCTCGAATTCCGGGCCGTCCTCGATGCGCAAATGGCGGCCGACCCAGGCGTGGTCCTCGAAGGCGGACAGGCCGTCCAGCCAGACATTGGCGCGCATCCGCAATGGATCGAGATTGCGGCCGGCGCGTTGCGACAGGTCGCGCAGGCTATCGAGATTGAGGAGCGAAACGAAGCCCTTGCCGGAGTCGGTAAAGCGGAACGGCAGCTTGCCTGTGTCCGGGCCGGGGACATCGAGCAAGTTCAGCGGCGCGGCCACGGGATCATAGTCTTCGTGCTCACTCAGCACGGTTTCGACATGGCGGGCCAGGGCGTGGCGCCCGGCGGATTCGTGCATGGGGAAAGCCAGGGCCTGGCCGTCGGTGCCGGTCATTTCCAGGCGGTCGTTGAACTCGTCATAATGGGTGCGCAGCCGAGCCACAGCGGCAAAACGCGCCAGGACGGCAAAGCGCAATTTGGGAATGACTTGCGGGTTTTCCGGATCATAGCCGCTACGGCCAACTTCCAGTGCGAACAGGCGGTCGAAGGGGAAGAATTCGTTGGCCGTCAGCAGGGCTTCGGGCACCGGTTCCGGCGTGAAGCCCTTGACCGGATGGCGCCACAGGGCGGCGACGGTGGCGTGGACCGCCGTCAATGCCTCAGTCCTCGTAGGCCGGCTTGGCCTTGCCGCGCGTCAGGAAGGCGGCCACCACAACCACGGCGAAACCGGCCAGCAGGTACCAGCGTTCCGCCAGAACTTCGGTCAGTTCCTGTTGGCGCGCCAAGCCGGCGCCACCCATATAGATCAGCGTCATAACCAGGCCGACGGCAGCGATGACCAGCAATCCATTGATAAATTTCAGCATAGTCTCCCCTCTCTCTGTGGGAGACAGCTTAACACGAAGCCGCCGGGGCTCAAGGCCTTATCGTTAACGATTTCTTTCAGTTCGCCGCGGGTTGTGAAGGGGAGACCTGGGGAGGCCGTTTGAACAGCATCAAGAGGTTCAACAAGCCGGACACGAGACACAGTCCAAGATAAAACTTTTCTTCCCACGAAAGGCCGGTGAGCGTGGCCAGCGTCAATGGCTTGCCGTCGAGAATGGCCCAGCACAACAAAACCAAAATGACGAATTGAGCGAGCAGCGCCCATCGGTTCGGCAAGACACCCGCGCCTATAAACAAGATCACCCAGAACAACTTGAACCATTCGGGCCAAAAGCTGTGATGCTGAAACGCGGCCCAGGCGCTTACGGCTGTCCCGATCGTGATGGCGATGCCGACGATAAATGGCCCCCAGGCCTGGCGGCCGATCCACCTGATGACTGCGTTCATGGTCCCTCTCCCTGACGGAGAATTTACCCGCAATCGGTCCGGCTCTCAAGACCGGCGAATTTTCCGATACCGGAACAAACCCCACCACCACATCTCGCCGTCCCAACCAACTGAACATTTGAACCGTCTTAACACGGCTTCGTGCGGTCCAATGGCGGTCGAACGCTATACGTTCGACTCGGCATACCCCTGATATCAGGGGAGGCCGGGCTCCAGGCCGCGTTGCAGGGCCAGTTCGGCGTACAAACTGTCGAGGTCGCGGCCGATCGAGGCCACTGCCAGGGTACGGTGCCCCAGCCGGTATTTGACCACGCAATCGCGGGCGACGATGTCGCCTTCGACGTCGATTTCATCCCAGCGTTCGGCATGGCCGACATAGTTGATCGCCATGTCGTAATGCTGGCTCCAGAAGAACGGCACGTCGGTATAGGGTTCCTGTTCGCCCATCACGTTGATGGCGGCGGTCTGGCCCTGGCGTTCGGCCACCACCCAGTGTTCGACACGAATGCTCTGGCCGGAATGGCGGTCGGGCCAGCGGGCGATATCGCCGGCGGCGAAGATGCCCGGCACCGAGGTTTGCAAGTGGGCATCGACGATAACGCCGCGGTCGATTTTCAGGCCGGCCTGTTCGGCTAAAGTCGTGCGTGGCCGGACACCGACGCCGGCGACGATAAAGTCGGCCTCCAGGGTTTGACCGCTTTTCAGGGTGACGGTACGGCCGTTGACCTGCGTAACGGTTTCGCCAAGGTGAAAAACGACGCCGTTATGTTCGTGGATGGCGCGGACGAGGTCGCCTATGCCGGGACCGAGAACGCGCTCCATCGGCCGGGCCTCCGGGGCGACGACATGGACCTCAAGCCCGCGCGTGCGCAGGGAGGCGGCGACTTCCAGGCCGATAAAGCTGGCGCCAAGCACGGCGATGCGTTTGGCGTTGCCGAGGTGGGCGATGATGTGTTTGCAATCGGCCACAGACCGAAGGGTGAGCAGGTTTTCCGGTGTCGCGCCCCGGATATCCGGCCGGACAGGCTCGGCGCCGGTGGCCAGTAACAGGCGGTCGTAGGGCACCGCACCGCCGGACTTGAGTTTGACCTGTTTCGCGGCGGGATCGATGGCGGCGACATCGGTATTCAGGCGCAGGCCGATGCCCTTTTCTTTATAAAAATCATCCGGTTGCAGGGGAAGCCATTCCTCCGGTGCGCTGCCGGCCAGGTAGTCCTTGGACAGGTTGGGCCGGTCGACCGGCGTGGCGGCATCGTTGCTCAGCATGGTCACGTCGCCGGTGAACCCGCGCCGCCGCAGCATCTCGGCGGCGGCGAACCCGGCCGCCCCGCCACCGACGATAACGATGCGGCGGATATCGGGATGGCTGTTGACCTTACGCATTGGCCCGGGCCCCGACTTGGACTTGACCCGAACGGTGTCGCCGTCGATCTCGACCTTCCAGGTGTTGAGCGGCTGGATGGCCGGGGCGCAATTGGCCTCGCCGGTGCGCAGGTTGAAGCAGGCGTGGTGCCAGGGACAGCGGACCTCGTCGCCGACGACTATGCCTTCGGCCAAGGGGCCGTGATAGTGGCTGCAATGGGCGTCGATGGCGAGGATTTCACCGTTCAGTTCGACCAGCAGGACCTCGTCGTCGCCGACATGGCCAAGGAGCTTGCCGTCCTTGAAAGCGCTGCGCGGAACGCCCCAGACCAGGTCGGGGCCGGCAGGCGGTTGCGGATCATCGGTCATGGTGGGTCTCCTTGAACGATTAGATGCCGGAAACCCGCCCGGGTTCCCGGAACGCTTACAACCTTATCCTAAAAAAGGAATTTAACCACGAACCACACGAACAGGCACGAACTTCATCGTGTAATGCTGGCGACGCCAACCGTCAGACTTTGCGTCCGCTGACACCGGACGATCAGAAGCCCTTCGGGCAAGAGGTCGATGCGCTGGGATGTTCGTGTCTGTTCGTGTGGTTCGTGGTTTAAAATCTTAATTGAATTCTTCCTCCAGCATCGCCAACCGTTCCGCCTGGTCCTCGGCGATCAGGGCGTTGATCATCTGGTCCATGTCGCCTTCCATGAAGGTCGGCAGGTTGTACAGCGTCATGTTGATGCGGTGGTCGGTCACCCGTCCCTGCGGATAGTTGTATGTCCGGATGCGTTCCGAACGGTCGCCGGAGCCGACCTGCGACTTACGGGCATCCGAACGCGCCGTATCTAGCGCCTGGCGCTGCTGGTCGTACAGACGGGCCTTCAGGTTGCGCATGGCGATGGCGCGGTTCTGGTGCTGCGACTTTTCCGAGCTGGTCACCACGATGCCGGTCGGCAGGTGGGTGATGCGCACCGCCGAGTCGGTCTTGTTGACGTGCTGGCCGCCGGCGCCGGACGACCGGTAGGTGTCGATGCGCAGGTCCTGGTCGCGGATCTCGATCTCGACGTCCTCGGCTTCGGGCAGGACGGCGACCGTGGCGGCGGAAGTATGGATGCGGCCGCCGGCTTCGGTTTCCGGCACGCGTTGCACGCGGTGCACGCCGCTTTCGAACTTGAGCTTGCCGAACACGCCGTCGCCGGTCACCGAGGCGATGATTTCCTTGTAGCCGCCCATTTCGCCTTCGGAGACGCTGTCGACCTCGACGCGCCAGCCCTGGGCGGCGGCATAGCGGCTGTACATGCGGAACAGATCGCCGGCGAACAGCGCAGCTTCGTCGCCACCCGTGCCGGCGCGGACTTCGAGAATGGCCGAGGCGTTGACGTCCTTGTCCTGCGGCGCCAGCAGCAAGGCCACGCCGCGTTCCAGGTCGGGCAGCTTGTCCTTCAGGTCGCCGAGTTCCTCCTCGGCCAGAGGCGAGAGCTCCGGATCGTTGAGGGCGATCATTTCCTCAAGCTCGGGGACCTGGCCACGCGCCTTGATCAGCCTTTCCACCGCCTCGCACACCGGCTTGATTTCGGCGTGCTCCTTCGACAGGCGGACGATCTCGGCGCCGTCGGTGGCGGATTCCATGCGCGCCTCGATCATGCGGAAGCGGTCCATGACCTGGTCGAGCTTGGCTTGGGGCAGATGGATCAAGGCAGGGTCTTTCTGAAGCGGCGGCCTTGCCTACGCTTATTTCGGATAGGTATCAATAAAGCTTGGTCTTTTTTCCAGTTGGTCGTGCAGGGCGGCGATGCGCGGCGCCACGGCGCGCCAGTCGAGGTGCGGGTAGCGGAAGTCGGTATAGGTCGCCGCGATGGCGAGCGTAATGCTGCCCATGTCCAACACATCGGCCGACGGACACAGGGCCTCGGCGTCGCCGAAGCCGCGCATCAGGTTGGTTTCCCAGCGCTGCAGCCAGAACGGCGACTGCTCGTTTTCCGGCCGGCGCCGCTCCAGCACCATCTTGACCAGCATTTCCAGCATGGCTGCGCCCAACGCTTCGACCTGGCGCATGTCCCAATAAGCATTGCCCGCAGGCACGAGGCACGGGCCATTGGCGGCATGGGCGTCCAGCCAGGCGCAGATCAGGGTGCTGTCGCAGAATTTCCGGTCATCGTCAGTGACCAGGGCGGGAATCTGCGCCACCGGGTTGGCGGCGACCAGATCGGGGCGGCTTTCGACCGGGACGGTAAATACTTCCTCGACGCCGGACAGCAGTCCTTTTTCGCGGACGACAATCCGTGTCTTCCGGGCGAAGGGCGATCCGGAATTGATAAAAAGTTTCATGGCGGGGTTCCTGGGCGCTTCGGGAAGGAAAGCGCCTTAGTTACGCGCAAAGCGTGGCCCGTCAAGGGTCTGCGGCGCGTTTCGCGTTAACTTTTCGCGACACAGTTCTGTTAAAAAATCCCTAATAAAAACCAGATCTTATTTGCCTTAATTTAAGACTCTGCGTGTATCTTGACCGAAATAATATGGCATCCCTCAGAACGAGGCGTGGGTGAAACGTAGTACCAGCGAAGTGAAACTGCTCGCACCGATGGCGGCGATCGTCGTCGTGGCGGTTTGTGCGCTTGTGGGCAGCCTTTGGGTCTGGGCCGACCAGGCCGACATGCTTTCGCGTACGCGTGAGGAAAACCTCGTGCGCCAAGGTCTCGACCAGCTGGCCGACGACCATTCGCTGCTGATGACGCCGATCACCATCTGGGACAAGGGCGTCGAAAACACCGCCGTCCACTACGATCCCAGCTGGGCCGAGGCCAATATCGGCCGCTACTTCCAGAGCTACCTCAACTTCGAATCGAGCGTGCTGGTCGACGGCAACGGCAATCCCGTGGCCGCCTTCAACGACGGCAAGACGGTCGATCCGCAACAGTTCAAGAGCATGCTGGCCGAAACCACCGGCGTGGTGCACGACCTGCGCGTCGACCTGGCGCGGCGCGCCGGCAAGCATGAAGCCTACGATTCCGACAGCAATCACGCCGGCAAGCTGATCGCCGTCGACGGCCGCATCTACGCCATGGGCGCCAGCCTGATCCTGCCCGACAAGCCGGATTCGCCGCTGCTGCAGTACCGCCCCTATGCCGCCATCGGCCTGCACGAGATGAAGACGGACGAGCTGATCGCCCTGTCGCAACGCTATCTGATCTCCGGCATCCGCCTGCTGCCGGCCGACGCCCGGATAGACCGCGGCAATGCCGTGATCCCGTTCCGCGATCGCAACGGACACGACGTGGCGCAACTGGCGTGGACGCCGGATACGCCCGGCCGCACCCTGTTCATCCGCACGCTCGGCCCGGTCCTGCTGATCTCGCTGGGCCTCGGGGTGGTCGCCCTGGTCCTGCTCTATCAAAGCCAGAAGGCCGCCCAGGGCCTGATCGCCTCGGAAGCCAAGGCCAAGCACATGGCCCTGCACGACAACCTGACCGGCCTGCCCAACCGCACCCTGTTCGCCGACCGCCTGAACCAGGCGTGCGAGCGCATGAAGCGACAGGGCGGCCACGTCGCCGTCATGTGCATAGGGCTGGACCGCTTCAAGGACGTCAACGATACGCTCGGCCACCTGGCCGGCGACGAGCTTATCCGCACCCATGCCCATAGGATCGGCAGCATGATCCGCGCCTGCGACACCCTGGCGCGGCTCGGCGGCGACGAATTCGTCATCATCCAGACCGATACCGACGGCCACAGCGCCGCCGCCCTGGCCAAGCGCGTGCTCGAAACCCTGACGGGTACGGTGAGCCTGGAAAGCGGCCAGGTGTTCTCGTCGTGCTCGATCGGCGTCACCCTGCTGCAGGACGGCGACATGGAAGCAGCCGAAGCGCTGCGCCAGGCCGACCTCGCCCTTTACCGCGCCAAGGACCAGGGTCGCGGCCAATACGCCTTCTTCGAAGTCGAGATGGATGCCACCATCAAGTTGCGCAAGACGCTGGAAACCGGCCTGCGCGAAGCCATCCACGTCGAGGCGCTCGACGTCGTCTATCAGCCGCAGGTCGACCACAACGGCACCATCGTCGGCGTCGAGGCCCTGAGCCGCTGGACGCACCCG
This sequence comes from uncultured Caulobacteraceae bacterium, assembly GCA_964445605.1. Lineage (GTDB taxonomy): Bacteria > Pseudomonadota > Alphaproteobacteria > Caulobacterales > Caulobacteraceae > Asticcacaulis. The sequence continues at coordinate 19,981 of CAYULN010000006.1, read as the reverse complement.
GCGCGCGGCCCGGTGTCGCCGGGCTATTTCATCCCGCTGGCCGAGGAATGCGGCCTGATGAACGAGCTGGGCACCTTCGTCCTGCGCCGCGCCATGATCGACGCCCGCCGCTGGCCCGGCCTCAAGGTGGCGGTCAACGTGTCGGCCACGCAACTGCGCACGCCGGAGTTCCTGAGCACCGTCCGCATGCTGCTGGAAGAAACGCGCACGCCGGCTACCCAGATCGAGCTCGAAATCACTGAGGGCGTGCTGCTCAACGACGACCACGTCACCCAGGTCATCCTGCGCGACCTGCGCCATATGGGCTTTACCATCGCGCTCGACGATTTCGGCACCGGCTATTCAAGCCTGGGTTATCTAAGCCGTTATCCGGTCGACAAGATCAAGATCGACCGCTCGTTCGTGTCAAACCTGGGCGTCGACCCGGAAGCCGAAGCGGTGATCCGCGCTATCGTCAAGCTTTCCAAGGCGCTGAACCTGAACATCCTGGCCGAAGGCGTCGAGACGCGCGCCCAGAAGAACATCCTGCGCCAGGTCGGCTGCAATATCATCCAGGGCTTCCTGTTCTCGCGGGCGGTATCGGTGGCGGAAATCGACGCCATCATGCGCAATGACCGCAAGGTGGCGATGAGCGTCGAAACGCCGACCGAAGCGGTCGCCGCGGCGTCGGCGGTGGCGGAATCGATGACGGCCAAGCCGGAGCCGAAGACAGACGCCAAGCCGAAGCCGGACGAGGACAAGAAGGCCCCGACCAGCGAAGTGCGGCTGTACTAATTTTCTCCCTTCCAGGAGGAATGGGCGGAGAGATAATCGGGAATTGGGCTAAGCGCCGCGTACCTTCCGCATCAGCTCTTGGAATGTCTCCGCCAACCATTCCATGATGGGAATTCCGCCCAGCAACTCGGTGTCGGGCCCGACCAGACGGGGATCGACTCCCGTTTCTGATGAAATGGCCTCGGTGAATTGCTGCCAGACATCCGGATCGTCTCGGCGATCGGGCGGCAGAGCGTTCCGGAGGGACTTAAAAACATCCCCCACCGTTCGCCATTGCGATGCATCCTGCTTGTCCAGCTCGACGCCAAAGCAATGCTCTATTTCTTCGATCGCATAGATTTCGTCACCGTCGCCGCCCAGCTCCAAACTCGTCAGACGCGGCGCGGATTGCATCAAAGCTTCTCGGCGTGGGCTTCGACCAGCTCGACGATGTGCTCGATCATCTCGTCGTTGCTCAGCTTATGGTCCGGCTTGCCGCCCATATAGACCATGCCCGCCCCTGCCCCACCGCCGGTGAAGCCGATATCCGTATACAGCGCTTCGCCCGGGCCGTTGACCACGCAGCCGATGATCGACAGCGACATCGGCTTGGCGATATGGGCCAGGCGTTCCTCGAGCTTCTGCACCGTGTCGATGACGTTGAAGCCCTGGCGGGCGCACGACGGGCAGGCGATGATATTGACGCCGCGATGGCGCAGGCCGAGCGACTTGAGCAGGTCGAAGCCGACCTTGATCTCCTCGACCGGATCGGCGGCCAGCGACACGCGCAGGGTGTCGCCAATGCCCGCCCAGAGCAGATTGCCGAGGCCGATCGACGACTTGATGGTGCCGATGCGCGCCGGACCGGCTTCGGTGACGCCGATATGCAGCGGGCAATCGATGGCTTCGGACAGGGCCTGATAGGCGGCCACCGTCAGAAACACGTCCGACGCCTTCACCGAAATCTTGAACTCGCGGAAATCGTGGTCGCGCAGGATATTGGCGTGGAACAGGGCGCTCTCGACCATGGCCTCGGGGCACGGCTCGCCGTACTTTTCCATCAGGTCCTTTTCCAGCGAGCCGGCATTGACGCCGATGCGCATGGAACAGCCGTGGTCCTTGGCGGCCTGGACGACCTCCTTGACGCGAGCTGCCGAGCCGATATTGCCGGGATTGATGCGCAGGCAGGCGGCGCCGGCTTCGGCGGCTTCGATGGCACGCTTGTAGTGGAAATGGATGTCGGCGACGATCGGCACATTGGCCTGCTGGACGATGGTCTTCAGCGCCTGGGTGGATTCGACGTCCGGGCAGGAAACGCGGACGATATCGGCCCCCGCCTCCTCCATCTGCCGGATCTGGGTGAGCGTCGCATTGGCGTCCGACGTCAGGGTGTTGGTCATCGACTGGACGCTGATCGGCGCGTCGCCGCCGACCAGGACATTGCCGACGCGGATCTGGCGGGTTTTGCGGCGCTCGATGGCGCGCCAGGGGCGGACGTGATGAATATCAGCGGGGGCGTTCATGCAGGCACTCTAACCTAGGAAGATGGCGACAATATCGCCCTTTCCGTCGTCGTTCGCAACCGCGCTCAGTCGCATCCGGGGCGGTAAATTACGGCTGCGGCGCGGCGGACGACGAGGCGGCGGGCTTGGCCGGCATGTAGGGGATCGGCGCCGTCGACTTCGGCTGATAGGTCGGGCGTTGCGGCGCCGCGGCCGGGCCGCGATAAATGGTGCTGATCTGGCCCTGTGAGGCCTGCTTGGCGTCCATCTGCGCCGAGGTTTGCGCCGCCTTGGCGTTGATCTTGCTGACCGGCGTCACCAGGGCGTCAAGGCCGCCGGCATAGATGCCGTTGTAATAGACCTCAAAGGCGCCGAAGTTCGAGACGTCGACCACCAGGTTCTGGCTGTCGGCGGTCGGGATGCGGTAGGCTTCGCCGGCGCCGAGCTGGTGGGCGAAATAGATGGTGCCGTCGCCGCCGCGCACGACCAGGTTGACGCTGTTGGTCGCCTGGAGGGTGACCGCCGACTGCTCCGGCGCGGTGCCGTAAATGGCGCCGTGCGGATTAAAGGCCTTGCGCGACTGGAGCACGTCCTGGACCGGCACCGGTGCGACCTCGTCATGGTTCTTTTCGGCGGCCAGCGAGGCGAAACCGTCTTCCAGGCCGGGCGTGACGTAAGGCGCCGGGATGTCCTGGTCCTTCGGCGCCTGTTGCGGCTTGCTGATGTAGACCACGCCGTCCTTGATCAGCGGCACGCCCATCGACCAGGCCTGGCTCGACAGGGCAGCTTCGGCGCGCGCCTTGGCGTTGAAATTGATCGGCTTGCGCTGCAGGACGTTCCAGATAGCGACAGCGGCGACCAGGCAGACGGCGGCAGTGATGTAGATGCGGTAGTTGGGCTTGACGTCTTCCAGCGAGGCGCCCGACGGCGCCTGCAGGCGGGGATGCTGGTCGGAAACGTCGCGCTTGAACATGTCGGCGAGCGTTTCCTCGTCGAGATTCAGGGCCTTGGCGTAAGCCTTGACGTAACCGATGGCGAAGGCGCGCGGCGGCAGGATGTCGTAGGCGGCCGTTTCCAGCGCCTCGAGATAATTACGGCGGACGCGGGTCATTTCCTCGACCTGGTCGAGCGACCAGCCGCGGGCTTCGCGCGACGAGCGCAGGATATCGGCGAGGTCGAATCGGTCGGGCAGATGGTCGCGGCCCTCGGCGTAGGTCGAGACCGCGCCGCGATACTGCCTTTCGTAAGGCTCGTCCTCGATGGAATTGATGGGGTCGTCGCTACTCATTGCCTTCCCGAACTCACGCGGGGGGACAGAACCATAGCCACGGCCAAGAATCAACATGCGGGCGACGGTTCTATCGCCGCCCTGAGCGATTTTTTCAACTGCCAGCCGAAGTTCCGAGACACGGTCTTCCGGGTACCGGGCGATATTGCTCTCCGGTGCAACTCGGTCTAAGAGGACGGCTTTTAGTTTTGGCTTCAACTGGACCGAATTCATGCCCGCTGCTTTCGACGATTTGTGGATCGGCCAGGTCGCCTCGATTGGCGCTGGCGTCATCTCGGAAGAAGAACTAGCGAACTTTTGCAAAACTTATGCCCCGACGTGGAACGCCGAGGACGGTTTACCTGACGCTTTGATCTTCACATTATGGTCAAGACTGGAAAGCGAGGCGTCGGCGAAGTGGCCGCAGACCAAACGGCTGGCGGTCGACGCGCTGCGCTGGTCGCGCAATCCCCCGCCAGGCGAACTGCTGCGCGGCCGGCTAACGGTGATGGGCAAGGACGCCGTGGGCGAATCCAAAGGCGTGGTGATCGCCCAGCATGACCTGCTGGATGAAGCCGGGCGGCTGGTGTTTTCGTGCCTGACGCGGTCGGTGTTCCAGCGGTTGCCACAGGCCCCGGCGGGTTAGGTCTGTGGGTTTTTAAACCACGAACCACACGAACAGACACGAACGGGTCTGAACGTGTGATGGCAAAGGGTTTCACCACGGATGAGGCACGGATATGCCGCCAGAGGCGGCATGACACGGATGCCCCCGGCTCGGAAACGCGCGAAAAAAATTGACCTATCGAAGCGCGAAGCGCTTCATTTTCTTTCCGCCTCTGCTCTGCCCGATCGAACAAGATTATCCGTGTAATGCCGCGCAGCGGCATATCCGTGACTTATCCGTGGTTAAACTTTCTTGTTCGTGCCTGTTCGTGTGGTTCGTGGTTCAAAAATAAAAAAGGGCTCCGGATTGCTCCGGAGCCTTTTCTTTTCAATCGCTTAGCCTGCCTTAGTTGGCGCGGCCCTGGGCGTTGTTGCGTTCCAGCGTCAGGGCGATCAGCTTGTCCCACGCCAGCAACGAGTTCAGGTGGGCGTAGATGTGCGTCAGGGCGCCGTTGTCACGCAGTTCCACCAGCTTTTCGCCGGACAGTTCGTTGAGCGCCTTGTCGTCGACCGCGAAATATTCAGCGATCTTCTGCTGCTCGCCCGGCGTGCCGTCCGGGTTCTGCGGCGTATACAGCGTCTCGCGCGGCGTCAGCAGGTTCAGGTCGCGCAGCAGCTTGACGAAGCTTTCGGTGCGGCGGCGTTCCGTCTCGAAGTCGGTGCAGAACTGCATGGCGTTTTCGACGAACGGCGTCGCCTTGCCGTTTTCGAAGAACGGCACGTCCGGATTGGACTTCTTGACCATCGGGGCTTCGGTGTCGACGCACAGGATCATGCGCTCGGCGCTTTCGTCATTGGCGAAGACGAACGGATAGCGGCGGGCGAAGGCCGGCAGGTAGGCGTCCGACTTGAAGGTACCTTCCGCCGAAACGAAGACGTTCTGGCCGGCGGCGAGGCCCATGGCCGCGACCGGCATGTAGGCTTCGCCGATGAAGACGATCGGATAGCTCAGCGAGGCGGCCGGGAATTCGGCGACCGTGAGCGGCACGACATTGGTTTCGGCGACGAAGGCGTGCGGCGTCGTGGTGGCGCTGATGCCCATGCCGCCATGCGTTTCCGCGCTTAAGGGTTCGGGTCTTTTGTAGAAGAGGACGTTTCCGGACAGCGTCGCGTCTGTATTTTGCTCTTGGGCCATGATCGCTTTTATTGGTTAGAGGGCGAAAAAATGAGCCTCGCTTCTAGCGCAAGGCTCCGGCGAGGGCAAGCTCTGTGGCCGATTACGGGAACGGGTCGCAGAATTGTGTTGGGCGGACGGGAAAGCTGTGCAGTTTTGGCACGGTTGGAAGGGCTGTTGACATCGCTGTCAATTCACTGAAATCTCCCCGGCGTCATTTCAGGCCGCTTTGCGACGGCCGCCAGCCCAGAGGGGATTTTTTCCATGGCCGACACGTCCCGGCGCGACGTTTTCAAGACCCTTCTGGCGACTTCGGCAGCGGCCGGGGCAGTGTCCGCTCCCCTCTCCGCCGAGGCCTCGGCGCCAGCCGGCCCGAAATGGGGGCGCGGCATCGAAGGCCAGCGCAAGGCCGACCTCGGCAACGGCACCTATCTCAATCCGATCATCGCCGGCGATCATCCTGACCCGACCATCCTCAAGGATGGCGGCGACTATTACATGACGTTCTCGTCGTTCTTCGCCTATCCGGGACTGGTGGTCTGGCATTCGACCGACCTAGTCAACTGGGCGCCGGTCGGGCCGGCCCTGTTCAAGCCGCTCGGGACGATCTGGGCGGTCGATCTGTGCAAGCACAACGGCCGCTATTTCATCTATATTCCCGCCGCGCCGGACGGCAAGACCTGGTCGATCTACGCCATCTGGGCCGATCATATCAAAGGGCCGTGGAGCGATCCGGTCGACCTGAAGATCAGCGGCTGCATCGATCCGGGCCATGTCGTCGGCGAGGATGGCAAGCGCTACCTGTTCGTCAACGGCATCCGCAAGGTGCGCTTAAGCGACGACGGCCTGTCAGCGGCGGGCCCCGTCGAGGAGGCTTACAAGCCGTGGCATTATCCGGACAATTGGGTGGTTGAGGCGTTCTCGCCGGAAGGGCCAAAGCTGTTGCGGCATAACGGCTGGTTCTATCTGATCACGGCAGTTGGCGGCACATCGGGTCCGGCCACCGGCCATATGGTGATCGCCGCCCGGTCGAAATCGATCCACGGCCCGTGGCAGCATTGCCCGCACAATCCGCTGGTCCGGACCAAAAGCGCTGCCGAGCCGTGGTGGTCGCGTGGCCATGCGTCGCTGGTCGAGGGGCCGGCGGGCGATTGGTGGATGGTCTATCACGGCTACGAAAACGGCTTCCGCACCCTGGGGCGGCAGACCTTGCTCGAACCCATCGAATGGACCAGGGACGGCTGGTTCCGCGCCAAGGGCGGCGACCTGTCCAAGCCGTTGCCGAAACCGAAAGGCGGCAAGACCGGACCGGCCGGCGCGGCGCGCTCGGACGACTTCCGGCAGAACCGGTTCGGGGCGCAATGGTGTTTCCACGACCCGGCGCCGGACGAGATGGCGCGCGTCACATACGAAGCCGATAGCCTGCGCATCGCCGGCAAGGGGACTTCGCCAGTCGACAGCGCGCCGCTGGTCTGCACGGTCAGCGACCGGTCGTATGAGGCGGAGGTAACGCTCGACCTGAGCGGCCAGGCCGAGGGCGGGTTGCTGCTGTTCTATAACCACAAGGCGTTTGTCGGCATCGGCTTCACGCCGGAACGGCTGAAGGCGTTCGCCTGGAACGAGGAGCAGTCGTGGGCCGGGGCTGATGTGGCGACGCAGAGCGTTCGCATCCGCCTGAACAACACCGAGAACGTCATCACCTATTATTATTCGCATGACGGCGGCAAAACCTGGGTGCAGCACGGTTTGCGTTCGGAGGTGTCGGGCCTGCACCACAATGTCTTCGGTGGTTTCCTGGCGCTGAAGATCGGCATCTACAGCGCCGGCCAAGGCAGCATCCGGTTGAAGGACTTCAGCTATCGGGCTTTGGCTTAGAAGTCCTTGCTCAGGCCGACGAAGACGCCGCGGCGCGGACCCCATTGCGGAGCGCCGACGCCGATGCCGGAACCGTCGCGGATCTGGTAGGCGCGGTCGAGCAGGTTGATGACGTCAATGCGGGCGCTGAAGCCGCCGAAGTCGTGGCTCAGGCTGGCGTTGATCTGGGCATAGGCCGGCAGGCGCGCGCCGTTCGGCACGGCGCCGTCGGTGCGCAGACCGGAGCCGTACAGACCATCGAGGCCCAGGACGGTCTTGCCAAACTTATAAGTCATGCCCAGCGACGCCGACGTGGTCTGATCGTGGTCGACATAGATGAAATGGTCGGCGACGTAAGCCGCGTCGGTCGGGTCGAAGTTGAACTGCGATGACACGATCATCCGGCCTTGCGCCTTCGACACCGCGAAGTTGGCATAGGCGGTGAGCGGACCGTTCTGGTAGTTGGCGGTGAATTCGACGCCGGTATTACGGCCGTATTTGTAGTTGAACGGCGTCAGGATGATCGGCGCGCCGAACTGGCCTTCGTCGATCAGGTAGCGGGCGACGCGGTGATAGGTGTCGATACCGAGGGTCAGGTGTTCGCCGAAGGCCTGCTCGATGCCGAGGTCGTAATAGTTGTCGCGCTGGGCGAACGGCAGGTCGTTCGGGCCGGACAGGTCGAAGGAGGTGCCGGCGAACAGGCTCTGGGTCTGGCTGGCGATCAACTCGTAGGGTGGCGGCGTGAAGTAGCGGGCGTAACCGCCATGGATGGTCATGCCCTTAATTCCTAGTATTTGGGGTTTCCAAACGAAGTTGATGCGCGGGCTGAGCTGATCCTCGTCGCGATAGGACTGCAGCTTGTCGTAGCGCAGGCCGTAATTGACGGTGAGCTCCGGTATCAGGGTCCATTCGTCCTGGAGGTACAGGCTGACCGTGCTGGAATTCTGGCGGGCGGCGTCGCTGATAACGGTCGGCACGGTCGAGGTTTGGTTGCCGCCGCTGTCGAGGATAAAGACGTGGCTGAGCGTCCGGCTGGTGGTGTGGTCGGCCGAGGCGATCAGGCCAGCGCGCAGGGTGTGTTTCGATGTCAGAGTCCAGGCGCCTTCGGCCTGCAGGCCGACCGAGCTGTCCTGTTTGTTGGCGGCCTGGGCGATGCCGTTAAAGGCCAGTTCGGCGTCCCAATCCGCCGTGTAGATCAACTGCGACTGGCGGGCGAACAGCGACACCTGGCCGGTGAAGTGATCCATGGTCTTGAGATAGGTGGCGATGAGGTAGTCGGTGGTTTCCTTCTGGTGCGACTGCATGCTGTCGCTGACGAAGTTGGGCACGCCATTGACCGCAAAACCCGCGCCGTCTGTGGCCGAATTCAGGCCGGGCGTGTTTGGCAGTTGGAAGCTTTGGTCCGAAGCGCCGGCGATGAAGGACAGGCGGCTGGAGTCGTCGATGATGTGGTCGTAATAGCCGAAGCCGAGGACTTGGGCGGTGCGGTCGTGCAGCGGCGTCGACGTGTTGTAGGGCGACTCGATGCCGAGCTGCGACTGGCGGTAGCTCAAGGTACCGAAATAGGTGTCGTCGCCGGCGTGGCCGCCGTAGGAGAGGCTCGGATCATATTCGCCGTGGCTACCGCCATAAAGCGACAGGGTGCCGCCGCTCTTGAAGCCGGATTCGGTGGTCATGTTGATGACGGCGGCGGTGCGCAGACCGTATTCAGCCGGCAGGGCGCCGGTCAGCATCTGGATGCTGTGGGCATATTTTGGGCTCAGCACCTGGCCGAAATTGCTCAGGCCTTCCGGCAGGATGACGCCGTTGAGGCGATACTGCACATTGTTATGATCGCCGCGGATATGCAGTTGGCCATAGGAATCCTGGGTGACGCCCGGCGCCTGCAGGATGACCTGGTTAAGCGCGACATTGTCGCCGCCCGGCAGGGCCACCACCAGAGCCTTGGGCAAGGTGACGGCCGAGGCGCCGACGTCGGGCTGGATGATCTGGCGCGCCGCGTCGAGGCGGTGGGCGCGGATGGTGATTTCGGTGGTGTCTTGCGATTTCTTGGCGTCCGGCTTGCTATCCTGGGCGTAGGCGGCACCCGCGAGGGCCAGCAGGGACAGGCCCGACAACAGGAATGGTTTGAGACGGCGACGGACGGAAAACGACATGACGGACCCCTGACAAGATTGCTGCGCCGCAATCTGTTATGTAATAACATTTCGATCGTCAAGGGTAATATCGATACATTATTACATTTTTGCACCAGCGCCAGAGATTATTTCAAGCGTGTAACATTTATATCCCTGCCCGCTTGCGAAAACCGCCGACGCGCCTTACTTTCCTCTGCATGAGCCATATCTGCGAGCATACCCACGATCACGCCGCGCCTTTGACGACCATCGTCAAGGAAGGCAAGCTGGCCGACGCCCTGGCCCTGTGCGCCGAAGCTGGCGAGCGCATGACCACGTCGCGCCTGCGCACCTACGAGCTGATCCTGGAGGCCAGCGGACCGGTCAAGGCCTATGACGTCATCGACCGCTTCCATCCGGAAGGCGCGGCTAAGCCGCCGACGGTCTATCGCGCCCTGAGTTTCCTGGAGCAGATGGGCCTGATCCACCGCATCGAAAGCCTCAACGCCTTCGTGGCGTGCGACACGCATGATCACAAGCACACCGCCGGTTTCCTGCTGTGCGACTGCTGCGGCCAGAGCGTCGAGATCGCCCTGCCCCACCTGCACGATGTCGAGGCCAGCGCCGCCCGGACCGGCTTCAAGGTCAATCACATCACCCTGGAAGCGCACGGCCTGTGCAAGGCATGCAGCGTCGAGGATTGAACGGCGGACAGCTCCGTCAGGTAAAATTGTAATTTCGACACGCACATTTTTTGTCAGGCAATCGTGATCACGGCTTGCCAAGCGCCGATTTTTCGCCTTATAGGCTCGTTATGTACGGCGGCGGGCCGGGACTCGCGCCCCTTACTTAGCCAATTTTTTAATCCAAGTTTCCTATGCTTTCGGCGCCCGCCAACCGGAGTGCGTCGTGTCCAAAGACTCGCCATAAGAGAATTATGTCTTCTTCCGCCACGCTGCAAATCATCGACGCCGGCTCTCTGAATCATATTCTGGAGCAGCACGCGCTGTTCAAGGCTCAAAAGCCCGGTGGCCGTATCGCCAATCTCAGCTATATCGACCTGACGGAAATGAAGCTGGAAGGCGTGGACCTGAGCGACGCCAATCTGACGGGGGCGCGGCTTTACGGGGCCAGTCTGCGGGATTCGGTGTTCATCCGGGCCAATATGTTCGGCTGCGACCTTCGCAATGCCGACCTGCGTTTTGCCCGGCTCGATCGCGCCGACCTGCGCGGAGCCTGCCTGCGCGGAGCAAACCTAAGCGCCGCCACCCTGGTCGGGGCCGACCTGCGCGAGGGCCAGATCGCCTTCAAGGACGAAAAGCAAGGCCTGCGCCTGATGAAGCACGAAAAGCGGCCGGGCGAGCTGGACTATGCCATCCTGTCGGGCGCCGACCTCAGCGGCGCCAAGATGCACGGCACCATGGCCGTGTCGACCGACTTTTCCGACGCCAACCTGTCCGGCGCGGTGATGTCGCAGGCCAAGCTGCGCAAGGCCAAGCTGAACGGCGCCATGCTGAAGGGCACGGACCTGTCGGGCGCCGACGTCACCGGCGCCAGCCTGCGGGGCGCCGTCATGGTCGACACCACCACGGGCGGCTGCAATCTCAAGGAAGCCGACACGACCGACATGCTCAGCGCGCCCGTCGCCGTCTATATCGACGACACGCCGCTGGAGGAACTGCTCAACCAGCATGAACACTGGTGCCGGACCGGCGGTCAGGTCGGCAAACGACACAAGTTCAGCAGCGTCGATTTCCGCGGCGTGAAGAATATGCTCAAGCGCACCTTCACTACGCTTGAGGCCGATGGCAGCGTATTCTTCGGCCTCGATATGTCCGGCATCGAGATGCAGGGGGCCAACCTGGTCAATGCCGATCTCCGCCGCGTCAATCTCAAGGGCGCCGACCTGCGCGGGGCGCGGCTGCAAGGGGCCAACCTGACCCATGCATGCCTGGACGGCGCCAAGCTGGGGCCGCTCGATCTCGGCGGCGGGCGGCTGATCCGCACCGACATGACCGGCGCCAATCTCAGCCATGCCGATCTGTCCAATGCCGACCTGACGCGGGCGCGGATGATCGAGGTGACGACGGAATATCTGCGCGACAAGGGCGCCAACTATACCCTGACCGAGCGGGAGTAGGCCGCTAGATCCACCGCCGCGATTTCAGCCAGACGATCAGGCCGATGGCGATGGCGATCATCAAAACGCATGTCCAGTAGAAGGCGTCGGCGTCGTGCAGGAACGGCATGTCGACGAAGTTCATGCCATAGACCGAGGCGATCAGGGTCAGCGGCAGGAAGATCACCGAAACCACCGAAATCAGCTTCATGACGTTGTTCTGTTCGACACTGATCAGGCCAAGCGCCGCGTCGAGCAGGAAGGACATGTTGCCGGTGATATAGCTGGCGTGGTCGCTCAAGGACGCAACGTCCTGGCCCATGGTGATCAGCCGTTCGCGGTATTCCGCCAACCCCTCGCCTTTCAGGCCGACGGTTTCGGTGTCGAGCCCCTTGGCGAAGGCGACTAGCCGCGCCAACGACACCAGGGAGTCGCGGATGCGCGACACGTCATTCTGGTAGTCGCCGATCTGGATCAGGGCATCCTCGAGCTTGGTTTCCCGCTTGCGGCGGAAGATCGACTTGGACAGGCCGTCGATGCCGGTCTCGGTCTTTTCAATCAGGTCGGCGGTGCGGTCAATCAGCACATCGAGCAGATTGAGGAAGGTGGTCGCCCCGCAGACGCATTGCTGCGGCTGTTTTTCGATGTGGTCGGTGAAGATCGAGAACGACGCTGGCTCGATATAGCGAATAGTGATCAGCCGCCCCTTGACCAGGACGAAGGTGATCGGCCCGGCCTGCAGGCGCTGCTGGCCGCCGAAGAAGCTGATCAGGGCCGTCATGAAGGCGGCGCCCTCTTCCATGTACAGGCGGCTCGAGGTCTCGATCTCGGCCATGTCCTCGCGGGTCGGCAGCAGGACGCCCAGCTTGTCCTCAAGCTTCAGTTCCTCGTCGCGAGTCGGATTGAGCAGGTCGACCCAGACGATGTGATCGTCGACATCGGCGGCATCGCCACTCATATGGACAACGCGCGGCTCAAGCTTCTTGTCGGGCGCCGGATGGCCCCGGGTGTGCAGGGTCAGCATGAGTCCTCAATGAAAACGGCGGCCTTCCAAGAAGGCCGCCGTCTGTTTGCTCTGAAATGCGGGTCCGCGCAAGATCAGGATTTGAAGCGCTTGGACTTGCGCTTGACGCTGGCCTTGGCCTTGACGGTTTTGGCGGCCGTCTTGCCGGCCTTGTGCGCGGCGGTTTTGACGGTCTTGGCGTCGCCTGTCTTGGCGTCGGTTTTCGCCGTGTCCGAACCGGTCTTGGTCGCGTCGGCCGGGGCGTCAAGCTGCGCCGTCAGGACGCTGGCGGCCGGGCCGGTAATCTTGGCGGCGGTGAGGACCGGCTTGACGACGGCGCCCGTGGCGGCGGGCGTCAAGGCGGCTTTGAGCTCCGCCGGCACTTCCATGGCCGGAACGGTCGCCGTAGCGGCAGCGATCTGCTGGCGCGGTGCCTGAGACGGCGCAGCCGTCTGGACAACGGCGGTTTGCGCGGCAGGCGCGGGCTGGCTGCTGTTATAGATAAAGCCGTAGGTGTTGTAGATGGTGGTGCCCAGGTCGTTGAGCGGGCCGTACCACACCTTGACCTTCGACCAGTCGCCCTTTTCCGAAACGTCAAGGACGTTGACGTGGTCCTCGACCTGGCCGCGGCGGCCGTTGACCGGCGACCAGTTGGCGTGAGTGATCTGGATATAGCGGTCGGTGATAATCTGTGAAACGACGGCGACGTGGCCGAGCTTCATCTTGCCTTGCGACTTGAAGACAAGCACGGCGCCGGGCTTGGGCGCCTGGCCTTCGTCATATTTTCCGGTGGCTTTTTCCCACCAGGTCCACGCATCTCCGAAGATCTGCATGCCGGTGAAATTACGGGCAAAAGTGACGCACTGCAGGTAGGGGGTAGCAGAGCTTGCACTGGCGGCGGTTCTGGTCGTTTTGTGGGCGACTGGCCTGGCTTCAAGCGAGGACGCGGCACAAAGGGTGGTTACGGCACATACTAACGCCGACACGGTTTTTCTCACGCTACTACTCCGTGGCAGTTACTCCTGTGCTCTTGCTACAACAGAAAAATAAAATTTCAAATAATTTTCCCCCTGAACGTGGTAAAAAAATTTTTAACGGATTTTGACCGGCTTGTAGTTCAATTTGTTAACCAATCGCTCACCCCAGACGCGAACCAGTTTGCGGCAAGGCAGTTCAACGAGGTGGTGAGCGAGGGCAGAAAGCGGCACGAGGGCGGCCAGACCGACGAGCCACCACAGCAGCGGCAGGGGTTCATTATCCAAGTGCAGCAAGGCTTTGGCGCCTTTCAGATAGACCCACTTCCACGGCACGTAGATCATATAGGTGGCGAAGCTGATCTCGCCCAGATACACCAACGCCCGGTTGCCCATGACGCCGTCAGGGTTAAGGCCGGCCACTGACAAAAGCGTGAAGCCGAGCGCAATCACGATCAAGGTGTCGATCATATTACCGCCGTGCGAGGCGCTGGCGGCGGCGAAAACGATCAGCATACCGAGCAATGTGCCGAACAGCGCGATTCGCCGATTGCGCACGGCGCCGGCCCGCCAGGCGAGGTAAAGAGCGCTGCCAAACAGGAAGCACGGCACGATGCGCAGCGCGCCCCACTGGAACGTAGCGTGGGTCAGCGGGAAGCCGACAAAGGCGGCGAACAGCATGTGGATGGCAACCACCAGGACGATGGCGAGCAGCAGGGCATAGACCGGCCGGGTGCGCAGCGGCCAGGCGGCCATGGCGACGAGCGGGAAGCTCAGATAGGCCAACCACTCGGCGGAAATCGACCAGGAAGCATGGTTGAACGAAGCGGTCGGTGCGAAGCCCCAGGCCTGGGTCAGGGTCAGGTGGGCGGGCAAGGCGGCCCAGTTGCCGACATTGGCGTCGAGCGTGACACCCTTGATGGCGGCGGCCAGGATCAGCAGCAAGGTGAAGCCAAGCGTCGCCAAATGCAGGGGATAGATGCGCGCCAGGCGATGCACGATGAACTTGCCATAGTCAAAGCGTCCTTCGCCGAAGGCTTCGAGGTAGACATAGGACAGGATAAAGCCGGACAGGATGAAGAACAGGTCGACGCCGAGATAGCCCTTGTCGATGAAGCCGGAGGTGAACGGCAGGCTGACCTCATGGACATAGGTGAAGACCACGACCCAGAGCGCGGCGAAAAACCGGAGGCTGGTCAGGGGTTTGATCTGGTCCATGGGCATCGATTACCACTTGGTTGTGTCAAAAGGATATCCCGGAAAGGGAATTCGCCCTCGCCCGTGCAGGGATTGTGCCGACAAGAAAAAGGCCTCCGCGATGCGAAGGCCTTTCAACTCAAACTGTGCGGCGCCCTATTTCTTCACCCAGGCGCCGGTGCCGTCCTGATAGTACTGGCCGGCCGCCAGTTTCGGGACGATGACATTGGTGTAGGCCGAGATGCCGGCCGCATCGACCGAGACGTTGTTCTTGGCGGCGGCCTGGGTGTAGACCTCGCGGCGGCCGTTGTTGATCTCGTCGACGGCGGCCTTGAGCGCCGCATCCGACGACGGCGTGACGAAGCCGAGGAAGCCGTTGTTCTGCTCGCCGACGATGCCCTTGGCCTTGGCGGCGTCGACCAGGGCCTTGGAGGCGGCGACATCGGCGAAGGCCGGGGCGGCGGTCACAGCGGCCGTCAGGGTGACGGCGCCGGCGCTCAGCAGCACGGCGGCCAGGGCGGCTCTGGTGAAGGAAGTCGTTTTCATCGCTAATCTCTTTCTTGATTAGAACAGATTCGGATTCTTCTGGACCAGGTCCTTGACGTCCTGGTCGAGCTGAACCTTCACATTGACATCGAGCTTGGCGTAGATCGGCGCCAGGTTGACATTGACATTGACCGACGGCGTGCATGCCGCCAGCCCGAGGCCAAAGGCCGTAAGTCCCGCCGCGGTCGCGGCCAGTGCGATTTTCATTCAGGGCTCCCTCATCAGCCTAGGTTCTCATACGACTCTAATCGCAGATATAGGCTGAACCGTGGCTGAACGGGAGGGATATTTTGGCGATTACTTCCCGCTCAGGGCCGGAGTCAGGGTGTTGACCGTCGCCGCGTCGGTGTCAAACATCTTCAGCGGCACGTCGAGGAACAATTCGATCGGCGTGTTCGACGGCAGTTTCATCGGTTTCTGCATCCACTTGCCGCTGATATAGTCCTGCAGCGATATCGTCGCCTTCTGCGGTTGCGGCGGGTCGAAGCGGCCCTTGACGTGGAAATTGATGTCGATGCGGCCGTCGGGCATCGAGTTGACCTTGGCGTCGAGCTTATCATAGCTGATGTGCTCCATCGCCTGGAACGCCATGTCCTGGAACGGATTGAACGTCGCCTGCGGCGCGGCGCCGGCCGCCTGGGTCGTCTTGTCGGCGGCCACGGAGCCGCTGGCCGAAATGTCGGTGACCGAGGCGCGGCGGATGGAGATCTTGCCCGGGGCGTCGGCGGCGATGGTGCCGTTCTGGAAGGTCGGCACCTGGCCGATGATGATGGTGAACGGCACGCGGCCGGTCAGCTTGCCTTCGAAGGTCATGGTCTCGGCCAGACTGGAAGCGGCGACGACCTTGCCGAAGTCGAGGCCGTCAAAGGCGAAGGCGCCGGTGATCGGCGACTTGCCGTCGAGCGGCACATTGGCCGGTTCCAGGCGGACCAGGCCGCCCGGCGTTAAGACATCGGCCCGTTCGATGGCGATATGGTCGCCGAGGAACTGGGTATGCAGCACGAAGTGGTCGAGCGGCACGACCGCCTGAAGGTGGTCAAGGCCGAAAGCCTGGCCCGGCTCGGTGCGCAGCGGCGACAATGAAGTAAAGTCGATCTCGCCCTTCAGGCCCTGGCCAGCGCCCATGGCGCCGGCAAAACTCTGGATATCGACCTTGAGCACGCCGTGGCTCGAGGTCTGGTCGCCCTTCCAGTCGAAGGCGCCTTCGAAGGTCGCCGTACCGGTGACGTCGCGCGTCAGGAAGGTCCGCACCTGCTCGCTCAGATCGACTGGCTGCAGGCCGACCGGATCAAACCGCAGGCCGGCCGTGGCGAAGGACAGGCTGCCGGTGTTGGTGCGGACGTCGTTGTCGAGATTGATGTTGGCGATCGGCAACGGCTCGCCGCCGGCCGTGTGGGCATTGGGCGTTGTGGCCTGGAAGCGGCCGGTCAGCTTGCGCGTGTCCTGGGCCAGGGTGCCGGAGATTGTCAGCGGGTGGAACCGTGCCTGGCTGGACGGCAGGGTATCGCTCAGGATGCCGCCAAGCATGGCCATTTTCAGGCCCGGCTGATCACTGCCGGCTTGCGAGAAGACGTCGAGCGGTCCGTGCGCGCCATTGAGCGCGACGCTTTCATTCGGCGCCGTCAGCGACAGGTTGCTGTAGCCGCCGGTGACGCGCCAACCCGACGGCGTGACACGGAAGAAAGCCTCGCCGGTTTGGGCCACGTCGACGGAGACGGTCTCGAAGTGGTCGCCGAGGTCGGCCGACGCGGCGGTCACATGGGTCGGCGCCGCCAGGGTCAGGTTGAAATCGCCATTGTTGAGCGCGAACTGGCCGTGGGCGTCGAAGCCGACATTCGCCACCGGATAGGTGCTGAAATGGCTGATCAGGCGATAGCCGCCGGACAGGCTGCCGGATGGCGTCTGACCGAAGCCGCTTACCGTCAGGTCGGCTTCCGGGATGTTGGGGCCGCGCATGGCCACGGCGAAAGCGCCGTTGCCGCCCGCCGCCAGCAACGGCCGGCCGGCTTGCGGCGTCAGGGTGATGGTGCCGCCGCCATTGAGCGACATCACCGCTGGACTGTTAAGCCGGACGTCAACGCGCGGCTGGGTACCGCGCGAACCCGTCAGGGCGACGCGCAGGCCCTTGGCGCGCAAGCCGAAGCTTTGCAGGCCACGATCAAGTGCGACCACACCGTCGGTGCCGATATCGGTCCGCGGGTCGTTGCGGTGCGAGTCCGCCAAAGGTCTCAGGCCATTATAGCTGCCATTGCTGGTGATATCGCTGCGGACATCGGCCGCCCAGGCGCCGGTAGAGTCGCTCTGTTCCTGGCCGTCGAGCGTGATGGCGGCCTTGTCCAGGGTCAGGCCGTTGCTCGCGCCCTGGGCGATCAGCAGGTTGCCCTTGAAATTGGCCTGGCTGCCGCCGCTGTTGAGCGTGGCGGTCAGGGTTTGCAGGTTGAGGCGCGCGCCCTTGACGCTCAGGTCGCCCGACTTCAATGCGCCGGCATCGCCGTTCAGGGCGCCGCTCAGGCTCAGGTCGAAACCCTTGTCGCTTTGGCCGCCATCTATCGTCAGCGCCGGGCCTTCGAGGCGAATGTTGTGCACGTCAATAGCCGCCGTCGCCAGGCGCTTGGCGCTGACCGTCAGATGGGTCTTGCCGTTATAACGCGTGGTTTTGCCGCCCTTGAGCTGGCCATCGAGTTGTACCGAGGCGTCAAGGCCGGAGATGCCACCGACGACCGTATCGGCATTGTCGGCCTTCACCGTCAAGACACCTTGCAGCGGCCCGGTAAAGGCGCCGTTCTTGTAGGGCACGCGCGCGTCGATGCCGACCGTCACCCCCTGATATCGATTGGCCGTCAGGTTGACGTCGTATTGCGGCCCGAACATGTATTGCGTCCAGTCGGCGGCGCCGACCTGGCCGTGCACTTCCAACTGGTCCTTGCCGGCCGATTTGGCCGTCAATTCGCCATCGCTCAGGGTCCCCTGCCCCCGCTTGCCGACCAGATGGGCGGCCGGCAGCTTGACGCTGGCAAAGGTCAGGCTGCCGTCCTGCAGGGTCAGGCCGCCCTTGGCCAGCAGCTGGCCGTAATCGGTATCGAGATGAACGACGGCGTCCTCGACCAGGATGCGCTTCGGCACCGGCCCGGGCGACGGCGGGGCGTTGAGACTGCTCTGGACCAGCTTGTCCAGGCTGCCGAAATTGAGCTTACCGTTCCGCAACGCGGCATACAACACCGGGTGAACGACGTGCAGGTTCTTCAGCCGAACCAGGGGCTGACCATGGGCGGCGAACAGATTGAGGCTGAAATCGGCGTCGAAATGGCCGCTGTCGAGGTCGACCGGCGCGCCTTTGGTGGCATTTTTCAGGGCGCCCGGCCCCAGAACTGCCTGGCCGGATGCGTCGCCAAGCGACAGCTTGTCGAACTTGACCTTGGCCGGAATGCCCTGGCTTTTCAGCCAGCCTTCGGTCATCTCGGCGGCGATTTCCTTGCGCGCCAGGGTAACGATGACGCCGAGCGCCGCGACACCGAGCAAGGTGCCCCAGACCCAAGGCGAAACGCTGACAGTGCCCTTGCGCGGCCGGCGCGGACCGCCACCACCGCGCGGGCTGGGCAGGCCGATACCGTCGTCCTCGGGCTCCTCCGCGCCGCCGTCCGGGCTGCGCACACGCAGGAAGCTGTCGCCCGTGCTCTGGTGCGCAGGGAACCACAGGTCCTCGGCGGCACTGGTAAAAGCCTGGCCGCGATGCGGGCGTGTGTGAGTCATAAACACGGTGGGCGAACTTCTGCGCTCATGGTTTCCGGCCGTTCACTATGACACGAAGATGTTAAAAATTGTGGACACTTTGAATTTGTTTTGGAGCTTATCCCCCGGTTGCGGCGCGAAAACGGCAAATGCGACGCCTACGGACGATCCCGCCGCCCTTGCGGTGATTTGTTCCCGTTTTTCGCGTCTTATGAATTGCTTAACCGTATAAGGCATCTAATCCCCCATCCCCGTTAAGGGATTATTAATCTCTGTTAAGCAGGATTTTAACCATATTGGGGTAAAAATCACCGGCTTTTGCGCCGATTTCGCACCGCACGGTGGCCCCATTTTTGCCCTAATTGGGCTTATGCAGGGGCCTTCCGCAGGTGAAAGACTCACCTCATGGTCCCCGGACCTTAGAGTCGGACACTTGTCTATCCGAGGCCTTTGAGAGGGGCCTGCAAAGACGTTTTGGACGTTTTGCCTTTGGTTTTTCGCCATTTGGGGGGCAAAAGGTCCGGTTTAAAGGAAAGCCTTATGGGAAAGGCGCCTTGATGACGACGAAGACTTTTTTGCGTAACCGCCCCAAAACGGGACGGGACCACCTCAACCCGCTAAAGGAAGTGTAAAGCGTACATGGCCCAACTCGATCCCCGCCGGCAACCCGTCCGACTGACGCCGATGATCTTCGCATCGGCGGCCGTTTTGACGCTTGGCAGCTTGCTTTGGCGCGTGCTGCAACCGCTGCCGGGCGCGGCGACGCCAATGGATCCGGTCGCCGCCATGGCGCTGGAAACCCAGGCCTATGCCGAAGCCGCCGCCCGTCCGGGCTATGGCCAGCCGGTCGATGTGACCATTTCGCTGCGCAACGGCGAATCCCTGAACGACGCCGTGGTGCGCGCGGGAATCGACCCGTCCGAAGCCAAAGCCGCCGTCAACCTGCTGTCGCAGGCGTTCAACATCAATTCACTGACCACCGGCGCCAGTTTCGACGCCGCCATCGCCAAGCCGGACGACGGTTCAGACAAGCCGGCGCAGCTGGTCGGCCTGAACCTGCGCACCGGCCCGGCGCGGCAACTGACCATCACGACGTCGCGCGACGGCGCCATGCGGCTGCGCGCGGTCGAGGAATCGGTA
>CAYULN010000005.1:0-4469 GCA_964445605.1 uncultured Caulobacteraceae bacterium | reverse complement strand
ACACCGGCCTGAAGGCGTCGAAGCTGATGCCGGTCGACGAGGTCATGGCCGCCGCCCAGGCGGCGAAGGATGGCGGCGCGCAGCGCTTCTGCATGGGCGCGGCGTGGCGCGAGCTGAAGGACCGCGACGTGCCGGCCCTGACCGCCATGGTCGAAGGCGTCAAGGCGATGGGCCTGGAAACCTGCATGACGCTTGGCATGCTGCGGCCGGACCAGGCGGTGGCGCTGAAGGAAGCGGGCCTCGACTACTACAACCACAACCTCGACACCTCGCCGGAATATTATGCCGATGTGGTGACCACCCGGACCTATCAGGAACGGCTGGACACGCTTCAGGCCGTGCACGATGCCGGCATGAAGACATGCTGCGGCGGTATCATGGGGCTGGGGGAGAGCCGCGAGGACCGGGTGTCGTTCCTGCATCAACTGGCGACCTTGCCGCACCATCCTGACAGTTTGCCAATCAATAACCTGATGGCCATTCCCGGCACGCCGCTCGGCGAAAAGGCCATGCAGGAAGGCGGGATTTCCGGGCTGGAATTCGTGCGAACTATCGCCGTCGCCCGCATCGTCTGCCCGAAATCGATGGTCCGCCTGAGCGCCGGCCGCACCGAGATGAGCGAGGAACTGCAGGCGCTGTGCTTCCTGGCCGGGGCCAATTCGATCTTCGTTGGCAGTCAATTGCTGACCACACCGAACCCGGAACGCGGCACCGACGCGCATCTGTTGCAGGCGCTCGGCATGAAGCCGATGGCGATGTGATTTGCCGCCGACAGGGCCTCGTGTTACTATCTATTGGTAACGGAGGCAACCATGGCCAAGACGACGTCCTTTGCGCTCGGCGATCATTTCGCGGAATTTATCGACGCTCAAGTGGAATCCGGCCGCTACGGCTCGGCCAGCGAAGTGGTGCGGGCGGGGTTGCGGCTGCTCGAGGCACAAGACGCAAAGCTCAACGCGTTACGTGAAGCCATTGAGGCAGGACACAAATCCGGTCGAGCTGAAAATTTCGATGTAAAGGCTTTTCTGACCGAAAAGCGCCGGAATTTTAAAGGGTGAGACGCCTCGTCTATTCACGCGCCGCGCAGATCGACATTGATGAAATCTGGGATTATTCAGCGCGCCAGTGGTCTGTCGATCAGGCTGAAGACTATGTTCTGCAATTGGCAGACGCATGCGAAGGCCTCGCAGCCGGGCGTAAAATAGGACGTATGGCCGAAGACGTCGCGCCCGGCCATTTCTCATTTGCCGTCGGTTCGCATACGGTTTACTTCACCCGGGGCGATGAAGACCTGTTCGTCGTCCGCATCCTGCACCAAAGCATGGACGCGCCAAACCAGCTCTAACCAGCACAAAAAATTCACGAACCGGCCCGATTGGCGAATCCGTTCCGGACGTGATAGGTTTCGCCATGAACAAACACAGCAAACCAAATGCATCGCAGCCGTTGAATGCTGCCGAGGTCGTCAAGGGCCTCAAGGATCTTTACAATCAAGCCGTTTCGTCGTTGCAGCAGGACCTGCAGGCCTATCTCAAGGACCGCGTCCAGCCGTCGAAATCTTTGCGCGCCGCCGGGCGCTACTGCTATCCGAAGCTGACCGTCGTCTGGAAGGGCGTGCATGTGCCGGACGACGAGGATGCCGTCCACGATCACCGCCACCCGCAGGTCAACCGCGCCTTCGCCCGGTTCTCCCGGCCGGGTGTCTATTCCAGTTCGATCACGCGGCCGGATCTCTACGGCGACTATATCCAGGAACAGGTAGAGCTACTGATCCGCGACTACGGCGCCGAATGTTCGATCGGCCTGTCGGATCAGGAAATCCCTTATCCCTACGTGCTGGATGGCGCCGGCCTTGACCTGAACAGCGTGTCGGCGCTCGATTTGACGCGGCATTTTCCGGCCACCGAGCTGGCCCTGATCGGCAACGAAGTCGCCGACGGCATGGAAATGCGCGACGCCCATGGCCACAGCCCGCTGGCCCTGTTCGACGGGTTACGCACCGACTTCTCGCTGGCCCGGCTGCGGCACTATACCGGCACGCCGGCGGAGGACACGCAGAGCTACATCCTGATGACGAACTATAATCGCTATGTCGATGTATTCGTTACCTATGCGCTGGAGCAGCTGAAAAAGCCGGACAGCCCGTACCTGGCCCTGTCGTGCTGCGGCAACTTCCTGATCACCAAGGATACGAAAAATCCCGACGAGCTGATCGCCAATTCGGCGGCACGCGCCAAGCATCAGATGCCGGCCTACCACCTGCTGGCCAAGAACCGGCAGGGCATCACCCTGGTCAATATCGGCGTCGGGCCGTCGAACGCCAAGAATATCACCGACCATCTGGCGGTCATGCGGCCGCACTGCTGGTTGATGATCGGCCATTGCGGCGGTTTGCGGCCGTCCCAGAGCATCGGCGACTATGTGCTGGCGCACGCTTATTTGCGCGATGACCATGTCATGGACGACGTGCTGCCGCGCGAAATCCCGATCCCGCCCATCGCCGAAGTGCAGCAGGCCATCCATCAGGCGGCGGTGCGCATCACCGGCGAGGACGGCGACGCCCTGAAGAAGCGGCTGCGAACCGGGACCGTGGTCACCACGGACGACCGCAACTGGGAACTGCGCTATACGTCGAGCAGCCTGCGTTTCTCACAGTCGCGCGCCGTGGCCATCGATATGGAGTCCGCCACGCTGGCGGCGCAGGGCTATCGCTTCCGGGTGCCCTACGGGACGCTATTGTGCGTATCGGACAAGCCGTTGCATGGTGAGTTGAAGCTGCCTGGCCAGGCCAACCATTTCTATGAGCGCGCCATCCGCGAGCATATCGACATCGGCATCGAAGCGGTGAATATCCTGCGCGATTTCGGGCCGAGACTGCATTCCCGCAAACTGCGCGCTTTCGACGAGCCCCCCTTCCGATGAGCAACAGGATCTTTTTCATTGCGTTGGCGGCGCTTCTGAGCGCCGGCCCGGCCGCGGCGCAGCTATTCCCACAGCCGGCAGGCCAGGTCACTCTGACCGCCGAGACCGAGCGCCTGGACAACAACGCCCATACCCTTGCTTACGACGGCACGGTCGAAATCCTGCAAAACGATGACCGGCTGCGTTGCGATCACGCGGTCATCACCCAGGTCCCGGGAAGCAGCGACATCGACACCGTCGAGGCCACGGGCAATATCTATTATGTGACCAAGACCTCGGACGGCCTGCAAAGCGTCGTGCGCGGCGACAAGGCGGTCTATACGCGCTCCGCCGACACGATCGTCATTACCGGCGGGCAGGTCATTTTGACGCAGGGGCAGAACGTAATGACCGGAACCCGACTGGTGGTTCAAATCGGCAAGGGTATCACAACCTTCGACAAGCCGGACGGCAAGGGTCGCGTTTTGGGTGTTTTCTATCCCGGGAAGGACAAATAGCCTGGGCGCAAAAAATGGAGCGGATTGCGCTCACAATCCGCTCCAGTCATGATCAATGGACCTCCATCCATAGGCTTTAAGAGACGGCGCCAGGGGCATGCGAATGCCTTGAAGCCGGCCTCCAAATCCTGCTACCAGTGTACGCTTCCGATCTTTTCCAATCGAATCAAGTCGCTGTGAATGTTGCCGTTTTCGGCCTCACTGTCCTGTGTAACCTTCCGTGATCTGACGTGGCAGGTTCCGGCTGCGCGATTGCGCGGCTGGTTCACGCATGCGGGGTCGGCGGCGCTGGTGTCCGGCGGAGGGCGGTACAGCTATTTCCTGGCTCAGCCGGCGGCGACCGCCGAGCTGGCCTATGATGATCCGGCCGATGCGGCGGATGCATTACAGAGGGCCCTGGCGTTTGCGCGGCCGGATGAGACGGCGCCCGGGTTGCCGCCGTTCACGGGCGGTGCTCTGGGCATGGCAGCGTTCGAGCTGGGCCTGCGGCTGGAGAGCCTGAAGCGGCGGCCGTTCCGCATCGAAGGGCGGCGGGCGTGGCCGGAATTGCTGGTCTGGCTGTATCCAGCGGTGCTGGCCTTCGATCACGAACAGCAACGCTTGCTGGCCATCGGGCGCGGGGCGACGCCAGCCGAGGCCGAGGCGCGATGTGAAGCACTGGCGGCGTTGTACGAGGCGACGCCTGCTCTCCCGGTGCCTGACGGGCCGCTGAGCCAGGGGCCGCTGCGGCTGGAAACGCCCGACGAAGTGCATGAGGACAAGGTCGCGGCGCTGATCCGGCAGATCCAGGCTGGCGATCTGTTCCAGGCCAACCTGGCGCGGGGGTGGACGGGCATTTTGCGTGAGGGCGCGACGCCGGGCGAAGTCATGGCGGCGTTGGACGCAGCCGGGGCGGCGCCGTTCGGTGGGTTCGTACATTGGAGCGGTTTGGGGGGCGAACGGGCGGTGGTGTCGAACAGTCCGGAACGGTTTATCCGGCTGGGCGCCGACGGGGTGCTGGAGACGCGGCCGATCAAGGGGACGCGGAGCCGGGCCCACCGCCCGGCGCGC
>CAYULN010000004.1:0-6104 GCA_964445605.1 uncultured Caulobacteraceae bacterium | reverse complement strand
AGAAGCAGAACTATCTCTGGCTGGCCCACTCCAAGCTGCGCCCGGCGTCGCTCGGCGTCGAGATCCTGACCGGAGAGCTGCCGAACCACATCCAGGGCACGTCGCGCATTTGGCGCGGCAACGAGGTGATCTGGGAAAAGCCGTTCATTTCCGGTGAGGACAACATGTCCCACACCATCGCCAATCTGGAGCACCACCACTTCAAGTACGGCCTGTTCCGTCAGCCGGGCGACGTGCACGTGCACTGCTTCGGCACGGCGACGGCGTCTTTCGCGGACGGGGTGAAGACCAAGGACGGCGACGTCTTCGAAATCACCGCCGAACCGTTCGAATTCGGCCTGCGCAATCCGGTGCGCGTGAGCAGCGCCGAAACGGTGACGCTCAAGACCTTGTAGGACAGCGTAGGCACGGTGGATCACACACTGCCGTAGCTCGCAAAAAAGAGGGCACCCGCAGCAACCGGGTGCCCTACGCCGTGACGGGGAGTCAAAAGCGCCAGTCAGGAGACAAAGGTAGGAAAACCACCCTGCCGCCGGGTGAGGACCAGCGGCAGGGCGGGTACGCATCGCGCTATCCGAAAGCGCTCCCCTTGGATAAAAGCGCGATCACCAAACTGCGTCAGTACTTGTAACGCAGACCCAGCAGGAACGTCCGGCCGGTATGCACGTAGTCGAGCGGCGCCATGTCGTCGACATTGCCGAAGGTCGAGCTGTTGTAGACGTTGTACTTGTCGTCGTACTGATCCGTCAGGTTCAGACCCTGCACGGTCAGGGTCAGGTTCGAAGTCAGCACGTAGGTCGCCTGGGCATCGATGTTGAACGTCTTGTTCTTGCCCTGGAAGGCGGCGTTGTTACCCGGCGTGATCGCGCTCAGGT
Organism: uncultured Caulobacteraceae bacterium; assembly: GCA_964445605.1. GTDB lineage: Bacteria > Pseudomonadota > Alphaproteobacteria > Caulobacterales > Caulobacteraceae > Asticcacaulis. Next base: position 5,229 of record CAYULN010000004.1, on the reverse strand, counting down.
ATGGCGCGCGATAGGCCGCCGAGACGCGGGCCGAGAACTTGTCGTCTTCATAGTACAGCGTGGCATTATAGGCTTCCGGCGACAGGTTGAGCAGGTTCGCCTTCACCGTGCCGCCGCCTGACACGAAGTAGGTCACGCGCGAAGCGACGCTGGTGTAGTTGAAGATGCCGCCCATGTGGTTGAACGGCGCCGGCAGGAAGCTGAAATCCTTCTGCAGGTTGATTTCATAGCCGCGCAGCAGGCCGGCCGGAGTAGTGACCGGGGCCGACGAGGTGAACGGCGTCGTCGCGTCGACACCGAACGGCGTCCCCAGGGCCAGGTCGAAACCGAGCGAGCCGTAAGGCACGGTCGACGTCTTGTTCTGGATGTAGCCCTTCAGGTCCTTGTAGAACAGGCCCGCCGTGAACAGCGAGTCCTTGCCCGGATACCATTCGAACTGCAGGTCGTAATCATAGGACCGTGTCGGCGTCACGAACGGGTTGCCGCCGGTATAGGTGCGGGCCGTGAAGTTGATTGTACCGCCCGGCGTCAGGGCCGACAGCAGTGGACGGACCATGTCCTTGGCCGCCGTGAAGCGGATGAACACCTCCGGCGACGCCTCGGCTGTCAGGTTCAACGACGGCAGGGTGTCGGTGTACTGGCGCTCGATGGTCACGAAGTGGGTGGCGTCGATGAAGCCCGCGGTCGACTGATGCGTCATCACCTGGCGAACGCCGATATTGCCGCGGAATGGCACGCCGAAGACGTCCTGCTTGAAATTCAGCTGGACATAGCCGCCGGTGTCGAGTTCGTCAGCGTTCTGGTTATTGCCGCGTGAGCCACCGGTGTTGGACAGGGTCCAATCGCCGTAGGTCGGGTCAATGCAGTTGCAATCGAAGTGCAGCGCCGCCTTGATCTTGTCGAAGTCGGGGATCAGCCACGGCTGCGCGCCGCCCGCCAGGCTCTGCATCGTCGTCAGGCTGGACAGGTTGGCGTTGACATAGGTCGCAGCCGCCGGGGTGATGTTTTCGCCAAAGGTGGTGGTCGACCGGCGCAGGTCATAGGTGGTGAAGACGAAGTGCTTCGAACTGACGCCGAACTTGATGCTGTAATTGTCGTTCAGGCGGTAATCGAAGTCGACCGTGGTGGTGCCGAAACGGTCGATGGTCTTGTTCGGACGCACGCGGACCAGTGAGGCATCGCCGAGCGCCGTCGACGACGACACCGTCCAGTAGCAGGCCTGGTCGACCGTACAGCCACCGACCTTGCCGTAGTTGAACACTGGCGCCTTCGGATCGGTATAGTCGTAGGAATAGCCCTTCACGTCATAGGAATCGAGCGTCAGCGTGGTCTGTTCCGGATTGCGCTGGATCGACTGCGACGCGCCGATATAGGCCCGCATTTTCAATTGGTCGCCGATGTTCTGGTTCCAGGTCAGGCTCATCTGGCTGAACAGGGTGTCCAGCTCGTCGTGACGGTTTTCCGAGCGCACGTCGACATTGTTGAACGACGCCTTGTCGATTTCGCCCTTGGCATTGATGTGGTAGTTGAAGATGTCGGTCTTGGGCGTGCCCTGACCGGCGCGGCTGAACGAGATGACTTCTAGGTACTGCTCGTTGCGGTTGGCGGTGAAATCCGAAACCAGGCCGTCGAAGGAGATCAGGGTATCGGACGACGGGCGCCACTGCACGGCGGCGATGGCGCCGATGCGGTTTTCGTCATAGATCAGGTGGCCATAGCGCGGAATGCGCGGGTGCAGCGCCTTGGTGACGTCCAGCGAAGCGCCGCTGAGGTCGGCCAGTGTCCCGGCATTAGGATCGCTCGAAGTCGGCTGCGGAATGTTGGTGAAGGTCGTGCCGCCGTCCGTGGACACCGCATGGAAGCGGTTGGCCGAAGTGCCGGCATTGGTCGAGCCGTTTTCCCAGCGCGTCGTCGACGGGCCTTCTTCGTACTTGTTGTTGGTGCTATAGGCCACCGACAACAGCCCGCCCAGCTTGCCGTCGGAGGTGCGGTCGGAGATCAGGAAGGTCTCGCGGTGATTGGCCTTTTTCGACAGGTCGTTATATTGGCCCTGCACCGAACCGGCCATGGTGAAGCCCTTGTAGTCGAAGGGTTTCGGCGTGGCCAGGTCGACTGTCGAGCCGAGGCTGCCCTCTTCCAGGTCCGCCGAGGACGACTTGTGCACGGTGACGGATTGGAAAAGTTCGGCGGCGAAAACGTTGAAATCGAAACCGCGATCGCGGTTGGTGCCGCCCGAGGAGTCACGGCTGCCGGTCGTGGCCAGCGCTTCCATGCCGTTGATGCGGACGCGGGTAAAACCCGGCCCTAAGCCGCGCACCGAAATGGTGCGGCCTTCGCCGGCGTCGCGATCGATGGCGACGCCCGGAATGCGCTGCATGGCTTCCGACAGGTTGTTGTCCGGGAACTTGCCGATGTCTTCCGATTTGATGACGTCGACAATGGTGTCATCCTTCTTCTTGGCATTGACCGAGGTCACCAGGCTGCCGCGGAAACCGTGGACGACGACGACGGTTTCATCCTCCGGCTTCGGTGCGTCGGCGGCAAAAGCCGTGCCGGCCACGCCTAAGGCCACTAACGCAAATAATGAGACACCCGTGCCAAGGCGCAAGGGGGTACGGGCGGCCGCGCGCACGCGTCCGCTGAGGTCGATTTTCATTGGTATCCTCCCAATAGTTCCACGCGGCCTTACAGCCGACTTTCGGGCAGGCGCCCCTTCCATGGGAGATTTGGGCCCAACTAGACGATTGCCACCGGTGTCAATCACCAGTAAGCTGTGGCCGGATTTTGCTCCCCGTAGAAGGACTTGCGACGTCCTTTTTTATGTTACCGGTGTCATTTGCGGACGCGCCTGACCCATCAGTAGGCGCATCGTACCGGTAACTCAGACATCGAGCAAGATAACGGGACAAAATTAGGCGGCCGTGTTACGAATATGTAACACGGCCGTCCCTATAATTGAAACTTTCTGCGGTGAATGCCCGCTAACACGGGCACTTAAAGGCCCGCTTAATCGCTTGTCAGGCGACGGCTTTCCGGCACACGGCCTTCGACCTGGCGGCGCTCCGAGCGGCGGCGGCGCGGACGGCGGGCCTCGCCCCGCGTCCACATGCGGAACCCTTCGGTATACATCGGCGCCACGGCCATCACGATGCCGAAGCTGTCGGCCAGCCAGTCGAGAATATCGCCATCGCGGCCGGTCATCGTCTGCAGCACCTCGATCAGCCCGCCGAACGCCAGGGCGGCGACGGCGACGTCCCATTTGCGGATGCGCGGCAGGGCGGCCAGGGCCATGAAGGTCAATCCGTAGAAGGTGGCGAAATGCGCCTCCTTGTCGGTCAGGCCGAAGCTCTGCTCCGCCCCCTGGAACGGCCCCAGGGCCAGGATGGTGACGGCGGTCAGCACCAGGCACAGGCCGATACGGACGAAAAGCAGGGTCTTGGCTTCGCGGGACATGAATCAGGCGCTCCTTTTAAGCGGAGCTCCAGGCTTAGCGGGTTAAGCCTAATATCCGGCGAAAAGGTATGCTTAAAATCCTTTTAAAATAAGGATTTCCGAAGATGAAGCCGCCTCACCGCTTCAGCCGCGTCTTCAGGAAACGCAGCACGCATACTTCTTCCGCGCTCAGGCCGGCATAGGCATCGAGCAGGGCTTCGTCGATCTCCTGGCCGATCTGGTCGATCAGGCCGCCTTCGAAATAGGCGCCGACAATGTCCGGGTGCACATAACATTTGCGGCAGACGGATGGCGTGTTGCCTAGACGCTTGGCGACCTGCTCGATGGCCGCCACCACGTTTTTCTTGGCCTGGGTCTGGCTGTCGAAAATCTCGAAGCCGCTCAAGGCCATGGCCGCCAGTACCGAGCCGGTCCAGGTACGGAAATCCTTGGCGGTGAAAGGCTGGCCGGTGATATCGCGCAGGTAGGCGTTGACGTCCGAGGATGAAACGTCACGCACCACGCCGTCATCGTCTATATATTTGAACAGTTCCTGACCGTCGATCTCAGCGCAGGCGCGGATGACGTGGGCGATGCGCCGATCGCTGAGTTTCAGGTTCCATTCCTTCCCCGACTTGCCCTTGAATCGGAAGCGGATGGTTTCGCCGCTGATCTCGACATGCTCATCGCGCAGGGTGGTCAGGCCGTAGGACTGGTTGGCGCGGGCATATTCGTCATTGCCGACACGGATCAGCGTCTTTTCCAGCAGGGCCACCACGGTCGCCAGCACTTTCTCCCGCGTTAACCCGCGTTGCGTCATGTGGGTGCGCACGCTCTGGCGGATCAGCGGCAGGGCCTCGCCGAAGGCCAGCATGTGGTTGAACTTGGCGGAATCGCGCACCGCCCGCCAGTCCGTATGATAGCGGTACTGCTTGCGGCCCTTGGCGTCGAAGGCGGTGGCCTGGATATGGCCGTTCGGATAGGGGCAGATCCAGACATTCTTATAGGCCGGCGGAATAGCCAGCTTGCGGATGCGGATGATCTCGGCTTCGTCGCGGATGCGCTGCCCGTCGGTATCAAAGAAAACAAAGGCCTTGCCGTAGCGACGGCGAGTGAAGCCCGGCTTTAGGTCGCTGACATAACGCAAGCCGCTGGCGCGCGCTTGGGCCTTGAAGTCACGAATATCGGGCGAAGCAATATCAAAAGAAATGGCGTTCATAGCTCAAGGCTAAGCCGCCGCCCGGCGCAAAAACGATAAGATTGGCGGCAAAGGCCAGTAAAAATCTGATGAGTTTTAAGCCACCGGGCGGGCCGGCGCGGTCGAGTCGCGGATCACCAGGTCATGCTGAAGGACGTGCCGTTCATTGCCTCCGGGTTCATGGCCGTTCAGAATATGCAAAGCACGCCGCGCCATCTCCAGATAGGGCTGGCGCACCGTCGTCAGCGCCGGCCAGATGGCTGAAGCGATCGGCGCGTCATCGAAGCCGATCACCGACAGGTCGTCCGGAATGCGCAGGCCCATCTTGTGCGCCACCGTACAGGCGGCAGCGGCCATCTCGTCATTGGCGGCGAAGATCGCCGTCGGCCGGTGCGGATGGTCGAGGAGCCGTTCCGCCGCCATGATGCCGGACTTGAAATCGAACCAGCCATCGACAATGCCGTCGATCGGCGGCGGCAGGCCGGCGGCTTCGATGGCGGCGCAGAAACCTTCGCGGCGCAGGTGCGAGGCAGCATGGTCAGGATCGCCGCCGATATGAGCGATGCGGCGGTGGCCAAGCTTCAAAAGGTAATCGGTCG
>CAYULN010000003.1:0-3822 GCA_964445605.1 uncultured Caulobacteraceae bacterium | reverse complement strand
ACATGGCTGCCGTCGGCCGTCACCACGCGTTTCAGCGACTTGTTGAGCAAGGCTAGGCCTTGCTTGCGGAACCCATCGCCGGTCGGCCCGGCCAGGACGCAGCCCAACACCGTGAGAGCGACGGCCTTGTGGGTCTGCCAGAACGGATTCTGCGCCAGGCGGCTCAGGTGCCGGCCCTGTTCGGCCAGGGATTGGCCCAGTTCCGCGACTTCCTCGGGATTGCCTTGGGTCGACAGCCGTCGGGCAAAGACCGCCAGATTAATCAGGCGGCGCGGCAGGACTTCCTCGCTCCACGAAAACGGCGTCCATTTCTGGAAGGTCTTGTTCCACAGCAGGAACAGCCGCATGCCTTCGCGGGCGCCCTCGTCACCCTGGGTCAGCAACGAGCCCAGCCATTCGAAGCGATGCAGGGCCACGGCAAAGGCGCGGGTCGGCGACGGCCGGTTCCACGGATCGCCTGAACCCTGCACGCTCATACGTGCGCCGACCAGGGTAAACCGGCCGGACAGGATGGCCTTGCCCAGCGTCGGATTGGCCGGCCGGACCTCATGCGGCGCGGCGACGAAGCCCTCAGGTATCTTGCCGCGCAGGGTGAGCCGGTAACCCGGCATGCCGAAGAGCTCGTTGCCGGCCTGACGCGTCAGCCAGGCCAGGGCGACCTGTGGCCACGGCGTCGGCACGGCGTGCAGTTCGACGACGGCGGGCGAGGATTCATAGGCCTGCATGAACATGCTTACAGGCCCTTCAAGGTCTTTATATTGGAGGCGTAGGTGGCAGGCCCACCCTTGAAGACGGCTGTACCGGCGACGAGGGCGGTGGCGCCGGCATCGACGCAGGCCTTGGCATTATGGATGTTGACGCCGCCGTCGACCTGGAGGATGGCAGCGCTGCCCGCGGCGTCGAGGCGTTGGCGCACGGCTTCGATCTTGCGCAGGGCGCCGTCGATAAAGCCCTGGCCGCCGAAGCCGGGATTGACGCTCATGATCAGCACCAGGTCGAGGTCTTCCATCACCCAGTCGATGGTCTCGATCGGCGTGGCTGGGTTGAGCACGACGCCGGCCTTGGCGCCCAACTGGCGGATATATTTTAATGTGCGGTGCAAATGGGGTCCGGCTTCCGGATGGACGCTCATATAGTCGGCGCCGGCCTGGCGAAACGCGTCCAGGAACGGATCGACCGGCGAAATCATCAGGTGGACGTCGAAGGGCAGGGCGGTATGCGGCCGCAGGGCCTTCACAACCTCCGGGCCGATGGTCAGGTTGGGCACGAAATGGCCGTCCATGACGTCGATATGCACGAAGTCGGCGCCGGCCTCGGTAATCGCCCGCACCTCGGCGCCCAGCTGCGCGAAATCGGCGGCCAGGATCGACGGACAGATGAGCGAGTCGGTTTTCGGCATAAGCACTTTCCGAAAAGTGTGCCGCACTTTTCGGTTAAAAAGTGCGACAAAACAAAAAAGCGGAAAAATCCGTAGACGGAGGGAGGTCTATAAACGCGGTTGCTTCAGAGTCGTCAACCCGTTACGCGGGTTAGTAGAGCAATAAAGAACCCGTCCTGGCCGCCGGGTCGCTGATGCGGCAACAGGCGCAACCAGCCTTCGGGGCGCAAGGACTCGGCCGGGATACCGGCCTGGGCGGCGGCTTCGGGCGTGATGGGGCTGAGCGCGAAGTCCTTATGGCGGCGCAGGAAGGCCAGGACCTGGGTTTCGCCTTCCTCGCGCTCCAGGCTGCAGGTGCAGTAGATCAGGCTGCCGCCCGGCTTGACGCGCGGCGCGGCGGAATCGAGCAGGCGGTGCTGGACGTCGGCCAGCTTGGCGATATCGGCGGGGCGGGTGGCCCACAGCACGTCGGGCTGGCGGCGGAAGGTGCCGGTGGCACTGCACGGCGCGTCGAGTAGCACGATGTCGAATTGCCGTTTGTCGTCAAAGCCTTCGGCGTCGGCCATGACCACCTCGGCGTTGTAGTCGATGCGGGCCAGGTTTTCCTCGACGCGCTTCAGGCGGTTTTTCGAGCGGTCCAGCGCGACGACCGACGCACCTTTGGCCAGCAGTTGCAGGGTCTTGCCGCCCGGCGCGGCGCACAGGTCGATGGCCGTCTTGCCGGTCAGGTCGCCCAACAAGGCGACCGGCACGGCGGCCGAGGCATCCTGCACCCACCAGATGCCTTCATCGTAGCCGGCCCAGTCGCGCAGGTCGCCGCGTAGGGCGCTGCGCAGGGTCAGGTCGCCGAGGGCTTCGCCTTGAAGGGGCTCCTTCAGGCGGTCGAGGTCGGCGGTGGTTTTGAAGGTCAGGTCGGTGGCCGGTTCCTCGGTCAGGACCAACGCAATCCCTTCGGCGTTTTCGGCGCCATAACTGGCCGACCAGCGCTGGAACAGCCAGTCGGGCGCCAGCCGGGACGCGTTCGGGGCGCGCAGGCCTCCCTCGCGGATGACGCCGCGCAGGATGGCATTGATCAGGCCCTTGTATGGCCGTGTATGGCTTTCGCGCTCAGCCAGTTTGACGGTGGTCGAGACAGCGGCGAAGTCCGGCACCTGCATGAAGCCGATCTGGGCCAGGCCGATGCGCAGCAGGGCGCAGACGGCGTCGGACGGGGTCTTCTGCGTCCGTTGTTCGATGATATCGTTGAGCTGGCCCAGGCGGCGCAGGACCAGCAGGGCCAGGGCGCGGGCAAAGGCGCGCTCGGTATCGCTCAAGGCCAGGAAATCGGCACGGGTGACGGCTTCGTCGAAGCCGGAGCGTTTGGCCAGGGCGGCATCGACCAGGGATAATGCCGCCAGGCGGGCGTTCATGCCGATATCGCCGCCGTCATCGACGACTTCGGGAATAGGCTTCTTGTCGGCGGCCATGCCCTTGGAGGGCGGTCTGGCTGTGGATTTGGGGCCGGATTTTTTCGGCGGGAATTTTTTGGGCGGATGAGCCATGTTGAAGATGCTGTGCGTTGCTAGGGAAGGGCGGCCTACATAGGCGTTGTCGGCACGCTCGTAAACGTCTTTTCCGATGGCGGGTGGCGGTTCATCTTCACGGCCAGCTCCATCAGGGCCCGCACGCGGTTTTCCGTCGCCGGGTGGGTGGAGAACAGGTTGTCCATCCCGCCACCATGCAACGGATTGATGATGAACATATGCGCAGTGGCCGGATTGCGCTCGGCTTCGTAATTGACCGTACCGTGGGCGTAGGCCTCGATCTTGTGCAGGGCGCGGGCCAGGCTTTCCGGGTCACCGGAGATCTCACCGCCGATGCGGTCGGCCTCGTATTCGCGGGTCCGCGAAATCGCCATCTGCACCAGCATGGCGGCGACGGGCGCCAGGAGCATGATCAGCAAGTCGGTGACGAAATTGCCGCCGCGATTGTCGTCGTCGCGCGAACCGCCGAAGAACATGGCGAAATTGGCCAGGGACGAGACGGCGCCGGCGATGCTGGCGGTAATGGTCATGGTCAGGGTGTCGCGGTTTTTGACGTGAGCCAATTCGTGGGCCATGACCCCTCGGATTTCGCTCCGGTCGAGCATGCGGAGCAGGCCGGTCGTGGCGCAGACGGCGGCATGCTCTGGGTTGCGGCCAGTGGCGAAGGCGTTGGGCTGGTCGCTGTCGACGATATAGACGGCCGGCATGGGCAGGCCGGCGCGGCGGCTCAACAGCTCGATGTCCTGGTAATAGTCGCGAACGATGCCGGTCGCCTGAGCCGGGTCGACTTGCTGGGCGCGGTACATGCCCAGGACCATCTTGTCCGAGTTCCAGTAGGTGAACAGGTTCATGGCGATCGCAATCGCCAGGGCGATCAGCATGCCGGTCGGTCCGGCCAGCATGAAGCCGATGGCGCCGAAC
>CAYULN010000002.1:0-6245 GCA_964445605.1 uncultured Caulobacteraceae bacterium | reverse complement strand
CGAACCGGAAGCGAAGTTGCGCGGATTGGCGTAGGTGCGGCCGCCTTCGGCCTGGGCGCGGGCATTCATGTCGCTGAATTCGGCCAGCGGGACATAGACTTCGCCGCGCACTTCGATCCGTTCGGGAAAATTGGAACCGTTGAGTTTGTGCGGAATGCCTTTGATCGTCTTGACGTTTTCGGTGATGTCCTCGCCCACCCGGCCGTCGCCGCGCGTCGCTGCCTGGGTCAGGACGCCGTTGACGTAGAGGATGTTGCACGACACACCATCGATCTTGGGCTCGGCGGCGAAGACGACGGGTTCGTCGTCGGCCAGGCGCAGGAAACGGCGAATGCTCTTTTCGAAGTCGGTGACGTCCTCGGGCGCGAAGGCGTTGTCGAGCGACAGCATGGGAATGCCGTGCGTGACGGGGGCGAATTTTTCCGAGATCGGCGCGCCGACCTGGTTGGTCGGGCTGTCGGCGGTCTTCAGGTCCGGGAATTGCGCCTCGAGGTCGCGCAACTGTTTTTCCAGCGCGTCGTATTCGGCGTCGGTCAGTTCCGGCGTTTCCTCGCGATAATAGAGGTCGCGATGGTGTTTGACCTGCGCCGCCAGGTCGGCATGGACAGCGCGTGCGTCATCGAGCGTCATCAAGAAGTGTCCTGGGATTCGTTCCCTTTTTAATAATTTTGAATTTACCAAGATGTCCAGCCAAAAGCCGTCACTAGGGTCGCTGGAACCCGGACATCGCTTGGCATAACCTCAAGGATTTGTCAGGATCAATTGGCTTGGTTTCGGCTCCAGGTCTCATAGGCGGTCAGCGCCTTCTGGGCCGCGTCGTTGTACCAGGAATAGCCGCTGCGCCGTTCCATCGACAGCTCGTTGACGTCGTCATGGATGCTCTTGTCGATGTCGCCGAAGATCGGCTGTCCGGTCCTGAGGTCATAATTGCGCGACCAGAGCGGCCCGGCGCCCGGCTGCGCAGCCCATCGACGCCCACCGGGCACGCTGGTCCAACCGACGCCGAAGATTTCATGGGCCTTGAGCCAAGCGACGCCGTCGCGGATAGCCGCCTTGACCTCGGGCGACGGATTGGGTTGCCGCATCAGGAACAGCAGGATATCGCTGCTTTCGGAGCTGGCCAAAGACTTGGGCTCGTAATTGCGGGCCGTGGTCGGGGCCAGGGTCAGGGCGTCGACCTGCTGCGGCCAGATGGTCTTCCTGCCGTCGACGACGACCTGCGCCGCCAGGATGACCGCCACGGCGTGATCATTGGCGGCGCGGGCGGCGGCGCGCAGCTCGGCGGGGACAAAACCATAAGGCGACTTGGCGTCGGCAACGTCGGCCAGCAGCATGGCGGCTTCGGCCACGGCGTTGTCGTTGAAGGTCACGGCGTCGTGGAAACCGCCTTCGAGCGGATAGACCTGCGGCCAGCCGCCATTGGGATACTGGGCGGTCAGCAGATAGCGGACGCCCTTGATGAAGCTTGAGCGATAGGCGTCGCCGTCCTTGCCCGTCGCCTGGGCCGCCACCAGGGCGAGGAAGCGCATTTCGCGGGTGGTGGCGTTGTTGTCGAGCGTGCCGACAAAGGTCCAGAACCGGTCATTCGGCGCATCGAAATTGCCGGCGCCGACCTCCATGGTTTCGGCGTCGTTGGCATAGCGTTGGCCGCGCAGGCGCGGGCCGGAGGCCCGGTTCTGGTTCTTGCTCCAGCCGCCGGCCGGGGTCTGGAAACTGACGATGGTGTCGGCAATCGCGCGGGCTTCGGGCGTGGCGTACCAGGCCGGGTCGCGATTCAACGGCATGTGGCCGCCTTGGGACGGGTCGGCCTTCGGCGGCGGCGGTGCGGTTTCGCCCGGCTTGAGTTCGGCGGCGAGCACGGCGCGATCCGTCTGCATCTGCGCCCGGGAATTTTTAAGATAGGCCGCCCAGGCGGTGCGATCCCCGGCCGGCAAGCTGTTGATGCGTTCGGGCGTCACAGACTCGGCGGGGACATTGGTGCCGATCACCTTGGCCGCCGCCGGCAGCGGCAGGAGACAGGCGCTGAGCAGCAGCGCAGGCAGAACACGGATGAGCATGGTTTCCTCAGGGTTGTTTTTTGTTTCCACGCTTTTACCGAACCAAGCCGTCGGCTCAATCCGGTTCTTCCACCGTTCGGACCGTCAGGCTGTAACAAACCTGAATGAGCGAAACGATGACGGCTACCCCTAAACCGACGCGGATGAAAAAATGCACATCCTGGGTGAAGCCGGCCAGGTGGGCATAGGCCACGCCTTTGCGCCACAGGCTCCAGCCGACGCAGCCGGCCACGACGGCGGCGACGACCACCGCGAATTCAACGATCAGAAACACCAGGTACTTCATGACGGCACCTCCGAGCGGATATCATACCAGTTCGGCGCGCTTCAGGCGATGGGCGGCGGCGCGGGCTTCGGGGGTAATTTCGGCGCCGGCCAGCATGCGCGCCAGTTCTTCCAGGGTCTGGTTGGAATCGAGCCGCTGCACGCTTGAGCGCACGCCATCGCCCCAGTCGGATTTGGCGACCTTCAGATGCTGGTCGCCGCGCGCCGCCACCTGCGGCGAATGGGTGACGACGATAACCTGGGCCTTTTCCGCCAGGCGTTTCAGGCGCAGACCGACGGCGTCGGCAACCGCGCCGCCGACGCCCTGGTCGACTTCGTCAAAGATCATGACCGGCGGCGCCGCCTCTACTCCGCCGCGCCCAAAAATTCCCTTACTAATAGCCAGGGCGGCTTTGAGCGCCAGGGCAAAACGGGCTAGTTCGCCGCCCGAGGCGATAACCGCCAGACCACCCCATTCTGCGCCGGGGTTGGTTTTGACTTCGAAAGCCACCGCCTCGCCGCCGGCCTGGTTATAGCGTTCCGGTTCCAGTGGGCGGATGGCGACGCGAAAGCGCGCCTTGTCGAGTTTCAGCGGCGTCAGCTCCGCCATGACCGCTGCGGCCAAGGCTTCGCCGGCTTGTTCGCGTTTGGCCCGCAAATAGAGCACGGCGGTATTGAAGGCCAGTTGCGCCTGGTCGATGGCCTTGTCGAGGCGGGCCAGATGCTGATCGAGATCCTCGATCTGGCTCAAGGATCGGGCAATGCGGACGCGTTCCTTGGGCAGGTCGTCGACCAGCACGCCAAGCTTGCGGGCCATGGCGCGCAGGGCGAACAACCGTTCCTCGGTGCGGTCGAGCTGGCCCGGTTCGACATCCAGGCTGTCGGCGGCCTGGTCCATCAGGGCCAGGGCCTCATCAGCGGCGATCAGGGTACGGTCGAGCGCATCGGCCGCCAGGGTCAGGCGCTGCAGGACCTCGTCCTCGCCGCTGGCGCCAGCTTGCATGGCGCGGGTGCGAGCGTGGTCCAGCGCCCGAAACGCCTTGGTCAAACGCTGCGACAACTGATCGCCGCCGACCGCGTCGCGCGCTTCGGAAATATCTTCCAGGGCGCGTTCGGAAGCGCCCAGCAAGGCGCGTTCCGACGCCAGTTGCGCTTCCTCGTCCGGTTGCGGGTCGAGGCGTTCCAGTTCCTGCAAACGCGCCGTCATCAGTTCCAGGTCGGCCTTGTCGCCCTGGGCGCGTTTCAGCAGGTCGCGGTGCTCTTCCTTCAACGCCTTCAGGGCTTTCCAGGCCTCGGCCAGCCCGGCCAGGTCCGGGCCATGGCCGCCATAGGCATCGAGCAAACCCAGGTGGGCGCGCGCATCGAGCAGGCCGACCGTCTCGTGCTGGCCGTGGACTTCGAGCAGATTGTCGCCCAGGGCCTTCAGGACAGCGACACTCACCGGCTGATCGTTGACGAAAGCCTTAGAGCGGCCGTCGCGCGACACCAGCCGGCGCAGCAGCAGGGCCTCGCCCGGCGCCACCACCAGACCGCGTTCCTCCAGGAAATCATAGAGAGGATGGCCGGCGGCCAGTTCGAATTCCGCCGTCACCGACGCCTGACTGGCGCCGGCGCGCACCAGGCCGGCATCGGAACGCGCCCCGGTGGCCAGGCCCAGACTATCGAGCAGGATCGACTTCCCTGCCCCGGTTTCGCCGGTCAGGACGCTCAGGCCCGGCTGGATGTCCAGCTCAAGCCGGTCGACAAGAACGACGTCGTTGATGGTCAGGCGGGTCAACATGCGCGTCACCATTTAGGCTGGCCGCGCTTCTTATCCGAAAAGTGCACAACGACATGGCTACACACTTTTCGGGAAGCGCTTAACGAATAAAGGCAGCCACCGACTCGCGATGACTGCCTTCATTAAAGCGCATTTTCGCGAAAAGACAAGAACATTTCGCGAACATTTGGGGAGAAGGGCCTAAGCCTTCGGCCGCATAAAGCTCAGCCAGCCCTTCTTATTCTTGGGATCGGGCTTGTCCACGCCCTTGGCGCCAGCCGGATTGGGCGCGACCGACGGCTTCTCGCCCTTGTCGGTCAGGAGCTTATAGGCCGCGGCGTACCAGCGGTCGCCCGGATAGTTGTAGCCGAGCACGGCGCCGTCGCGAATCGCTTCGTCGTGCAGGCCCATCATCTCGTTGGCCTCGACCAGGCGATACAGGGCCTCAGGCGTGTGGCTGGTGGTCTGGTAGTCGCCGACCACCGTCTTGAAGCGGCCGATGGCGGCGAGCGGCTGGTTTTCGGTCAGGTAATAGCGGCCGATCTCCATTTCCTTGCCGGCCAGCTGATCCTGCACCATGTCGAGCTTGAGGCGGGCGTCGCGGGCGTATTCGCTGTCCGGATAGCGCTGCACGACGTCGCGCAGCATCGCCTGCGCCGAAGTGGTGTAGCCCTGGTCGCGGCCGACATCGACGATCTGTTCGAAGGCGCAGATCGCCTTCATGTAATAGGCGTAGGGCGTCAGTTCGTTGCCCGGGTAGAGGTGGATGAACTGATCGGCGGCCGCCGACGTCTCGGTATAGCGTTCCGCCATGTAGTTGGCGTAGATCGACATGACGATGGCGCGGCGCGACCATTCCGAATAGGGGTGCTGGCGCTGCACTTCCTCGAAATACTGGACGGCTTCGCTCCATTCCTTGGTGTCGAGGCGTTCCATGCCGGTCGAATAGAGCAGCTCGACCGGGCGCTCTTCGTAGACCAGGTGCTTGTTGCCGTTATATTTCTGCGAACAGCCGCTCAAGCCCACCGTCGCGGCAGCCGCCACGAGGACCACGGCCGCGGACATCTTGAAAAACCGGACAGGACTCACGCAAAAACCCTCTCGCCTGACGCCGGATGGCGGCGCATCATCTCTTATTTCGGGGGATACATCTACACGAGCGCGCCGCGCCCGCCAACCGGAAATCCGTGTCGGCGGAGCGGTTTAGACGGCTTCGGCCAGATCGGCGCCGCGGGTCACGATGCGGTAGGCATCCGGGGCCGACAATAGGGCACGAACCACGGCATTATTAAGGCCATGGCCGGCGCGGATTCCTTCAAACCTGCCAATAATCGGCATGCCGAGAACGTACAGGTCGCCGATGGCGTCAAGCGCCTTGTGGCGGGCGAATTCGTCAACGAAACGCAGGCCGCCTTCGTTGAGGATCTTGTCGCCGTCAATGACAATGGCGTTGTCGAGCGAGCCGCCGCGGGCCAGACCGGCCGCGCGCAGGGCTTCAACGCCTTGCAGGAAGCCGAAGGTGCGGGCCGCCGCCAGTTCCTCACGGAACGAGTCCTCGGTGACGACCAGGTCGACGGCCTGATGACCGATCGGGCTGCCCGGGAAGTCGATTTCGAAGCGCACTTCGAAGCGGTCGCACGGCAGGAGCGCGGCGCGCTTGTCGTCCTCGACGACTTCGATGGGCTTCAGGATTTCGATGACCATCTGCGGCGTCGCCTGGCGACGGAAGCCGGCCTGGTCGAGGATCTGCACGAACGGCAGGGCCGAGCCGTCCATGATCGGCACTTCCGGGCCGTCGACTTCGGCATAGACGTTGTCGACGCCCAAAGCGGCAAAGGCGGCCATGACGTGTTCGATGGTCGAGACGGAGACGCCGGCTTCGTTGGTGATGACGGTGCCGAGACGGGTCTGGGTGACGTTATGGGCCAGGGCCGGGACGTGGTTGTCGCGGTCGGTGACGTCGCTACGGACAAAGACGACGCCGGTACCGGCCGGGGCCGGGCGCACAACCATGCGCACCATCACACCCGTATGCAGACCGATGCCGGCGATAATCGCCGCACGCGCCAGGGTATGTTCGTTCTGATCCGTAACCATTTGAACCTTTAGCCTCGCCCCCGTGGCTGGGCAAAAAAAACGCGAGGACACTTCTGTCCTCGCTTATG
>CAYULN010000001.1:0-8792 GCA_964445605.1 uncultured Caulobacteraceae bacterium | reverse complement strand
CGCCGTGTTCATCAGGATGGCGTCGCAGCCGAGTTCCATGCCGACCGCCGCGTCCGAAGCCGTACCGACGCCGGCATCGACCAGCACCGGCACCTTGGCGTTCTCGACGATGATGCGCAGGGTGACGCGGTTCTGGATGCCTAGCCCTGAACCGATCGGAGCGCCCAACGGCATGATAGCGCAGGCGCCCGCTTCTTCCAGTTTCATGGCGTAGACCGGATCGTCGGAACAATAGACCATGACCTCGAAACCGTCCTTGACCAGCAGCTTTAATGCCCGCAGGGTCTCTTCCATATCGGGATAAAGCGTCTTCGGATCAGACAAAACCTCAAGCTTGACCAAATCCCAGCCGCCGGCCTCGCGCGCCAGGCGCAACGTGCGCACGGCGTCCTCGCCGGTAAAGCAGCCGGCTGTGTTCGGCAGATAGGTAAACCGGTCCGGCTTGACGAAATCCATTAGCATCGGCTGTTTCGGGTCGGTCAGATTGACCCGGCGTACGGCGACCGTGACGATCTCGGCGCCTGAAGCCTCGGCGGCAGCGGCATTCTGGGCATAGTCCTTATACTTGCCGGTACCGACGATCAGCCGCGACGAGAAGGTCCGCCCCGCGACGGTCCAGGTGTCCGTTACCAATGTATCGGCTGCCATTTTCTTTGCGTCGTCCACGGCTCAACCGCCTCCTACGAAATGCACGATTTCCAGCCGGTCGCCATCGCTGAGGCCCGTGGCGAGATACTGCGAGCGCGGCACGATTTCGAGATTGCGCTCGACCGCGACCTTACGCCCGTCCAGCCCGATTTCGTCGATCAGGGCCGTCACGGTGGAGGCCGTAACCTCCCTTTCCTCGCCGTTCAACAGGATTTTTACCATTTGGGAACCAAATTTTTCCTAATACCAGTCTGTCTAAAAAGACGGGCCGCGCACAGTACGGCTTGTGGCCATTCGTTCACATTGATACAAGTGCCGCCCTAAAATCATAAGACGTGAGCCGGATGCCTTCCCAACCTACGCCTTCCAAGACCATATATGTCCTCAACGGCCCCAACCTCAACCTTTTGGGTGTGCGGGAGCCGGAAATTTATGGCCGGACCACGCTTGCCGATATCGAAGCCACCCTCCGCACCCGCCTGGACAAGACCGGCTTCAAGCTGGTTTTCCGCCAAAGCAATCACGAAGGCGAGCTGATCGACTGGATTCACGAAGCGCGCGAACAGGGTTGCGCCCTGATCATTAATCCGGCCGGTTACGGGCACACCTCCGTGGCGCTGCTCGATGCGCTCAAAGCCCTGACAATCCCGGTCATCGAATGCCACCTGTCGAATCCGCAGACCCGCGAACCCTTCCGCCATCACTCTTATGTGTCGCTGGCGGCAAAAGGGATTGTTGCAGGATTCGGCGCCCTTAGCTATGAACTGGCCCTTCAGGCCGCCCTCTCCCTGACCCAGTCGTAAAAAAGACTAGCTTTTTCTGACTTTTACGCCGGAACCCAAGGTTATTACATGACGACAGCCAAATCCTCGCCCGAGCCGATCGACCCCAAGCTGGTGCGCAAGCTCGCCGACATTCTCAAGGAAACCGAGCTGTCGGAAATCGAGGTCGAACAAGGCGATCTGAAGATTCGCGTTGCCCGGCAACTGACGGCCGCCCCCGCCGCCGTTTCCTATGTTCCGGCACCGCAAGCCGCCGTGCCGATGGCCGCTGCGGCCCCAGCGCCTGTGGCCCCCGCCCATGATTCGGCCCCGGCGGCGGCCGCCGCACCCAAGGATGCCATCAAGTCGCCCATGGGCGGCACCGTCTACCTCGCCCCCAAGCCGGACGCCGACGCCTTCATCAAGGTCGGCGATAAGGTCAAGCAGGGCCAGACCCTGCTGATCATCGAGGCCATGAAGACCATGAACCCCATCCCGTCGCCGCGCGACGGCGTGGTGTCGCAAATCCTCGTCAGCAACGCCCAGCCGGTCGAATTCGGCGAAGCGCTCGTTGCGTTTGAGTAAGCATGAAGACCTTTGACAAGATCCTGATCGCCAACCGGGGCGAGATCGCGCTTCGCGTCATCCGCGCCGCGCGCGAGATGGGCATCGAAACCGTCGCCGTCCACAGCGAGGCCGACGCCTCCGCCATGCACGTGCATCTGGCCGACCACAGCGTCTGCATCGGCCCGGCGGCAGCGGCCAAGTCCTATCTCAACATCCCGTCGATCATCGCCGCCGCCGAAATCACCGGCGCCCAGGCAATTCACCCCGGCTACGGCTTCCTGTCGGAAAATGCCCGCTTCGCCGAGATCGTCGGCGCCCATGGCCTAACCTTTATCGGTCCCAAACCGGAGCATATCCGGATGATGGGCGACAAGATCACCGCCAAGCAAGCGGCCAAGGACTCAGGGATTCCGGTCGTCCCGGGTTCCGACGGCGGCGTCGAAACCGTCGAGGAAGCCATGGCGGCTGCCGAATCCATCGGCTTCCCCGTTCTGATCAAGGCGGCGGCCGGCGGTGGCGGACGCGGCATGAAGGTCGCCAAGACCCGCGACGAACTGGCCGAAGCCGTCATGAACGCCCAGACTGAAGCCCAGGCGGCGTTTGGCGACGGCACGGTCTATATGGAGCGCTACCTCCAGAAGCCGCGCCACATCGAAATCCAGGTGATCGCCGACGGCCACGGCAATGTCTGCCACCTCGGCGAACGCGACTGTTCGCTGCAGCGCCGCCACCAGAAGGTGCTGGAAGAAGCCCCCTCGCCCGTCATCGACGCCAAGGCCCGCGACAAGATCGGCATGATCGTCGTCAACGCCATCAAGAAAATCGGCTATCTCGGCGTCGGCACCATCGAGTTCCTCTACGAGGACGGCGAGTTCTTCTTCATCGAGATGAACACCCGCCTTCAGGTCGAACACCCGGTCACCGAATACGTCACCGGCGTCGACCTGGTGCGCGAGCAGATCCGCATCGCCGAAGGCTATCCGCTGTCGTTCAAGCAATCCGACATCGAGATCAGCGGCCATTCGATCGAGGTCCGCATCAACGCCGAAAACGCCCGCACTTTCGCGCCATCGCCGGGTGCCGTTACCGACTTCCATGCCCCTGGCGGGCTCGGTGTTCGCCTGGATTCGGCGCTGTACAACGGCTATTCGGTGCCGCCCTATTACGACTCGCTGATCGGCAAGCTGATCGTCCACGGCCGCGACCGGCCGGAGGCCCTCGCCCGCCTGAAGCGCGCCCTGGGCGAGACGGTGGTCACCGGCATCGACACGACGATCCCGCTGTTCCTCGACCTGCTCAACGAGAAGGACATCCAGGCCGGCGACTACAACATCCACTGGCTGGAAAATTGGATCAAGGCGCAGGAAGCGGCCTCAGCGTAAAGAGCATTCGGGGGGATGTCGAAAAGCCGGATCATTTACGGCCTGGCGGCCATCGCGGTCTTCGCTGTCGAGGTGCTGATCGCGCTGTTCGTTCACGACCAGATCATCCGGCCCTATGTTGGCGATATCCTGGCAGTGGTGTTGGTCTATCTTGGCCTGCGCGTCGTAACGCCGTGGAACGCCACGGCCGCACTCCTCGCCGCCTTGCTGATCGCGGTTCTTATCGAGTTTGGCCAATATTTCCACCTGCTTGACCTGTTGGGCCTGAGCCGCAATCGCATCGCACGAGTGGTCCTGGGTGGCGCCTTCGACCTGAAGGACTTTGTTTGCTACGCCGTTGGCGGCGCGCTGGTCCTGGCAGCGGAAACCTTGCGCAAAGCCCGATAGATATTGCATTCCCGCCTCCAAAGGCTATTCAAAGGGCCGTAATTTTCTGGATTCGCGCCCGTGCCCGATTTCACGCTCGACGATCTGATCCATTGCTACCGGACCGGCGTCTTTCCGATGTCGGACGCGCGCGACGACGAGTATCTGTTTCTCGTCGATCCGCCGCTGCGTGGCATTCTGCCACTCAACGGGCTGCATGTGCCGTCGCGGCTGGCGCGGTCGGTGCGGCGCGACGACTACGTGGTGCGTGTCGATACCGCCTTCACCACCATGATCGAGCTGTGCGCCGAAGCCGCCAGTGATCGGCCATCAACCTGGATTTCTCACGCGATTCAATCTCTTTACCAGGCCTTGTTCGCGCGTGGCCTGGCCCACAGCGTCGAGGTCTGGCGCGACGATCAGTTGATCGGTGGCCTGTACGGCGTCGCCATCGGTGGCGTCTTCTTCGGCGAAAGCATGGTGTCGCGCGCCACCGACGCCTCGAAGATCGCCCTGGTCCACCTGGTAGCGCGGCTCAAGGCCGGCGGCTTCACCCTGCTTGATTGTCAGTTCCAGACCGAACACCTCCGCCAGTTCGGCGTCGTCGAGATCGCCAAGCCGGACTATCTTGTTCGGCTCAACCAGGCCATTGAATTAAAAGCGGATTTCTATGCCCTGCCCGGCGGTACCTCCGGCAAGGCAGTGATGGAGATCATCAAAGGCGACTAAGAACCTTGCGCCGCGCCGGCCAAAGGCTTGCGGCAGGCGATCACCCAGGCGTCATAGATCGGGTGCTGCAACGGGTTCAGCCCCGGCGTCGAGGCGTAGGTCCAGCCGTGGAAGATTTCCTTCGACTTGACCTCCGGTGCCGTCTTGGTCTCCGACACGGGATTGGTCCGTACCGCCATATAGGCGATGACATCCGGGAAGGCTTCGTCCGGCGCCGTGGTTTCGCACGCCTTGACCGTATAGATCAGACCCTTGTAGCGGATCGGCTGGCCGATCGGCGCTTCGAAACGGACGCTTTCCGAAGAAATCTTGTCGAGGGCTTCGATGATCGCCACGCCATAGCGCTGGCGCTTTTTCGGCACGACCGGTTCGTCGGACGAGGATGACGACGAAGCTGCAGCAGTCTGCTGCGTGGCGTGGGAGCTGGTTTCGCTCGATTTCGACGCCGAAGGCGCCGACGGCGGCACATACGGATGCAGGTCGGGCTGCGGCGTGCTGTCAGGCGTTACCGGCTGCGGCGCCGCCTTGACCGCATCAGCCGCCGGCTTGGCCTTCTTCTTGTCCGGGACATAAGGCTTGTATTCGACACCATCGACGTAATAGGGCTGGCGCTCATAGTCGGCGCTATCGACATAGCGTGGAGGATGGTTGCTATT
Source organism: uncultured Caulobacteraceae bacterium (assembly GCA_964445605.1). Lineage (GTDB taxonomy): Bacteria > Pseudomonadota > Alphaproteobacteria > Caulobacterales > Caulobacteraceae > Asticcacaulis. The sequence goes on along the minus strand of CAYULN010000001.1, from coordinate 3,683 downwards.
GGGATCGTCGCCGCGCCGCGCCGGCGGCACCTGGGCTGAAGCCGGGATGACAGAACCGACCACCATTGCGCACAGGGCCGCCTTGACGCCGAAGGCGGCGATATGCGGACGCAGGCGTGACGGGGTCCCGGTCATGCTGGTTACGGCTTCCAGGCTTCATAGTCGCCGGTGGTCGGCGATCGCTGGGCTTCGGCGCTCAGCGAGCCCGGCGGAAACTGGGCGAACGGCGTGCCGCTGAAATTCGGCAGGTGCGGCTTTTCCCAGGCTTTCCGCGGCAGAGGCTGCTGCGACGGCGGCTCGTCATAGGTGTAGTGCATCCAGCCATGCCAGTCGGGCGGGATTTTCGAGGCGTCGGCATAACCTTTATACAGCACCCAACGGCGCTTGCGGCCTGGATCGTAGGCATTCTTCGCCGTGCGGTCTTCGAAATAGCGATTGCCGAATTCGTCGGTGCCGACGTGGCGGCCGCGCTTGCCGATGGTGAAGATGGTGCCGATCGTGCCGCTGCCCGTCCACCAGGTGAAGATATTTGCCAGCAAAGCCTTGGTCCTCAAAGCGGAGACATGCCTCTCCGTACACAGGACCGTGACTATAATGAGCGTCGCGGCGAAGGTAAAGCGCGGCCGTTTGACGAGGCAAAATTATTTGCCGGCCGCCCAATCAACATGTTGTGGATGAAAAGCCCGTCGCCCACCAGATTTATTGATAAGCTACCGGAACGGCGATAGGCTATTCCTCCGCCACGCGTATTTTCGGAAAAAGTCATGGCCTTTATGTCACCCGCCCTCAGCCGCCTGATCCGTATCGACGACCTAGAATCGCGAGTGATTGAACGCGCCGGCACCTTTACCGAGGTGATCTGTCCACGCAGCCTGACCTCGGCGCAGGCCGAAGCCTGGCTGGACTGGGCCGATTCGCTGCCCCGCGATTTGCCGTCCGGCACCTGGCGGCGCGGCGGCGATGCCGACAGCGACGCCTTCGGTGGAGCCACGGCCGACTACGCGCATCGTCTGTCGCAATGGGGCCTGCGTCTGGGCCACTTCAGCAATCCAGCCGAAGCTACTGAGTTTGCGGAAACTTTGGAAGCGACCATGTTGGCCGGGCTGGCTGCACCCGCCACTGGCCTGGCGTCCGGCCATCGCGTTCATCCGACAGCCGGCGACGTGCTTATCCCGGCCACCGAGCGCGCCCCGCTCTATCTCGACGACCATGGCGGCCGCCAGGCCTTGAACCAATTGCTGCTCGAATCGCGCACCAAAACCCTTCAAACTGCTACGACCCGACGGCTGGCGGACGCGCTGGACGAGATCACCAGCGCCGTGCAGCGCGCCGAAGGCGAACAGCGCGCCAGCCCTCGCCACAATCCGGCCCTGGCGCGGGCCGCCGGCCGCGCCCGTCGTCTGGGCGCGTCGGACGCTCTGATTTCCAAGCAAATCCAGTTGAGCCTGACAGGCGGCGACAGCCCCTGGAGTCGCGTTGCCGGACCGGTTGTTGAGCCTGTGCGTCACCGCGCCGTTGTCGCCCCGCGTGACCTGGTGTCGGCCGGCGATCCCCTCACCGTCCTGTTTGCCGAAACCGCTCTGGAAACACCGGGTGTCCATCTTGTCTTCTCACCCCAGGACGCCGAGACCGTCGAAGCCCAAAACCTGGCGCCGAAAGCCGCCATCCAGATCGAACGTTTCTTCGCCAGCGACGGCAGCTTCGACAACGACGCCTTCGTGCAATGCATCAGTCTATGGGTCCATGCTCTTGATATTGAATCGTCTATTGGCTTCTCAGCCAGTGATACCGAAGCCCAGGCGCGTGCCGCCCAACGCCCCCTCGGCCTGACCCCGGCGGGCGTCGCCGAAACCATCATGGGCCAGGGTTTATCGCTGAACGATCCCAATGGCCTTGAGTTGATGGCGCACCTGTTCGCCCTGTTCGATGCCGCCGCCACCAACGCCTCGGCGCATCTGGCCGTCCGCATCGGCGCGTATGACGCCTTCACCGCCGACAAGGCCGACCGCATCGATCGTTTGAGCCAGCGCCTTTATCGCGTCACTGCGCTGAAGGCGCCGGGCGAACTCGACCTGACGCCGCTCAAAAGCCACGCCCTTGACCTGACACAAGCCGCTTTGAAACTCGCCAAGAAAACCGGCCTGCGCAATGCCACGACAACTGCCCTGTTCAGCGATCCGGAACTGACCTTGCGCCTCGGTGCCGGACTGGGCGATCAACCGGTCGGCGACATCCTGACCGTTATGGAAAGCGACGATGGCTTACTGCTTCCCACCTTGAAAGCATGCGTTATCAATGGTTTGGAAGCAATTGATGCCGATTTACATGAAGTGCGCTCGCACCGCCTCGGGCATCGCGATCTGACCGAAGCGCCGCACATCAACACCACCTCTCTTAAAGCCAAGGGCCTAAGCGATTTCGAGATCGGCCGGCTACAAGCTGCTCTGATGGCCGCGACAACGCTGAGCGACGTCGTCTCATCGCAAGTGCTCGATGCCAATTTCATCCGCGACATATGGGGTCTAAGCGAAAGCGATCTCTCCGATCCTTCGCTCAACCTGCTGACCGTCATGGGCTTTTCGGAAACCGAGATCGCCGAGGCGCAAGCCCATTTGTTTGGCACCGCCGACCTCGACAGCCTGAAAACGGTCAACGAAGACAGCCATGCCCTGCTCGCGCCGCTGTCCACCAAAGCCCGCCTCACCGTCCGACAGAGGATTGAACCCTTCATCGATTCACCGTCGACGGCGCCGCTCAGCCTTACCTGGGACCAGGGCGTGACCGAAGCGATGAAGCTCTATTCCCTGGCCGCGGGCATGGATCTGCGCGCCCTTTCGGTGATCCGCCCCGAACCGCCACAAGACTTCTCGCTCGACATCCCGGAGGTCGAGGAGGCGCCGAAACGATCCTTCCCCGTCTCAGAACAGGCACCGGCCGCTCCGCGTGTGGTCGAGAAGATCGTCGAGCGCGATCGCTCGCGCCAGAAGCTGCCCGACCGCCGCAAGGGCTATATCCAGAAGGCCGCCGTTGGTGGTCACAAGGTCTATATCCATACCGGCGAATACGTCGATGGCGCCCTGGGCGAAATCTTTATCGACATGCACAAGGAAGGCGCTGCTTTCCGGTCGTTGATGAACAATTTCGCCATCGCTATCTCGATCGGACTGCAATATGGCGTCCCGCTGGAGGAATTCGTCGACGCCTATGTGTTCACACGCTTCGAGCCGGCCGGCCCGGTGACCGGCAATGACCGGGTGCGGTCAGCGACGTCGATACTCGACTACATTTTCCGCGAACTGGCCATTTCCTATCTTGATCGCGAGGACCTCGCCAATGCCGATCCCGCGGCCTTGAATGCGGACGGTCTCGGCACAGGCGAAGCGCCGCGCGAACCGGACGACGCCCTGCCTGCCTCGCAGCTGATTTCCAAGGGTTTCGCGCGCGGCACAGCCACGGACAACCTGGTGGTCGTCCCGTTTCGCAAGACCAAGGACACCACATCGGAAACCCCAGGGCAGGCAGTGGCGGAAGATCAGGAAAACGGCTAAGCCTGAACGGCCCGGGTTTTGCTGTGTGTCTGGCGAATTCAGCGAAGGTGTCTTCCTATGAAACGAATTTTCCTGGCCTTACTCGCCTTTTCGGCGCTTTCGACCCCGGCCCTGGCGCAAAATGCCACGGAAGTG